>LSKJ01000098.1 GCA_001557035.1 Rhodospirillaceae bacterium CCH5-H10 | reverse complement strand
CGCCGCTGAAGCCGATGAAGCGCGTCTTGCCCTGCCTGCGGAGCTTCTCGAGGGCCGGCACGACTTCGTTCAGCGCGATCTCGACATCGAGATTGTCGCCGCCGTCCCGGGCCGTCAGCGGATTATGGAGTTGCAGCAGGTCGACATGGTCGCGGCCCATGCGCTTCAGGCTCTCCTCGGTCGAGCGGACGACGAGCCCCGCGACATCGGCGCGATCGGCAGCCGTCAGCCGGAACTTGGTGCCGACCACGACATCGGCCTTCAAGGCCTTCAGCACGCGACCGAGATTGCGCTCCGACTCCCCGTCGCCATAACGCGCAGCCGTGTCGAAATAGTTGATGCCGGCCTCGATCGCCCGCGCCACCGCGCGCTCCTGGTCGTTCGCCGCGCCTTTTGTGAACAGGCCGCCTACCGCGCCGGCACCGTAGCCCAGTACTGAAACTTCCAGGCCCGTCCGGCCAAGCTTGCGCTTTTGCATTCCCTACTCCCCTGGCTCAGCTCTCGACGCGGACCTGGCCCATCTCGTTGTCGACCACGACATGATTGTCATAGTAGGTGACGGTCGGTTTGGCGCCGAACGCCTTTTCCATGCGCGCCTCCCACTCCGGCGTGTACCAGGCTCGGGCGGCTGCCTCCGATTCCCAGAGGTAGACACCGCCGCCGCCCGCCTCGCCGTTGAGGTAATACTTTCGCAACAGGCCCTTGGCGCCGAGCGCGGTGTAGGTGGGCGCGGACTTTCGCGCGGCCTCGACGGCTGCATCCCGCGGCCGCTTCGACATGGGGATTTGAACGATGGCGATGAACATGCTTGTTAGCCTACGGTCTACGTCCCCCTGGAGCAATTGAATGGACGCCGTCCTGCCTGGCATCGAGATGTGCGTCTTCGACGCCTACGGCACACTGTTCGACTTCAATTCGGCGGTGGCAAGGCATCGCGGGGCGATCGGGCCAGCCGCCGATGCGCTGTCGGAGATGTGGCGAAACAAGCAGATCCAGTACACATGGCTGCGCAACGGCATGGGCGCCTACGCGCCCTTCTGGCAGGTGACGGGAGAAGCGCTCGACCATTGCCTGGCCGCGCATCGCATTGCCGATCCCTCCATTCGCGAGCGATTGATGGGCGCGTACCTTGCGCTCGATCCATTCCCCGAGGCGCCGGGCATGCTGGCCTGTCTCGCCCGCGCCGGCATGCGGACCGCGATCCTGTCCAACGGCAATCCCGGCATGCTCGGACCGATGGTGGCGGCGTCCCGGCTGGCGAGCCATTTCGAGGCGGTGTTGAGCGTCGACGACGCCGGCGTCTTCAAGCCAGACCCGCGTGTCTATCGCCTCGTCGAGGCTCGATGCGGCGTGACGCCGGACAAAGTGTGTTTCCTCTCGTCGAACTGCTGGGATGCCCACGGCGCCGCGCAGTTCGGCTTCCGTACCGTCTGGGTGAACCGCACCGGCGCGCCCGACGACAACCTGCCCGGTGCGCTCGCGGCACGAATCCGCGACCTGTCCGAGCTACCTGACCTGATAGGTGTTCCTCGATGAGTTCCCCGACGACCCTTGCCACTCCGACCTTTTCCGACGTCCAGGCTGCCGCCCGCCGGCTCGAAGGCGTGACGATCCGGACGCCGCTGCTCGAGAACGAGCGCGTCAACCGCAAGCTGGGCGGCCGGCTGTTCCTCAAGGCCGAGTGCCTGCAGCGCACCGGCTCGTTCAAGCTTCGCGGCGCCTACAATTTCCTGGCGTCGATGAGCGAGACCGATCGCGCCAGGGGCGTCGTCGGCTGGTCATCGGGCAATCATGCGCAGGGCCTGGCCGAGGCGGCGCGCCTGCTGGGCGTGAAGGCCACCATCGTGATGCCGGCCGATGCACCCGCGCTCAAGGTCGCCAACACGCGCGCCAGCGGCGCGGAGATCGTGCTCTACGATCGCGTGAAGGACAGCCGCGAGGCAATCGGCCAGGGCATCGCCGCAAGCACCGGCGCAACGATCGTGCCGCCCTATGACCATCCCTGGATCCTGACGGGTCAGGGTACGGCCGGCCTCGAGATCGCCGAGCAGGCCAAGGCGCTGGGCGTCACGCTCGATGCCGTCGCCGCGCCCTGCTCCGGTGGCGGGCTGGCGACCGGTGTGGCGCTGGGCGTCAAGGGTCTCAGCCCGACGACGAGCGTCCACGCCGGCGAGCCGGCCGGCTTCGACGATCTCGCCCGCTCGCTGGCGTCGGGCACCAAGCAGAAGAACGAGAAGCTCTCGGGCTCGATCTGCGACGCACTGCTGGCGCCGACGCCGGGTGACGTCACCTTCCCGCTGGCGCAGAAGGTGCTGGGCCCGGGGCTCGTGGTGACCGACGAGGAAGTGCTGGATGCGATGGAGGTCGCTTTTCGCGAGTTCAAGCTGGTGCTGGAACCGGGCGGCGCCGTGGCGCTGGCTGCCGCACTCACCGGCAAGCTGACCGTTAAGGGCCGCGCCGTTGCCGTCGTCTGCTCCGGCGGCAACGTCGATCATGCGACCTTCAAGCGGGCGCTCGATCGTGCGGACCGCGCCGGCTGATGAGGATATCGCGGCGCAACCGCCGCGAATGGCGGG
>LSKJ01000097.1 GCA_001557035.1 Rhodospirillaceae bacterium CCH5-H10 | reverse complement strand
CGAGGCTTTCTTGCCTCGCGAGGAATGCCGGCGCAGCCGGCAGGGGAAGAAAGCCACAGGACCGCCGTTGCGGGACCGGGCTGCCTGCCGTCCGATCGCCCCTCTAGAAGGCCGGGGCGCGCTCCCGTCCGGTCCGAAGGGCAGAAGAGCGACTGAGCACGAATCGATTCGCTTGCCAGTGCTCATCCCGTCACGGCCTAGGCCAAGAAGCGAACCACGTCCTGCGGGACGAGCTGCCGGTGCACCGATGCCCGGAGCCCTTCGATTCCCAGTCGGCGGAGATCGTCATTAAAGTCGTCGGAACACGGCGACAGGGCCAACGACTCGATCCCGGCGGCGTCGGCGCGATTGCACAGCGTGGCCATCGCAGCATTACCGGCCGGGTCGGAATCGTGAGCGACATAGAGACGGCGCAGTGTCGTTGGAAGCAGCAGTGCAGCGAGATGGTTGGCCGAGAGGGCGGCGACCATCGGCAGAGTCGGCAGGATCATGCGCAGGGACAGCATGGTCTCGATCCCCTCCCCGGCGGCCATGACGTCGGCGGCCATGCCGAAGCGAACTCCGTGCCCTAGGAGGTGCCCCATGGCCCGTCGCGGTGAAGCGATGGGCGCCTTGTCGCGTCCGGAGGGATCGAGCCAGGTCCGGTGTGCGCCGGTGACCGTGCCGCCAAGATCGGTGACAGCGGCGATCAGTGCCGGCCAGGTCTCGGTCGGGCTGTCCTCGTCGGGCCGGTAGTAGCAGCGTGGATGGAAGCGTAGTGGGTCATCGTGAGCAACGGTCGTGATTCCGCGACTGTGCAGGTAGGCTTGAGCCAAGGTGCCCGTGATCGGCCGGGACATGGCATAGAGACGCCGAGCGGACTCAGGCGAACCGCGTGGCGCAGGAAGGCGCTGAAGCCGAGGAGCGATCTGGTCCGGTGGCAACGCGAGGAATGCCCGTGCCTCGTCCAGGGTATCGCGCAGGCGGTCAAACCCGCGATTGAGGGCGATCAGGTCCAGAAGATCGCCATGCTGTCCCGTGGCGGAGTCGGTCCAATGCCCGGCCGCACCCTTGCCATGGTCCGGGCCGCTCAGGCGCACGAACAGGCTGCGGCCCCGGCTGTTGGCGACATCGCCGACCAGCCAGTAACGGCCCTCGCGACGGCCATTGGAGAGATAGTGATGGCAGACTGCCTCGGCGTTGCGCGCGAGGCGGCGGGCGAGCTCCGCGGCGGGCGATGGCACGACTGCCTCCTCATACCGCTGCCCGATCGGCGATGCGCACGATCGGGTAGCGTTCCATCAGCGCCGCCAGGATCTCCGGACCATTGGCGCCGATCTGCACGAATAGCCGCAGCTTCCAGGCGATGATCTCGGACATCAGCCCCATCGCTTTCAGGCGATCGACCATGCCGTCCGTGAAGCCGAAGAGTTCCACGCGGAACAGGCCCATGACCTTGGCGCGGCGAAGTGACAGCCCGTCCTGGAGCTCAAGGATGGTCCGACCGTCAAGCACGGCGGTCCAAGCATCCGCCGGCGCGAGGCTCACGCCATCGGCGCAGACGGCTTGCGCCACCCAGGCTGGCGAGACGAGCCGGCCGATGACACGCTCGCCGGCATCGGTCTGCAGGCGGTAGACCCGCATGGACTCGTCCGGCAGGCGCTTCCAGATCGGCAGCAACAGGCCTGTGACGACATGGAACTCGCTCTCCGTGAAAGGCGGTATCTCGGCGAGTTCCCGTGCCCAGGCTTGGGCAAACGCCGCTCGATCCGACCGTTGCCAGTGCGACTGCTCGAGGGCCGCTACCGGAAGGGCGATCCGCTCCATCGGCCGCAACAGGCGGACGCGGCGTTCGACCTCGCCATCGTCCAGCACGACGCTGGGCGCCGGGACCTGCACGGCCGCCCGGCCCGACTGCGCATTCACGAGCAGGACCGAACGCGGATCGCCGGTCCTGTCCAGTGCCTCGGCCAAGGCAAGCGGCTGATTGCGCTCCCGGCGGCGGACAGTGAATACCTGCGTCTCGGCGCCGGTCGTCGGATGGACGTGGACCACTTCGCGCTTCGTCACCGTCAGGCTCTCAGCGGTCAGCGTCTCGACGCCGACATCGTAGGTCCCGGAAGCCTGCGCCCCCTCGTTCTTCGCCCGCAACAGATCCTCGAACACGCCGAACAGCGTGTCTTGCAGGTCGATGGTGAGGGCCAGCAGGCGATTGAGGAAGGTCGTGATCGGCGGCAGCTCTTCGCGCAGGCTGCCGTCCTGGTCCGTGAGATTCAGTCCGGTGGCTGCCTGGAAGCCCTCCAGCGAGCAGCCCTCGACCTTGCCGGAGAACAGCAGCAGGTAGAGTTGGCGCAGCGCCGCCCGACCGTAGGGCGATTCGAGATTGTCGTCGGCCCGGAACAGGCCCTGACCACCCGTCTGGCGCTGGCCCTTGGTGATGGCACCCAGCGTGTCGAGACGCCGGGCGATGGTCGACAGGAAGCGCTTCTCGGCCTTCACGTTGGTGGCGATCGGCC
>LSKJ01000096.1 GCA_001557035.1 Rhodospirillaceae bacterium CCH5-H10 | reverse complement strand
CACCTCTTGACGCAGCACACTCAACCGAAAAAGGTGCCGAGAAATTCGCGCTTACTGTGAGTAAGGTAGGGGTCTTGTAGGGAACAGCGGCGATCAGGTGCAGCAGGAACTCTCTTGAGACGATCGTGGTGGCCTTCTCATGCAGCTCGATGAAGGTGAACTTTGACGCCCGGTCGATGGCCAAGAGGAGAGAGAGCCGCCCTCCTGGGTTCGAACTTCGGTGACATCGATGTGGAAGTAGCCGATGGGATAGGTCTTGGACTTACGCTTTTTGACCTTGCCGTCTTAGACGTCTGGCAGCCGCCAGATGCCGTGGCGCTGGAGACAGCAGTGCAAGGACGAACGGTTCAGGTGCGGTATCATGGCCTGAAGGGCGTCTAGACAGTCGTCGAGTGGCAGAGGAGCGTGTGCTTGCGGAAGGCGACGATGATCGCCTC
>LSKJ01000095.1 GCA_001557035.1 Rhodospirillaceae bacterium CCH5-H10 | reverse complement strand
CTATTTCTTCTGCGCGAGGCGGACCGCCGAGATGTGTGAATGGGATAGCGTCTGACGGGGGAGGCCGGGAGGGGGAAGGCTACACAAAGAATCTCACGAGGGAGAAGATCATGATCCACGTCATCGCCATCATCACCGCCAAGCCCGGCAAGCGCGACGAAGTCCTCAAGAACTTCAAGGCCAATGTCCCGGCCGTGCACGCCGAAAAGGGCTGCATCGAATACGGCGCGACCGTCGACACCGATGGTGGTCCGTTCGCCAAGTTCGGTCCCGATACCTTCGTGGTCATCGAGAAGTGGGAAACCATGGACGACCTCAAGGCCCACGGCGCGGCGCCGCACATGAAGGCATACGCCGAGAAGAACAAGGACCTGCTCGCCAATCGCGCCGTCCACGTCCTGCAGAACGCTTGATCTCCGTCGCTGAAACGGACGTCGCCGCGTACGAACGCGACGGCGTCGTATGCCTGCGCGGCGCCTTCGATGCCGTGTGGGTGGGAATCCTGTGCGAGGCGGTCGAGCGCGACCTCCTCAAGCCGGGGCCGAACGCCACCAACTTCGCCGAGGGCAGCACTGCCGGGAAATTCTTCGGCGACATGTTCATGTGGCGGCGCGACAACGACTTCCGCCTCGCCGCCCTCACCTCGCCGGCCGGCGAGATCGCCGCCGCCATGATGCGATCCCGAAGCGCCGATTTCTTCTACGACCAGCTCTTCGTGAAGGAGCCCGGCACGGCCCATCCGACGCCGTGGCACCAGGACCAGCCCTACTGGCCGATCGCCGGCTGGCAGATCACCTCGGTCTGGATCGCCCTCGACGACATCGATTTGAGCAACGGCGCGGTCGAGTTCATCGCCGGCTCGCATCGCTGGGGCATCAACTACCGGCCGACTCCCTTCCGGAAGGGTCACGAGGCCAAGTTCACGTCGAGCGATCTCGCGCAGATCCCCGACATCGACGCCGACCGGAGCAATTACGACATCAGGTCCTGGGACATGGAGCCCGGCGACTGCCTGGTGTTCCATTCGATGATCGTGCATGGCGCGCCGGGCAACAAGACGCCGGGCGCGCGCCGCCGTGGCCTCTCGCTGCGCTACACCGGCGACGACGCCCGCTACGATCCGCGGCCCGGCACCTTCGAGTTTCCCCACAAGCCCGACCTCGCCGCCGGCGCCCCGATGACCTGCGACCTCTTCCCGAGAGTCTGGCCGAGGCGGTAGTGGGCTGAGCGAAGCTCAGCCCGTTGAGCGACAGGACATTGTCTTCAATGTCCGAGAGCGTCGAAGGAAGAACGACCACCTCATGACCCCTCCGCCGGCGTAGGACGCCGGCACCTCCCCATTTGAATGGGGAGGATGGTAATTCTAGTCTCGCCGCCCAGAGCGAGGATCGGATTTATGGAAGAGCGTGGCATCGATCAGGTGACGGAGGACACCAACACCTCGTGGTTTGCACGCCTCGGGCAGGCCGTCGTCGGCGTCATCATGGGCCTCGTCTTCATCGTGGTGTCGATCGGCGTGCTGTTCTGGAACGAGGGGCGCGCGATCCGCACGGCGCAGGGCCTCGCTGAAGGCGAAGGCATCGTGCGCAGCGTGCCCGCCGACAAGGTCGATCCAGCCAACAACGGCCGGCTGATCCATGTCAGCGGCAGGCTCTCGACCGCC
>LSKJ01000094.1 GCA_001557035.1 Rhodospirillaceae bacterium CCH5-H10 | reverse complement strand
GCGCCGCATACCGCCGGTAGGGAGTTTCACCCTGCCCTGAGAACGCCGAAACCCTAGGGTCCGGTCTCCCGAAAGGCAACGTCACCTCGCATTACTTCTTCTCGACGTTCCACAACGCGAGCGCGGGCGAGGGCAGCAGGCCCGAGGCCTTGCGGCCGACGGCGGTCGGAGTCGTGAACTGGCCGAGCGGCGCGTGCGTCGGATACTCGGCGGCGCGGGCCTGGACCTGCGCGGCGATCTCCTTCTGCTTGGCCGGATCGGTCTCCTTGGCATAGGCGTCGCGCAGCTTCTCCAGCTCCGGATCGCATGGCCAGCCGAACGTCGCCTTGTCGCAGGACGCGTTGAGGAAGGCCGCGGCCACCGGATCGAGCACGTCGACGGCCGCCCAAGAGGTGAAGAACGCGCTCCAGCCGCCGGCGTTCAGCGGATCCTTCTTGGCGCGGCGGCCGACCAGCGTCTGCCAGTCCATCGACTGCAGGTCGACCTTGAAGCCGGCCTTCTCGAGCTGCGGCTTGGCCACGGTGGCCAGGTTGTTGTGGCCGGCAATGTCGGTCTGGTGCATCAGCACGACCGGCGTGCCGTCATAGCCCGCCTCGGTCAGGATCTGTTTCGCCTTCACGGCATTGCCCGAGAGCTTGTCTTCCCAGCCCTTCGTCGTCTCGCTCGGCGAGCCGCAGGGGAACAGCGACTTGCACTCCCGGTAGAACTCGGGATTGCCGACGTTGGCGTCGAGGAAGTCCTTCTGGTTCAGCGCGTAGAGCACGGCCTGGCGTATCTTGGCGTTGTCGAACGGCTTGTGCAGCACGTTGAAGCGCATCGAGTACTGGCGGCCGGCCTGGTTCACGACCTGGACCTTGATGCCTTTCTCCTTCTGGATCAGCGGCAGCAGGTCGGGCGGCACGATCTCGATCATGTCGACTTCGTCGTTCAGCAGCGCGTTGACCTGCGTCTGGGTGTCGGGGATCCAGATCCATTCGATCCTGTCGACCTTGGCGACCTTGCCGCCCGAGAGGCCGGCCGATGGTTCGGTGCGCGGCTTGTAGTTCGCATTCTTGACGTACACCGCCTTCTCGCCGGGCTTCCACTCGTCCTTCTTGAAGATGAAGGGGCCGGAGCCGGTGGCGTCGGTGATCTGCGTGTTGGGATCGGTGCTGGCGACGCGCGCCGGCATCATGAACGGCACGTTGGAGCCGGGCTTGCCCAGCGTGCTCAGCACGAGGCCGTAGGGCTCCTTCAGCACCATTTTGATCGTCTTGTCGTCGGGCGCCGACAACTCCGACACATAGGACATCAGCTTCTGGCCCATCGCATCCTTGGCGCCCCAGCGCTTCAGCGAGGCGACGCAATCGGCCGCGGTCACCGGCTTGCCGTCGTGCCAAGCCAGCCCGTCGCGCAGGGTGAAGGTCCAGGTGAGCTTGTCGGGCGAGGTGTCCCACTTCTCGACCATCTGCGGCTTGACCTGCAGCTTGTCGTCGAGGGCGAACAGCGTGTCGTAGACCAGATAGCCGTGATGCTGGGTGATCAGCGCCGTGGTCCAGATCGGATCGATGATCTTGAGATCCGAATGAAGCGCCACCTTGAGCGCCGACTGCGCGGAGGCAGGCGCGGCGAACGGCACCACCGCGGCCGCGGCGGCGAGTGCGCAGATGAAACGACGACCGATGTTCAGCATGAAAACTCCTTACCCTTGGCCTTCCCCGGCGGACCGACAATAGAGCGCGCGCGACGCCCCGTCGGCCCAAAGAAACGTCAGTCGCCCTGCGCGATGTCGAGAAGTGCCTGCCGGTCGACGAGCTTGAGGCGCGGCCGCCCCCGCGCGGCCCCGGCCGCAACCTCCGCCTTGTCGATGCGGCGCCAGCCCTCTGCATCGACCGCGAGCGGGAGGATGTCGGGGCCGCTCTTGGGATCGCGATCCTCGAGCCAGGCGATCACGTCCTTGGCCACGGCATGGCTGTCGGCCCGGTTGGTCGGGATGGTGCCGCTGGGACCGCGCTTCGCCCAGCCGACGGCGAACACGCCCTCGGCCTTGGGAAAGGGCTCGCCGGTGTAGCCGATACAGGTCACGACCAGGTCGGCGAGGATCGTGCCGGTCGACAGGTCGACCTCGCCGGCGCGAATCGCCTTGGGCGTCTCGTGGAACCGGAAATGAACCGTCACCGGCTTCTCGCCGGCCCTGTGCGCGGCGAAGCCCTTCAGCGTCTCGATGTTCTTGGCCTTGCGCAGCTTCTCGGGGGTGGGGTCCGTCGCCGGCGCCACCGCGTCGAGGACGCTCGCATCGGCGACCGACACGGCGCGCGCCAGCCGGCCCATCTCCGCCAGCTCGTTGTTGGTGAAGGAGGCATGCTCGGCGCCACGCCGGCCAATGACATGGATGTCCGTGAGAGGCGCGGCCGCAATCGCCGCCGCCGCCTCGGGCACGATGTCGGACTTCGCCATCTCGTCCGGCGTCTTGGCGAGCAGGCGCGCCACGTCGAGCGCGACGTTGCCGTTGCCGATCACCGCCACCGACTTCACCACCGACAGGTCGGGGCCGCCGCGATAATCCGGATGGCCGTTCAGCCAGGCCACGAAGCGCCACGAACCCCAGACATGCGGCAGTTCCTCGCCCGGGATGCCGAGCGGGCGGTCGATCACCATGCCGGTGGCGACGATCACCGCGTCGTAGGACTCGACGAGTTCCGCCCAGGTGAGGTCGGTGCCGATGTCGAGATTGCCGGCAAAGCGCAGGTCGGGTTGGTCGAGCAGTTTGTCGAACTGGCGGACCACGGCCTTGGTGCCCTGGTGGTCGGGGGCGACGCCGGCCCGGACCAGCCCGTAGGGGGTCGGAAGACGGTCGATGATGTCGATGCGGAGGTCCGGCCGGCCGCGCAGCAGGCCGTCCGCGGCGTAGAAGCCGGAAGGTCCGGCGCCGACGATGGCAACCCTGTGAGTCATGGAGGCCCGCTTAGCATATGATGGGCGGATGGCTAAATACGCAAAACTCCGACAGCTCGGGCAGGCCACCGGCCTCCCCGCCTCGCCCGACCAGGCCGTGCTCGAGACGGTGCCCAACCCGCATCCGGGCACGCTCTATCTCGCACGCTTCACGCAGCCCGAGTTCACCTCGCTCTGCCCCGTCACCGGCCAGCCCGATTTCGCGCACCTGGTGATCGACTACGTGCCGCGCACGAAGCTGGTCGAGAGCAAGTCGTTGAAGCTCTATCTCAACAGCTTTCGCAATGAGGCCGCCTTCCACGAGGATTGCACCGTGGGCATCGGCAAGCGGCTGGTGAAGCTGCTGGCGCCGCGCTGGCTGCGGATCGCGGGCTACTGGTATCCGCGCGGCGGCATGCCGATCGACGTCTTCTGGCAGACCGCCGCGCCGCCCAGGGGCCTGTGGCTTCCCGACACCGGCGTCGCGCCCTATCGCGGCCGGGGATAATGGCCAAGCTGCCGCCTCGCCCGAAGCGGCCGCCGAAGCGGGCGACCCCGCGCGAACTGCGCGACGCCATTGCCGCCAAGGCGCTGGAACTGGGCTTCGACGCCGTGGCCTTCGCGCCGGCGCAGCTCTCGCCCGAGGCTCGGCAGCAGCGCCGGGAGCGGATGGCCGAGTTCCTCGAACGCGGCTTCCAGGGCGACATGGGCTGGCTGGCCGATCGCGCCGAGCAGCGCATCGATCCCTCGACCCTGTGGCCCGAGGCGCGCACGGTCGTGTCGGTCGCGCTCAACTACGGGCCGGCCACCGATCCGCGCGACGTGCTGCGGCAAAGCGAGCGCGCCGCAGTTTCGGTCTATGCGCAGGGCCGCGACTATCACGACGTGATGAAGAGCCGACTGAAGCAGCTCGGCCGCTTCATCTGGGATACCTATCACGAGAGCCTGAAGGTCTTCGTCGACACCGCGCCGCTGATGGAGAAGCCCGCTGCCCAGCAGGCGGGACACGGCTGGCAGGGCAAGCACACCAACCTCGTATCGCGCCGCTTCGGCTCCTGGCTGTTCCTCGGTGAACTGTTGTTGTCGATCGAGCTGCCGGCCGACGATGCCGAGACCGATCATTGCGGCCAGTGCCGCGCCTGCCTCGATTCCTGTCCGACCGACGCCTTTCCCGCGCCCTACCAGCTCGATGCGCGGCGCTGCATTTCCTATCTCACCATCGAGCATCCCGGCCCGATCGATCGCGAATTCCGAAGCGCGCTGGGCAACCGCATCTATGGCTGCGACGACTGCCTTGCGGCCTGCCCCTGGAACAAGTTTGCGCGCGAATCGCGCGAGGCCGCCTTCGCGCCACGCGCCGAACTCCAGGCGCCGCTCCTGTCCGAACTGGCGACACTCGACGACGCCACCTTCCGCACCCGCTTCTCCGGCACGGCGGTGAAGCGCATCGGCCGCAACCGCTTCCTGCGCAACGTCGCCTATGCGCTGGGCAACAGCGGCACGCCGTCCGAGTCGCTGCCGGCGGTCGAACGGCTGCTGCAGGACGAGCAGCCCCTGGTGCGCGGCGCCGCCGTCTGGGCGCTGTCGCGGCTCGCGCCGGACGAAGCGGTGCGGCGTGGGCAAAGCATCGACGAGCCCGACCCCGACGTCCGCGCCGAATGGGCCGAAGCGATGAGGACCTAGCGCCGCTCCCTGAAGAAGGTGCGCAGCAGCTCGCCCGCCTCACGTTCGCCGAGGCCGGGATAGAGATCGGGGCGATGGTGACAGGTCGGCTGGTCGAAGATGCGCGGGCCCTGCTCGATACCACCGCCCTTGGGATCGCTGGCCCCCCAATAGACGCGCCGCAGCCGCGCGAAGGAGATGGCCTGGGCGCACATCGGGCATGGCTCCAGCGTCACGTAGAGGTCGCAGTCGACGAGGCGCGGCGACCCGAGCGTTGCAGCGGCCGCCCGGATCGCCAGCAGCTCGGCATGGGCGGTCGGGTCCTTCAGCTCCTCGGTGCGGTTGCCGGCCTCGGCCAGCACGGCGCCGTCGGGCCCCACGATCACGCAGCCGATCGGCACCTCGCCGCGCGCGCCGGCGGCGCGGGCGGCGGCAAGGGCTTTGTCCATCGGGCTGGGTTTCGAGGCGTCCGGCATCGTGGCCGCACTATAGCGCGCGGCGGCGCACGCGCGTATCTTGGCCCGCATGCCCCGTCCCCTGATCGGAGTCACCCTGGATGCTGAAAAGCCAGGCGGATACTCCAAGTTTCCCTGGTACGCGCTGCGCCAGAACTACCTCGACGCGATCGACGCGGCGGGTGGCCTGGCGGTCGCGCTGCCGCACGAGCCCGACCGGGTCGCCGACTATCTGGAACGCATCGACGCGCTGGTCGTGACCGGGGGCGCCTTCGATGTCGACCCGTCCTACTATGGCGGCGGCGCCCGCCACGCCACGGTGATCACCAAGGACCGCCGCACCGCGTTCGAATTCGGCGTGACCAAGGGCGCGCTCGAGCAGAACAAGCCGGTGCTGGGCATCTGCGGTGGCCAGCAGCTCCTGCACGTCGTGCTGGGCGGCAAGCTGATCCAGCACATCCCCGATACGATCGCCCAGCCGCTGGCGCACGAGCAGCCCAACCCGCGCAACGAGCCCGGCCATGTCGTGAAGGTCGCCAGGGGCACGCAGCTGCACGGCATCGTCGGCGCCGAGGAGCTGCAGGTGAACAGCGCCCATCACCAGGCCGCCGCCGACCAGCCCGCGGGCGTCGTCGTGAACGCCGTCGCGCCGGACGGCGTGATCGAGGGCATCGAGGCCCCCGCCTACCGTTTCTGCATCGGCGTGCAGTGGCATCCCGAGTTCCATATCTCCGAGGGCGACGCGAGACTGTTCCGCGCCTTCCTGGGAGCGGCGGCGGCAAAATGAGCGAACAAGCCGTCAAGGAAGGCGAGCGCATCGCCAAGCGCCTCGCGCGCGCCGGCCTGTGCTCGCGCCGCGATGCCGAGCGCTGGATCGAGGCCGGCCGCGTCAAGGTCGACGGCAAGGTGCTGGAGACCCCGGCCTGCGTCGTCACCGAGAAGAGCGTCATCGAGGTCGACGGCAAGCTGCTGGGCGCTCCCGAGAGGGCGCGCATGTGGCGCTATCACAAGCCGCCGAGCGAGATGGTGACGGCGCGCGATCCCGAGGGACGGCGCACCATCTTCGACTCGCTGCCGAAGAGTATGCCGCGCGTGGTCACGATCGGCCGCCTCGACTACTTCTCCGAAGGGCTGCTGCTGCTGACCAACGACGGCGGACTGGCGCGACAGCTCGAACTGCCAGCCAACGGCTGGACGCGCCGCTACCGCGCCCGCGTGCACGGCAATGTCGACGAGGCGAGGCTGGCCGATCTCGCCAACGGCATCACCATCGAGGGCGTGCGCTACGGCTCGATCCAGGCGAGCCTCGACCGCCAGCAGCGCTCCAATGCGTGGATCGACATCGCGCTGACCGAGGGCAAGAACCGCGAGGTGCGCCGCGTGCTGGCCCATCTCGAGCTGCCGGTGGTGCGCCTGATCCGCGTGGCCTTCGGGCCGTTCCATCTGGGTGAACTGGAGCGCGGCCTGGTCGACGAGATCCCGCCGCAGGCTCTCGAGAACCTGCTGGGCGTGAAGCGCCCGCCGCGCAAGGAAGGCTGGGCCAAGCCGAAGCCCAAGCCCGCCCCGCCCCACGCCAAGCGCCGGCGGTCCTGATGATCCGGATCATCGGCGGCAAGCATCGCGGCCGCATGCTCGAAACGCCACCGGGTGACTCGACTCGCCCGACCTCCAATCGCGCCCGCGAATCGCTGTTCAACGTGCTGATGCACGCGCGCTGGCGCGACGACGATGACGGCGGCACCTCGCCGCTGATCGAGGCGCGCGTGCTCGATGCCTATGCCGGCTCCGGTGCGCTGGGACTGGAAGCCCTGTCGCGGGGCGCAGACCACGTCACCTTCCTCGACAACGATGCCGCTGCGATCAAGGCGATCGGCGACAACCTGCGCAAGCTGGGCGAGACCGGCGCCGCCAAGGTCGTGCGCGCGGACGCGACGCGCCCGCCACCGGGCCGCGAGCCCTGCGATCTCGTCTTCCTCGATCCGCCCTACCGCTCGGGCCAGGCACCCGCCGCCATCGTGGCCCTCGCCGGGGCCGGCTGGATGACGCCGGGCTGCGTCGTCACGGTCGAACTCGCGCACAACGAGGACATGGTCGCGCCCGACGGCTTCGAGACGATCGACGAGCGCCGATACGGCGCTGCCAAGATCGTGATTCTCAAACGGACGGCATGAAACTCACCGCGCCTCTCTACATGCTGCGGCACGGCGAGACCGCGTGGAACACCGAACGCCGCATGCAGGGCAGCAAGAACTCCGACCTCACCGCGCGCGGCCGCGTCCAGGCGCTGGCGATGGGCCGGACGCTGAAGGCCGAACTCGAGCGCGAGCCCGGCCCGACGATCTTCCTGCGCAGCCCGCTCGGTCGCACCCGCGAGACGTCGGAGATCGTCGGCCACGAACTCGGCATCGCCTCCAGCGAGTGGCGGGAAGACATGCGGCTGGCCGAACTCTCCTACGGAAGCTGGGAAGGCTTCTCCTGGGCCGAGATCGAGATCGATCACCCGACGGCGCTGGCCGACTGGCGCGCCGATCCGCACGGCTACTGCCCGCCCGGCGGCGAGACGCACATCGATCTGCGCCGACGCTGCGAGGCGGTGCTGACGGAAATCGCGGCATCGAACACGCGCACCGTGGTGGTGAGCCACGGCGTCAGCGGCGCCGTCGTGCGCGGCCTCAATCTCGGTCTCGATGCACGCGCCATGTTCGTTCTCGAAAAGCCGCAGGACGCTTTCTTCCGTCTCCTCGCAGGCCAGGAAGAACGCATCGCCTGCGACCTGTGAACGTAATGGTGTGCCGGCTATAAGCGCCGGCATGGAAACGGTTGGGCAGACGGAAAGCACGGAGCGAGCGACATGGCGCGGCGAAGCGCGCGCGACGCTCGTGCTCGCCTGGCCGCTGATCCTGACCAATCTCGCGCAGACCATGATGACCGCGACCGACGTGGTGATGATGGGCTGGCTCGGCCCCGATGCGCTGGCCGCCGGCGCGCTGGGCTCGAATCTCTACTTCGCGACGATGATCTTCGGCCTCGGCCTGACCACGGCGACCGCGCCGATGATCGCGCGCGAACTCGGCCGCAAGGGCCATTCGGTGCGCGACGTGCGCCGCACGGTACGCCAGGGCATGTGGACCGCCGTCGTCGTCACCGTGCCGATCTGGATCGCGCTGTGGCAGAGCGAGGCGATCCTGCTGTTGCTCGGGCAGGAGCCGGCGCTCGCAAAATCCGCCAGCGAGTATGTCCGCGCGCTGCAATGGTCGCTGCTGCCGTTCTTCTTCTTCCTCGTGCTGCGCTCGTTCATTTCGGCGCTGGAGCGGCCCTTGTGGGCGCTGGCCGCCGGCATCGTCGGTGTGCTCGTCAATGCCGCGGCGGCCTGGTGCCTGATCTTCGGCCACCTCGGCTTCCCGAAACTCGGCCTGGTCGGCGCCGGCTACGCCACAACCTTCGCCGACCTCGTGATGTTCGCGATGATGGCGGCCGTCGTGCTCATGGACCGCAAGTTCCGCCGCTATCACCTGTTCGGCCGCTTCTGGCGCGCCGACTGGCCGCGCTTCCGCGAACTGTGGCACCTCGGCCTGCCGATCGGCGCAACCCTGGTCTTCGAGGTCGCCGTCTTCAATGGCGCCACCTTCCTGATGGGGCTGATCGGCGCGGCCGCGCTGGCGGCGCACTCGATCGCCATGCAGCTCGCCTCGCTCTCCTTCATGGTGCCGCTGGGCCTCGCCCAGGCCGCGACCGTGCGCGTCGGCCGCGCCTTCGGGGCGCACGACAGGGAAGGCATCCGCCGCGCCGGCTGGACGGCCTATGTCATGGGCGTCGGCTTCATGGCGCTGACGGCGCTGGCGATGATCCTGGCGCCGCGTCTGCTGGTCGGCGTGTTCCTCGATCTCGACACGCCCTCGAACGCCCCTGTCATCGAACTGGCGGTGGGCTTCCTGATGATCGCCGCGCTGTTCCAGGTCGCCGATGGCGGCCAGGCGGTGGCGGCGGGGATGCTGCGCGGCCTGCACGATACCCGCGTGCCGATGATCTATGCCGGCATCGGCTACTGGTGCATCGGCCTGTTTCTGGGCGTGGTCCTGGCCTTCTGGGCGGACCTGCAGGGCTTCGGCCTGTGGATCGGCCTGGCGACCGGTCTCACCGTCGTGGCGCTGCTGCTGCTCGCCCGCTGGCTGCGGCGCGAGCGGCTGGGCCTCGTCAGCTTCGGCTGAGTCGCGCCGTCCGCCGGCAGCCGCTGTTCTCGGTGACGATCAGGCTCTGGCCGTCGCCGCGGGCGGTGAGCTGCATGCGCTGGTGATTCGGGCCCTTCACCGAGGCAAGGCTCAGCAGGTTGAAGGCAGCCCCCACCTTGGCCACGCCGTGGATCTGCCAGAGGCCGGGAGTGGGTGGCGGCGGCGCCGACTTGTTGGGATTGGGCACCGGTCCGCGCGCGGTCGTATCGTAGGCCGAGCCGTCGACGAAGCCCGATTCGATGGTCAGCACGTAGTCGAGCGGCGCGTTGCACGAGCCGCCATCGCTGGTGCCGCGCCAGGTCCCGTCGAGCGGCGAGGCCGGCGCGGGGGTCGGCGAACCGGACGGCGGCACGGCCGAGGGCGGCGGGGCGGCACGGTTCTGCGCCGACGCCGCGGTGGCGACGGTTCCGGCAATCATCAGCAGTGCGAGAAGCTTCTTCATCGTCTTCCGAACAGCCGCTCGATGTCGGCCAGCTTGAGTTCGACATAGGTCGGCCGGCCATGATTGCACTGCCCGGAGTGCGGTGTCGCCTCCATCTGGCGCAGCAGCGCATTCATCTCCTCGACCGTGAGGCGTCGACCTGCCCGCACCGAGGTGTGGCAGGCGAGCGTGCCGCAGACTTCCTCGACCTTCTCCTTGAGCGACAGATGATCGCCCATCTCCGCCAGTTCGTCGGCCAGGTCGCGGACGAGGCCCTGGATATCCACCTCGCCCAAGACGGCCGGCGTTTCGCGGACGACGACGGCGCCCAGCCCGAACGGTTCCAGAACCAGCCCCATGTCGGCCAGCTCGGCGGCACGCTGCGTGAGACGCCGCGCGCCGTCCTCGCCGATCTCGACGACTTCCGGCAGCAGCAGCGCCTGCCGCTTCACGCCCTCGGCCTCGAGTTGGGTCTTCAGCCGCTCATGCACCAGCCGCTCGTGCGCGGCATGCTGGTCGACGATGACGACACCCTGCTCGGTCTGCGCGACGATGTAGGTCTCGTGGAGCTGCGCCCGCGCGACACCCAGCGGATAATTTCCCGGCGCGATGTTCGCAGGCTGCTCGTCGACGCGCGCCGACAGGCCATCGAGCGGCGCCATGAACTGCATCGCCGCTTCCGCGAGACCGCGCGGCACCGATGAATATCCATTGCCGTTGCCGTAACCGCCTCCACCCATCGGCAGCGGTGTCGCAAAACCCGTATGGGGGCGAAAGGCACCCAGAGCCGCATCGGACACTGTCGTGCTGGCGCGATGGCCGGCCGCCGACAGCGCAGTCCGCAGGGCGCCGACGATCATGCCGCGCACGATGCCGGCATCGCGGAAGCGCACCTCGGTCTTGGCCGGATGGACGTTGACGTCGACCATCTCGGTCGGCGCTTCGAGGAACAGCGCCACCATCGGATGACGGTCGCGCGCCAGGAAATCCTGGTAGGCGCCGCGCACCGCGCCGGCCAGCAGCTTGTCGCGGACGGGCCGACCGTTGACGAAGAGATACTGGTGTTGGCCCGTCGGGCGGTTGAGCGTCGGCAGGCCGGCAAAGCCCGTGAGCCGGAAGCCCTCGCGGTTGGCGTCGATTGCCACGGCGTTGTCGGCGAACTCGCGGCCCATGATGGCGGCCAGACGTTCGAGACGCGCGGCATCTGCCGACAGAAGCGAGCCATTGGCGGCGGCGAGGTCGATCAGCGCCCGCTCCTCGCTCTCCAGCCGGAAGGCGACCGCGGGATGCGCCATCGCCAGCCGGCGCATCGCATCGGCGACATGGCCCGATTCGGTGCGCGGCTCCTTCAGGAACTTCAGCCGCGCCGGCGTGGCGAAGAACAGTTCGCGCACTTCCACGCGCGTGCCCGCCGGATGCGCGGCCGGTCGCGGCTCGCCCTTGGCGCCGCCGTCGATCTCCAGGCTCCAGGCGGTGTCGGCGCCGGCGGGGCGCGAGGTGATGGTGAAGCGGCTTACCGACGCGATCGACGGCAGGGCCTCGCCGCGAAATCCCAGCGTGCGGATGTCGGTCAGGTCGTCGTCGGGCAGCTTGGAGGTGCAGTGCCGCTCGACGGCGAGACGCAATTCGTCGGGCGACATGCCGACGCCATCGTCGACCACGGAGATGAAGGTGCGACCGCCTTCCTTGAGCGTCACCGCGATGCGGCGCGCGCCGGCATCGATGGCATTCTCGACCAGTTCCTTCACGGCGCTGGCCGGGCGCTCGACCACCTCACCGGCGGCGATGCGGTTGACCAGCGTCGAGGGAAGCCGTCGGAGGGTGCGGGTGGCGCTCATGGCGCCATCATTTTACGACCTGCGGCCTGTGGAAGATACGCGGGCGGAAAGATACTGGCGGGTCAGGATCTTGCCTTCCTCGACCGCCGGCTGGTCGAACGCGTCGACGCCCAGCAGTTCGGCGGCGAACATCGTCTCCAGCATGTAATGCATCATCAGTGCGCCCATCACCCTTTCGTCGAGTGTGGCGATGCGCATGATCCGCGTCGGCCGGCCGTTCTTGATCAGGGTCGCGGCCGTGGCGTCGGCCTCGGCCAGCAGCAGGTCGCCCAGCGACTGGTTCTCGAGATAGGCCAGCCCCTTGTCGCCGCCCAGCGCCTCGGACGTGATCGGCTTGCCCTTGCCTGCCGTGTCGAGGATCAGCACCGTGAACATCTTGTCCGGTGCGCCGCCGAGATAGAGCTGAAGCTGGCTGTGCTGGTCGACCGTGCCCATCGCGCGCACCGGCGTGGTGCCGTTGCCGCCCTTGCCCAGGCTCTCCGCCCAAAGTTGGCGATACCAGAAGCCGAAGTAGCCCAGCCGGTCGCAGTAGGGCATCAGCACCGTGGTCCCGATGCCGCGCTCGCGCGCGAGACCGACCGACAGCGCCGCGCCGACGGCCGGCGCGAGATCGTGGGCGTCGCTGGCCTCCAGCACCGGATCGAGCACGCTGGCGGCACCTTCACGCACCGCGCCGACATCGAGGCCCGCGATCATCGCCGGCAGCAGGCCGACGAGGGAGAGAACCGAGAAGCGCCCACCGACCTTGGGATCGTGGTCGAGGATCGGACAGCCGATACGGCCCGCCAGCCGGCCGAGCGCATTGTCGCTGGGCTCCGTGATGGCGATGACGTGCTCGGCGAGCTTGTCCTTGCCGACCTTGGCCTCGAACTCCGGCAGCAGGGTCAGGAACTGCGTCAGGGTCTCGGCCGTCGTGCCGGACTTGGAGATGACGATCAGGCCGCAACACGCCAGCGGCAGGCGAGCCGCCAGTTCGGTGAACGTCGAGGGATCGACATTGTCCATGAACCAGAGCTTCGGGCGTCCGCTCTGGGGACCGAACCCCTGGTCCTTGAGCGCGACCAGCGTCTGGCCGCCGAGGCTCGAGCCGCCGGTGCCCAGCACGATCACATGCTCGAACGTCGCAAAGCGCTCCGCATGGGGCTTCAGCAGGGCGAGGTCGTCGCGCGCGCCGGGCAGGCTGAGCAGCGGCAGGGTGCCGTCGGCCTTCCACTGCCGGAACCTGTCGAGCGCCGCCGACGCGCGTGCCAGTTCGCGGTCGAGCGAGGCCCGCGGCAGGCCGCTCTTGCCAACCTTGCTTTCCAGGGCATCGTCGATCACGTGACTGTAGAACATGCGAACCTCTCCCTAGGGTTCAGGCGTGACGCCGACCGGCCTGCCGACCACGACCGTGGTCAGACTCTCATCGCGCAGCAGGCGTCGCGCAACCTTGCGAACGTCCGCGAGCTTGACCGCCGCGATCAACGACGCGCGGCGCGTCAGGTGATCGGGCGAGAGGCCGTCGATCTGCATGGAATGAAGCAGGCCCGCGATCGAACCCGAGGAATCGAGCGACAAGGCCAGGGCACCGGTCAGGTAGGTCTTGGCGTCCGTCAGTTCGGCCTCGGTGACACCTTCGTTGCGCATCCGGCCCATCTCGGCGCGGATCACCCTGATCGCTTCGGCGACGCGCTCGTTCGCCGAGCCGGTCGACATGACCAGCAGCGAGGCGCGCTTGTAGGTACGCAGGCCGCTCGACACGCTGTACGCCAGGCCGCGCTTCTCGCGGACCTCGTTGAACAGGCGCGACTGCTGGCCGCCGCCGCCCAGAATGTGGTTCATCACCAGCGCCGCGTACCATTCCGGATCGTCGCGCGGGATGCCGGGCAGCGCCATCACGGCGGTGCTTTGCGGGA
>LSKJ01000093.1 GCA_001557035.1 Rhodospirillaceae bacterium CCH5-H10 | reverse complement strand
AGGACGTGGCGAGAGCGGTCGCCGCCAGCACGGTGACGCCACCCCAGCCGCCCAGCTTGAAGGCCACGGCCATCAGCAGTTGCGACAGGCACTCCTTGGCGATCCACGGCTGGCCGGCAAAGGTGAAGGAGAACGGATCCACCGTCGGCACCGTGCCGTGCGCCAGCATCCAGTTGCCGACGGCAATGTGCCAGTGACTGTCGGGGTCGGCCAGCAGCGGCAGGCCGCTGCCGTTGGCGAGGCAGATGAAGAGCAGGAGACCCAGCACCAGCGGCCAGGACAGCGACCAGGCCGAACGCGGTTGCGCCACGAGCGAAGCGGCGTCCCCGGCGAGATCAGGGGCTACCGAAAGACCGGACGTGACGGTGATGGGATACGCTCCGAAAGAAGGGGAACAAACGCCCCTAATCAATTGATATACATTATTATTTCAAGACACGCTACTAATTGATCTGAAACTCTCCCGCACCCGAAGAGAGCGGGTCATGGGAATGGGATATAGAGAGCAGGATGCAATCGGCGCCCCTCCTGAAAGACCTGGTGCTCGTGGGCGGCGGGCACTCGCATGTCCATGTGGTCAGAAGCTTCGGTATGAAGCCGATGCCGGGCGTGCGGCTGACCCTGATCGGGCGGGACATCGAGACGCCCTATTCCGGCATGATCCCCGGCTTCGTGGCCGGTACCTACACGTTCGACGAATGCCACATCGACCTGGCGCGGCTTTGCGCGTGGAACGGCGCACGGCTGATCCATGCCGAGGCGGTCGGGCTCGACCGGCTCAACCGGCAGGTGCTGCTGAAGGATCGCCCGCCGGTTTCCTACGATCTCGTCTCCCTCGATGTCGGTTCATCGCCCAGCATGGCGGCGATCGCGGGCGCCGCCGAGCATGCCACGCCGGTGAAGCCGATCGCCGAACTGGGTCGGCGTTGGCTGGGCTTTCTCGAACGGGTCAAGGACTGGCAGGGCGCGCTCGACATCGTCGTGATCGGTGGCGGTGCGGGCGGCGTCGAGCTGTCGCTGGCCATCGACCATCGCCTGCGCCAGGTCGCGCGCGGCGCCCAGGTGTCGGTGACGCTGGCTACCAAGGGCGAGATCCTGTCGGGCCAGGCGGTCGCGGCGCGGGAACGCATGCGCGCGATCTTCAAGCGGCGCGGCGTCCGGCTGATCGAGAATACCGCAACGAAGCGCATCGACGCCGATGCAGTCCATCTCGAGAGCGGCGAGCGGCTACCGGCCGACGACGCCTTCGTGGTGACGCAAGCCAGCGCCGCCGCCTGGTTCGCCGAAACAGGTCTTCCGCTCGACGAGCAAGGCTTCTTCGCAGTCGAGCCGACGCTGGCGTCGAGCGGCGACCCGACCGTGTTCGCGGCCGGCGACTGCGCCGGCGTGACCGCGCATCCGCGGCCCAAGGCCGGCGTCTTCGCCGTGCGCCACGGCCCACCCCTCGCCGCCAACCTGCGGCTCGCCCTGCTGGGCCAGCCGCCCCGGCCCTTCACGCCGCAACGCCGCTACCTGTCGATCCTCGGCACCGGCGACGGAAACGCCGTTGCGACCCGCGGTGGGTTCGCCCTCGAAGGCGCGTGGGTCTGGCGCTGGAAGGACCATATCGACCGCAAGTGGATGCGGATGTATCGCGAGCCGCCGGCGGCGCCGATGGACACGGGCGCGCGCACGGCAGCGCCCGATCCCGCGCTGGCCGATGCGGAGGCAAAACGCCTGCTGGCCGATATCGGCATGCGCTGCGGCGGTTGCGGCGCCAAGGTGGGCGCGGGCGTGCTCGACCGCGTGCTGGCGCGTCTCGGCCCGTCGCCCGGATCCGGCGTCGCCATCGGCCTCGACGCGCCCGACGATGCCGCGATGATCGAAGTGCCCGCGGGACAGGCGCTGGTGCAGTCGGTCGATTTCTTCCGCACCTTCATCGACGATCCGTTCGTCTTCGGCGAGGTCGCGGCCGTACATGCGCTGGGCGACGTATGGGCGATGGGCGCGAAGCCGCACAGTGCCCTGGCGCTTGCTGTGGTGCCGGCGGCGGCGGAACGACTGATGGAAGAAGACCTGTTCCAGATGCTGGCCGGAGCGCGGCGTATCCTCGACGGTGCGGGTTGCGCGCTGATCGGCGGCCATTCCGGCGAAGGGCCGGAGGCGGCGCTGGGGTTTTCCGCAAACGGCCTCGTCGTTGCCTCGCAAGCTTTGCGCAAGGGCGGGCTGCGTCCCGGCGACCGGTTGGTGATCACGAAGAAACTCGGGACGGGTGTGATCTTCGCCGCCGCGATGCGCGGCATGGCCAGGGCCGCCTGGATCGAAGCGGCCCTCGCTTCGATGCGCACGCCGTCGGACCGCGCTGCACAAGCGCTTCGCGATGCGGGAGCGCACGCCTGCACCGACGTGACGGGCTTCGGACTGGCGGGTCATATCGCCGAGATGGTGCGCGCGAGCGGCAACGTCGCGGTCGACATCGATCTCGATGCGTTGCCCGCACTGCCGGGCGCGACTGAACTGTTCGCGCAGGGCTTCGCGAGTTCGCTGCAGCCGGAGAATTTGCGCGCCCGTCATCTCATCGACGGCATGGATCGCGCCGCATCGCATCCCAAGCTGTCGCTGCTGTTCGATCCGCAGACTGCCGGCGGCCTGCTCGCGGCCTTGCCCTCCGACGCGCCGATCAGCGACGACATGACTCATGTCGGGACGGTGCGGGCGCGCGAAGAAAACGAGACAAGCATGCGGATCGCGCGCTAGATGCAATGTTGTGCGAGGTCCGGCATCTGCCGTCTCGCATTTTGCACAGGGAGAATCGAATGGCTGCGAAGAAGAAAGCTGCGAAGAAGAGCGTCAAGAAGGCGGCGAAGAAGGCCGTGACGAAGACGAAGACCGCGGCGAAGAAGGCCGTGAAGAAGGCGACGAAGAAGGCAGCGGTTCGCCGCAAGCGCCGCTAGACTGGTGCCGGAGCGCCTCTGAATCGGGGGCGCTCCGACGCATCGGGAGCCTGACATGGCGCACGCAAAGGCAAGCATCGGTACCACCAACTACGCGACCGCCATCGCCACGGGCCACGGCGGACACCACAGGCTGACGGCCGACGAAGGCCCGGAGCTGGGCGGCAAGGATGCCGGTCCCGCCCCCTACGATCTCCTGACCTCGGCGCTCGGCGCCTGCACCGTCATCACGCTCCGCATGTATGCCGAGCGCAAGCAGTGGCCGGTGACCGCCGTCCACGCCGACATCCATTTCAGCCGCGACGGCGACAGGCAGCGCATCGACCGCGTCCTGACCATCGAGGGCGCCGTCGACGACGAGCAGAAGAAGCGCATGGCCGACATCGCCGAGCGCACCCCGGTGACGCTCACGCTGAAAAGCGGGCTGGAGATCAGGACTTCTCTCGCTGCGTCATCCTGAGCGCAGCGAAGGATCTCACGCCCGCCAAGGAGTCAGCCGGCCGCTCGGCAAGGTCCTTCGCTTCGCTCAGGACGACTTATTGTTGAGCTCTGTCGATAGAATTCCGTCGTCCTGAGCGGAGCCTCGCAACGGCTTTTCTGGCGCCGCCTACTTCTTCCCCCGCGCCTTCCAGGCCTCGAAGTCGCGCTTGGCTTCCTCCCCGGCCACGGGGAACAGGCCCTTCAACGAACGACCGCGGGCCACTTCGGCCTCCGCGAATTCCTCGTAGTGGTAGTTGTTCAGCGCTTCCTCGGCGACGGCCTCGACGATGTCGGGCGGGATGACGACGATCGCGTCGCGGTCGCCCACGATCACGTCGCCGGGATAGATGGCAACGCCGCCACAGGCGATCGGCAGGTTGAGGTCGACCGGGCGATGCGCGATCGGGCTCGGCGGCGAGGACGGGCGGCGGTGATAGGCCGGGAGTCCCGTCTTGTGCACACCGTCGGTGTCGCGGAAGCCGCCGTCGGTGACGATCCCGGCCGCACCACGCGCCTTCAGTCGGCCGACATAGAGATCGCCGGCAGAGGCCGCCCGCGAATCGCCGCGTGAATCGATCATCAGCACATGGCCCGGCGGGCACTCCTCCATCGCCTGTGGCTGCACCATCGAGCGGTTGGTGGACGTCGGTCCGTCCTTGTCCTCGCGCGACGGAATGAACCGCATCGTGAAGGCGAGCCCGACCATGCGCGGCTGCTCGGGCCGGATCGGCCACACGTCGAACAGGGTCATGCTGCGCAGTCCCCGCCGGTTGAGCACACCCGTCAGAGTCGAGGTGCCGACCCTGGCCAGCGCCTCTCGCAGATCGGATGACAGGTCGGCCATGCTTCTCTCCCCCTTTTGATTCAGGCGACGTTAGCCGATAATTCCGCGCATGCGCGTAGAAATCCTCTGTACCGGCGACGAGATCCTCACCGGCAAGACCGTCAACACCAACTACAGCCACATGGCCCGCCGCCTCGTCGAGGTCGGCCTCGGTGTCCACTGGGGCACCACGGTCGGCGACGACCGCGAGAGTCTCCTGAAAGCCTTCCATCAGGCCGGCGAGCGCGCCGATGCGGTGATCGTGAACGGCGGGCTCGGGCCCACGGTCGACGATCTCTCGCAGGAGGTCGCCGCCCAGGCCTGCGGCGTCGAGCTGGTGAAGAGCGACTACTGGATGACGCGCATGGAGGAATCCTACGCGCGGCGCGGGCGCGTCATGCCGCCCAACAACGTGAAGCAGGCGATGCTGCCAGCCAATGCCGAGTTCATCGACAATCCGATCGGCACCGCCTGCGGCTTCGCCGTCACCATCGGCAAGGCACGCTTCTTCTTCACGCCCGGCGTGCCCCGCGAGATGCGCCGCATGCTCGACGAACAGGTCCTGCCGCGCATCCTGGCGATGAGCGGCATCAAGGGCGTGACGAAGCTGAAGCGCTTCCACACGTTCGGCATCGGCGAATCGCGCGCCGACCAGATGCTGGGGGACATGGCCGCGTTCAAGGAAGACGGCGGCATCAAGCTCGGCTTCCAGGCGCACTATCCGCAGCTCGAGACCAAGCTTGCGCTGCGTGCCGATGACGAGGCTGCCCTCTCCGCCCTGCTCGACCCGGCCGAGGCCGAGGTGCGCAGGCGGCTGGGCAACTTCATCGTCGCCGAGGACGAGCAGACCCTCGAAGGCGTGGTGCTGGGCAAGCTTCTGGAAAAGGGCGCGACCCTCGCCACCGCCGAGATGATCACCGGCGGCCATCTCGCCGCCCGTCTCGCGCCGCTGGCCGGCGCCGAGCGCGCCTTCCGCCGCGGCATCGTCGCGCGCGACATCGCCGAGCTGGGCGCCACCGGCGTGACGCCGGATGCCGCGGCGTCCGCCGCCAAGGCCCTGCGCGCATCGACCGGCGCCAGCCATGCGCTGGTGCTGCTGCTCGAACTCGACGAGGGCGCCGACCGGCCCGACATGGGCGGCACGATCTGCATCGGCCTCGCCGATGAGAGCGGCGCCGTCACGCGCCAGGCCCGCCTGGTCGGCGGCCGCGACTGGGTGCGCATCGGCGCCACCGAACTCGGCCTCGATTGCCTGCGCCGTCACCTGCTCGGCCTCCCCGTCGACGAACGCATCGACTTCGAGCGTCGGTAGTTCGAAAACTCCGTCGTCTCGACCGGAGCGCCCCCTCGGAAGCCATCGGGGCAGGCTCCAGCGCGAAGCGGAGCAACTGTATTGTTGAGAGAAGGTCTTTCCGCTCCGCCTCGCCATGCGAGGCTGCGGTCGAGACGACGGGCATACTGTTTGCTCGCTCCGACCTCACGGCTGGTGCATTCTCCCGCATCGAATCCGGACCCCGCAACGAGAGGAGCGTCACATGCCCTTCATCAAGACCCGCGACGGCACCGACATCTACTACAAGGACTGGGGCAAGGGCCCCGTCGTCACTTTCAGCCATGGCTGGCCGCTGACCGCCGATGCCTGGGAAGACCAGATGGTGTTCCTGGCCAATCACGGCTTTCGCGTGATCGCGCACGATCGCCGCGGCCATGGCCGCTCGGGCCAGACCTGGGACGGCAACGAGATGGACACCTACGCCGACGATCTCGCGGCTCTGTTCGAGGCGCTCGATCTCAAAGGCGCTGCGATGGTCGGCCATTCGACCGGCGGCGGCGAGGTCGCGCACTATATCGGCCGTCACGGCACCAAACGCGTGTCCAAGGCCGTGCTGGTGAGCGCCGTGCCGCCACTCATGCTCAAGACCGCGGCCAATCCCGGCGGACTGCCAATGGAAGTGTTCGACGGTATCCGCAAGGGCGTGACCGACGACCGTTCGCAGTTCTTCAAGGACCTGACGACGCCGTTCTACGGCGCCAATCGCGACGGCGCGAAGGTGAGCCAGGGTGTGCGCGACTTCTTCTGGATGCAGGGCATGATGGGCGGGCTGAAGCCGCTGCTCGACTGCATCAAGGCCTTCTCCGAGACCGACTTCACCGAGGACCTCAAGAAATTCGACGTGCCGACGCTCGTCATCCACGGCGACGACGACCAGATCGTGCCGATCGACGCCGCCGGCCGCATGTCGGCCAAGCTCGTGAAGGGCGCAACGCTCAAGGTCTATCCGAAGGGAAGCCACGGGCTCGCCAGCATGAACAAGGACGAGCTCAACGCGGACCTGCTCGCATTCATCAAGGGATAAGGAAACAACATGGCTGTCGTCGAAACCGAAAAGCACGGGCAGATCTTCGTCGTACGGATGAACCGGCCCGACCGGCTGAACGCGCTCAATCACGAGATGCGCACCGACCTGTCGGCGGCCTGGAACGAGTTCCGCGAGTCGAAGGAGCTCGAAGTCGCCATCTTCACCGGCGCCGGCCGCGGCTTCTGCGCCGGCGAGGACATGAAGGAATCGCTTAAGGACGGCGTGGCCGGTGGCCGCCGCCCCGAGATCGAGGACCCGTTCATGTCGGGCAAGCTCGAGAAGCCGGTGATCGCCGCGATCAACGGCTTCGCCATGGGCGGCGGCTTCATGCTGGTCGAGCGCACTGACCTGCGCGTCGCGGTGCGCGAGGCGGTGTTCGAGGTCTCGGAGGCCAAGCGCTGGCTGCTGGGCGGCTACAATCACGGCCACATCGCCAACCTGCCCTATCCCGTGGCGATGGAGATGGCGCTGGGCTTTCGCTTCACCGCGCAGCGCTTCTACGAGATCGGCTTCGTGAACCGCCTCGTCGACGCGGCCGAGCTGATGCCGACGGCCATGTCGATGGCCCAGCATCTGCTGACCCTGCCGCCGGCGTCGCGCGTGAACACGGTGCACATGATGCGCCAGATGCGCCCTGCCCCGACCGCCGACCAGCAGAAGCTCGCCGACGCGCTGCACGATCACGGCGCCAAGAGCGACCTCATGGAATCGCGCGCCGCCTTCGCGGAGAAGCGCAAGCCCAACTTCAAGGGCTGGAACGATCCCGAGGACCGCTACAAGCTGCCGACGCTCGAAAGCGTGAAGAAGAAGTAGTTTGCCGAAGTCGCGAAGGCCGGTCCGAACGAAGCGGACCGGCCTTCGTCATGGCTGGAGATCGGGCGCACGCTTCGCCGTTCCAACAAGATTGTCATCCCGAGCGCAGCGAGGGACCTTTCCTTTTAACGCCTGCCGATAAGAGCAAGGGTCCCTCGCTACGCTCGGGATGACACTGCAGTGGTTGCGAGGATGTGTGCGTCGCTGGGAGTGACGCCGGTCGGCTCTAATACGCCCGCCCTTCGCAGCGCGCGACGACGGTCTGGACGATCGCACCGCGGGGATCGGCGTAATAGACGTGCGTGGCATTCTCCTGGCCGCGCTGGATGCCGATCATGATCGTGTCGGTCGGCACGATCCCGGTCAGCACCACGAGATGGCGGTCGGCGAACAGCACCGAGGCCCGCACCGGCACGGCGCCGTTGTAGATCACGGTGGGCTCGCCGCCGCGGTTGATGATCGCGAACTTGGCGCCGTCGTCGGCAACACAGACCGACTGGCCGTCGGTGATCTCGGCCGGCGCGGGTTTCGGTACAGCCGCGCGGCCCGCAGCGACGCCCGGCATCGGGGCCGAGGGCGGACGGTCGGGCGAGGCACCGTACTGGCTGGGCTGCTGCATCTGCGGCACCGGCGCGGGACGGGGCTTGTCGGCCGGTGGCTCCGCCCCGGGGCGCATCGCTTCGGAGGCGGCCATCACTTCGAAGCCGGGCGCGCGGACGTAGCGCTGCGCGAGGTAGCCGCTGACGCCGACGAAAACGAGCAGCACCACGGCAAGCATCACCGCGGCTCGCCGACGTGCAGTCGCATCGGCATGCAGCAGTCGGCCCGCCGGCGCCATGGGACGCGGCGGAGGGAACAACCCGGGCAGAGACTGGCGAAGCCCCGGGCCAGGGCGCGGAGCCGCCGCCCGGACCGCCGCGCGCGCCTTGCCGAACAGGATCGCTGCGATGCGCTGCCGGGAGCGGGCCTTGCCGGCCGCCTTCGCCGCCCGCGCGGTCGCCGCCGCCCGGGCCGCCTGTTCGCGTCGTGCCCGCTCTGCATCAAGCGCCGACTGGACCTTCGCGTCGTATTCGGCCCGGTCCTCGGGATCGCTCAGGACCTGATAGGCGGCCGTGATCTGGCGAAAATTGTAGGCCGCCAGCTCCGGATTCCCCGAGGCGACGTCGGGGTGATACTTCTTCGCAAGATCGACATAGGCCGCGCGGATCGTCGCCGCGTCCGCCGTCCGCGGCACGCCCAGCACGAGATAATGGTCGACGTCGATCTTCATCGCCGCTTCATCTTACCGGATTTCACCGGAACGGCCCACGGCCCCACCGGCCCAGTCCCAGAGTCCGCATTACGGATTCAGATGAAATTCTCCTGCGGCAGGCCGCCGCGGCGCGTATCCTCGCCGGCAACGGACACGAGTTCCGGGAGGAAGCCCATGGCCTACCAGTCGATCGAAGTGCGCAAGCTGACGCCCGGCATCGGGGCGGAGATATTCGGTGTCGATCTTGGCAAGCCGCTCGGCAACCAGCAGTTTCAGGAAGTGCACGACGCGCTGATGGAGAACCTTGTGATCTTCTTTCGCGACCAGAAGATGTCGGTCGAGCAGCACAAGGAATTCGGCCGCCGCTTCGGCCCGCTGCACGTCCATCCCAACGCGCCGATCGAGCTGCCCGAGCATCCCGAGATCCTGGTCATCAAGGCCGACGAGAAGTCGCGCCACGTCGCCGGCGAGGAATGGCACACCGACGTATCGTGCGACGTCGAGCCGCCGATGGGCTCGATCCTCTATCTCACCGAGGTGCCGCCCGAGGGCGGCGGCGACACGCTGTTCGCCAACATGTACCGCGCCTACGACACGCTCTCCGAGCCGATCAAGGTGCTGCTGCAGGGCCTGACGGCGCTGCACGACAGTTCCAAGGCGCACTACTATCGCGTGAAGGCCACGGACCGCGACAACATCAAGTTCCCCAACGCCGAGCATCCGGTGGTGCGCACTCATCCGGTTACGGGCAAGCAGAGCCTCTACGTGAATCGCGGCTTCACGCTGCGCATCCCGCAACTGCGCAAGCACGAGAGCGATGCGCTGCTGGAAATGCTCTACCGCCACATCGAGACACCGGAATTCCAGTGCCGCTTCAAGTGGCAGCCCAACTCGGTGGCCTTCTGGGACAATCGCTGCGTCCAGCACCACGCGATGTTCGACTACTTCCCGCACCGACGGTACGGCCACCGGGTCACGGTGTGCGGCGACAAGCCGTTCTTGCGCCTGCAGGCCTAGCGTCGCCTTACGCTGTCGCGACCCAGCCGCGAAAAGCGAAGCTGGCATAGAACAGGCTCACCTTCGAGAAGCCGGCGTCGCGCAGGATCGTCTCGTCCTCGGCCGGCGCGAGGATGTGGGTCCTTGTGTCGATCGCCTTGCGGGTGCTTGCCGCTTTTTCGGCGTCGAGTCCGGCGGCGGCTAAAAAGGCCTCGTGTCGCGACAGCCAGAGCGCGCGGTCGCCTTCATCGCCATCTCCCTGCGGGAAGCCGAGATGGGCGATCACGTAGGGCGCGCCGGGCCGGAGGCGACGGTGGATTTCGGCCGCCGTGCGCCGCCGTTCCGCGCGATCCATGAAGTGCAGCGTCAACAGGCAGGTTGCGCCATCGAACGGGCCCTCGGGCGCGTCGCCGACATAGCCTTGCGTGAGACGCGCGCGGACACCGAGTGGGCCCAGGGTGCGGGCCGCGAGATCGAGCATCGGCGCGGCGGGATCGACACCGTCGAAGCTCCATCCCCGGTGCGCCTCCGCGAACGCCTTCAGTTCCAGCCCGCCACCGGCGCCGAGCACCAGCACGCGTCCGTCTTCCGGCACACGCTCGGCTAGCAGCAGCCGCGTCATGGTCTGCAGCGCGGCGTAGCCCGGAACGAAGCGCGGCGGTCCCTCGGCGTAGCGCGCCACCATGGCCGGATCGTCGAAGCCCGTTTCAGGACGCATGGACGGTTTCCAGCCGATGGGCGCCGCCTCGGGCGACGAGGCGCTTGTGAAGATCAGTGTTCAGCCGGGCCAGCGTCACCTTGCCGAGACGCGAAAGCAGCAGCGCCTCCGCCTGCTCGAACGCATCGTCGAGCGCCTCGTGCACCACCTGGCCGACGAGGCAGCCGGACGCGTCCTCTCGGTTGCCCAGCGCAAGCAACGGGGGACTGCCAAGTGCGTCGTAGACGTCCCGCAACGTCACCTTCGCGAGATCGCAGGCCAGCGACCAGCCGCCGCCATGCCCCTTTTCCGAACGCACATAACCCTGCTCGCGCAGGCCGGCCATGATACGGCGGACCACCACCGGATTGGTGTCGATCGCCCGCGCCAGCGCCTCCGACGTGGCCGGCCCCTTGTGTCCGGCCATGTGCAGCAGCACGTGCAGCACGTCTGACAATCGGCTATCCCTTTTCATGTAACTTCATATGTTATTTGACAGCCTGAAAGTCAAGGCGGCGGTGGCGCGTCTTTACAACCCGGCCGCCTTCGCCCTATATCCTCGCCACCATGATGCGTTTCGCGACCAAAACGACCACGACCAAAACGACCACCTTCGGTGGGCCGGCGAGGACGTGCGCGTAGAGTCGAACGTGACATAGGACAACCTCACAGGCCCCGCCGGTTTCGGACGGGGCCTTTGTCTTTCCAGGCGTCCGTCTCCCGGCATCAACGACGGAGACAGACATGAGTTCGAGACCTCTCACGGTAGCCATCGTCGGCGCCACCGGCGCCGTCGGCGTCGAGTTCCTGCGCTGCCTCGCCGAGCGCCGCTTCCCGGTGAAGGAGCTGCGCCTGCTTGCCTCGGCCCGCTCCGTGGGACGCGAGCTTTCATTCGACGGCAAGGCGCTGGTCGTCCAGGAACTCACCGAAAAGAGCTTCGAAAGTGTCGACATCGCCCTGTTCTCGGCGGGCGGCGGCATCTCGAAGCGTTATGCTCCGATCGCGGTCGCGGCCGGCGCCATCGTGGTCGACAATTCCTCGGCCTTCCGCATGGATCCCGCGGTGCCGCTGGTGATCCCCGAAATCAACGCGGGTGCCATCGCCGGCCACAAGGGCATCGTCGCCAATCCCAACTGCGCGGCCATCATCGCCATCACGCCCCTCTGGCCAATCCACCAGCACAACCGCATCCGACGCATGACCATCGCCACCTACCAGGCGGCTTCTGGCGCCGGCGCCGCGGCCATGGACGAGCTCGCGGACTCGACGCGCGCCTATCTCGACGGCCGCGCCTTCCAGCCCAAGGTGCTGCCGCACCCCTATGCCTTCAACCTGTTCAGCCACAACACCGCGATCGATCCCGAGACCGGCTACAACGACGAGGAGACCAAGGTCATGCGCGAGACCCGCAAGATCTACGGCGATCCGGACCTGCGGCTGTCCGCGACCTGCGTGCGTGTGCCGGTGCTGCGCGCCCATGCGGCCGCTGTCACCTTCGAGTGCGAGCGCCCGATCGACGAGGCCCGCGTGCGCGCACTGCTCGCCAACGCGCCGGGCGTGCGCATCGTCGACGACCGCGAGCGCAACGTCTTCCCGATGCCGCGCGACGCCAGCCAACAGGACGACATTCTGGTGGGACGCATCCGCCAGGACCTCGGCGATCCCAGCGGCCACTCGATCTCGCTGTTCGTGGCTGGCGACCAGTTGCTGAAGGGTGCGGCGCTCAACGCCGTTCAGATCGCGGAACATCTGCTGGCGGCCTGACCGTGGCGCCAGCAATCGTCGCAGCATCCAGATCGTCGCGAGCCGGGTATCTCCGCTCGCGACGACGGCGTACCTATTTCCTGACGCGTTCGGCGCTGGCGCTGACGGCGCCCATGGTCTTGACCAGCTCGTAGATGCGCTTGCGCACCGAAGGTTCTCGAATCTTGTAGTACGCGCGCACGAGCTGCAGCGTCTCACGCTTGATCAGCGGGTCCTTCTCGACGGCGAAGGGCGTGCCAGCCTCGCCAAAGCCGCCACCCTTTTTAACCCGGGCCGCCATCGGTCGGCCGGCCAGCACGTTGCCCGGCATCTCGTCGAAGAAATAGGAAACCGGCACGTCCAGTGCCTTGGCAAACTCGTAGAGACGGCTGGAGCCTACGCGGTTCGCCCCCCGCTCGTACTTCTGCACCTGCTGAAAGGTGAGACCGACCGCATCGCCGAGCCTGGTCTGGCTCATGCCAAGCAAGGTGCGACGCTGGCGCATTCGGGTGCCGACGTGAGCGTCGACGGGATGCGATTTTGCCATTCCTGTTCTTCTTCCTGTTCGACGGTCCTATGCAATACGCGCCGAAAGCCCGGCCAGGCTCAAAACAACTCTCACTGCTTCGGTATCACCGACCATGCCGGGTCGTCCAAGCCAAAGAAGGAACTCGGGCTGAAATCCAGCCTAGGTTTGCTTTCGCCGCGCGTAAATTGCTGTCTCAACGCAATAAACAGCCCACCAAATTCCCGCCATGACGCTCGCTTTCGCCATCGCGAGTTCAGTCAATCTGCAACCCGACGTTGCCAACCTGTACCGGACACGTCCAATATCGCAAGACCTGCTTTCAATACCTTCAAGGTATCGATAATGGATCTGCGGCAATTGAGATACTTCTGCGCCGTGGTGCGCGAAGGCCACTTCGGTCGGGCGGCCGCTTCGCTGGGAATCGCCCAGCCACCCCTTACCCGCCAGATCCAGAACCTGGAGCGTCGACTAGGCGTCGAGCTTCTCCATCGGACCCAGAAGAAATTCGAGGTGACCCAGGCGGGCCTTCTCCTCTACGAGCGTGCACGGCGCCTTCTCGATGGCGCCGACCAGGCCGTGGACGACGTGCGGCGCCTGGGGAGTGGCGAGACGGGACGCCTCACCGTGGGCTTCGCCCCGTCCAATGCCTTCACCCTCTTGCCACCCATCGTCGCACGCTTTCGGTCCGCTTATCCCGACGTGGAACTGGAACTTAAGCAGCTCACGACATCGGTCCTGGTGACTGCGCTCGAATTGGGGAGTGTTGACGTCGCCCTGCTCCGGCCGCCCCTCAGTTCGCGATCGCTGCAGATCGTGACGCTGATCCGCGAGCCCTTCCTCGCGCTGGTGCCTGCAACACACAGGCTGGCAACGCAGCGTGCCATGCAGCTTGGTCAGTTCGTCGGCGAGCCCTTCGTGATGTACTCACGGGCCGGCTTGCCGCTCCTGCATGCGCGGGTGATGGACATGTGCCGGCGTGCACACTTCTCCCCTCGCATCGTTCAGTATGCCGATCAGATCCACACGGTGGCAGGTTTCGTGGATGCGGGACTGGGTGTCGCAGTCGCGCCTTCGACGGTGACGCGCTTCAACATGCCGGGTCTGCGCATCCTCCAGATCGCGGAGAACCCCGCCCCGCTGGCAATGGCCATGGCCTGGCGTACCGGCACCGCCACCGGTCTGGCGCGCAACTTCACCCGCATCGCGCGTGAGGCCGCCACCGCCTGGCAGGCAGCTGAACCGAGGGAGACGGTCTAGTCCGCTTTCTTCGAAATCAGCCTGAATTCATGATCGAAGACGAGATCGTGCTTCTGGTTGCCGCACATTGCGTCGTCGACTTCGAACTTCCCTGACGGGTGTGGCGGCGACTTGTCGTCGTCGAACTCCATCTGGCCGCCGGTGCAGCCTGCTGATTTGACGGCAGACGCGAGACTTGCCCTCTCCTGTTCGGTGACGGGCCGATCCTTGCCGAGGACGGGTCCGGCGAAGCCAACAGCCAGAAGAAGAACGGCGGTGATCGTAACGGAATGCGCGCGCATCGGAGCCTCCTGAACGGGTTCGGAGACAACGCGAGCTACGAATTGGGGTTGCTTATCCCTGACAGGGCGAAAGCGACGGCGAACCGCAGGCTGGCTTAAAGTGACTTGGCGCCGTTCAGGACGAAAAGGACGCGGGCAATGCGGTCGGAGCGGTTCGCCCAGGCATGGTTGGTCCCTCGCTGGATCAGCACGTCGCCCGCCTTCATGAGGGTTTCGCCGACGTCCATCAGTGCCCAGATCTCGCCTTCGATGACGATTGCGTAATCGACACTTTGAGTTTTGTGGAAGCCGGGATGGCGAGCGGCTTTGTCGTGCGCCTCGGAGGCGCCGTACTGGCTGAAAACTTCGGCCTGGTTGCCGTAGTTGCGCTCCTTGTCGGGCGGGAATTCGACCATGCGCACGACGTTGCCGCTCGCCGGCGGCTCGAGCCTGAAAGGCCGCGCCGTCGGATCGGGCCGGCCCGCCTCGTTGGAGGCCGGGAAAGTTTCAAGCATCCAGAGGTTGGTAAGTCCGACATTGGGTGAATGCGAAGGCGAGAACGGATGCGGCGCCGGCTTGTCCTCGAGGAACACGGACCGCCCGTTTTCGTCATGGCCCGTTACGATACGGCGTACCGACTTCACCATTTTGTCTGCCTCCCGCGCAAGCTGCGACTAGCACTAAGCACGTCCTCGCCGGCGCAGGAAGAGCGTCGTCAATGCTCCGGCCGACGCAGCAACCGCGATGATCGCTGGACGCTTCGAATCGCTCGGCCTTTGCGGGCCCCTCCGGCACGAAGCCCTGATCGCGAGGTTAGCGAGCAACCGACGACAGGCTTCGCCTGACGGCTGGAACGATGCAATCCTGCACTCCCGTGCGTCCGGAAACGCCGGAGAGGCCTTCATCAGCGCATCGGACAATGTCGGGTAAAGACCGGCATTGGCACCGATTTCGATCACCAGGCACTAGGCGACCCGACATGGTCCTCGAACCAACACATCACCGGCACCTCGTGCTCCAGTGCCGAGAGAAGCAACGACTCCTGATCGAACTCCCCCTATGCGGTATCAGCGCGATTCAGATGCGCGTGCCTACACGCATGCTACGTGGCGCGAAGTCGAAGTCGGGCCATTGAAGCCGGCTGCAGATCACACTGCGCACCCGCCGCTGCGCCGGCCTCGGCAGCAGGTTGCGGCTGATCCAGGAAACGGGCGTGATGTAGGCGGATGACAGGCTCCTTGGCCCTTGCGTCTCTGCCGGATACCGTGCCGAAAACTCATCCGTCAGCGTGCGGCCGGTCCGCAGGTCAAACCTTCAACCAATTGGAGGAGGGCTTCCGGGTTCTTAGTTACCTGAGTGTGGACGGCGCCCACCCTTGTCGCGCTGGCGCGCGAACATCTCGTCGGCCTGCAGCGGCCGGGCTTCCCGGCCGCGGCAGCCATCGCCTAGCCCGCTGGCCTCGCCCTCCGCCGCTAAAGTCGCGCGTTAGACTCTTCCTAACGTCAGACCTTTGCGAAGGCGGGCTTCTCGACGCCGATCATCGTGTCGTAGGCCTTGAGGATGGTTTCCTCCGGCGTCCGCGTGACGCCGCTGTCGTGGTAGATCGCCTTCAGCCACATTGCCATCTTGATGTCTGAGCCGTTCGGAATGAAGCGCTCCATCATCGTCTTGCGCAGCATCTCCTCGCCCTTGGCGACATAGCCCGCGTCGGGCTTGCCGCCATCCGCAAGGTGGCGGCAGGCCCATTGCCCGTACATCAGTTCCGCCCGAACGATGGCCGGCGCCGACGAGGCTTTCTCGGTGAGTCTCGCCTCCTGACAGAGTTTTAGCGCGACGTCATGGCGTCGCGCCGCGAGGTTGAGCGGCAGCGCGAGTTCGAGCCCCTCCCGCATCAGCAGCTTCGTCCCGTTGGGCAGGAGGCGGT
>LSKJ01000092.1 GCA_001557035.1 Rhodospirillaceae bacterium CCH5-H10 | reverse complement strand
CGAATGGCGCAGCCTGTGGAGCCGTGTCGGCTCCCCCGCGCCCGACATGTTCGAGGCCGGCCGCATGAACGCCGTCGGCATTTTTCTCGGACGGCGTAGCAGCGAAGGCTATGCGGTGAACATCCTCTCCACGGCGCGGCGGCGCGATCGGATCGTGGTGGTTTTCGAGGAGCGCATGCCCGCCGAGATGATGATGGCCCAGCGCGCCGCTCCCCGGCCGGTGGCCGTGGGGCCGCTGACGAACGGACCGGCCGCCTCGAGCGCCCCCTCGGCGTTGCCGCCCGGTGCCTCGGGTTTTGCCGCCCCCGGCGGATCGGCTGCGCTGGCCGCACCACCGCCCCCGGCGGCCCGTCCGGTAGGTCAGCCGACCTCTCCCTGGGCGATCATCCTGATGAACCGGGCCGACCTTCCGGTTTCGGTCGAGCAGCGCCTCTTCCGCTGAAGCCGTCCTGTGCCGGCACTCAGTGCGAGTGCCGCGGGACGCCCTTCGTCTTCGCAATCTTCTGATAGTTCACCGCAAAGTCGAGGCAAGCGCCGCTCGCGAGCTGGCCGACGAACTTGCGCTGCAGCTCCTGCCACGGAGTCTGGCTGGGCACGACGTTGGGCTTCCACGCCTTCTTGCGCTTTGCCAGTTCCTTGGCCGTGATCATGATGTTGGCTGTACGCTTGCCGATATCGACCCGGACCCTGTCACCCGTCTCCAGCAATGCGAGCCCGCCGCCCACGGCCGCTTCCGGCGAGGCGTTCAGGATCGACGGGCTGGCCGACGTGCCGCTCTGGCGGCCGTCGCCAATGCACGGCAGCAGCAGGATGCCGCCCTTCACCAGCCGGTCCGGCGGCAGCATGTTCACCACCTCAGCGGCGCCGGGATAGCCGACCGGGCCGGCATTGCGGATGACCAGGATGCTGTTCTCGTCGATCGGCAGCTTCGGGTCGTTGATGCGGTGGTGGTAGTCCTCCGGCCCCTCGAACACGATGGCGGTGCCCTCGAAGGCGTCCCGGTCTCCCTTGCGCTCGAGATACTTCTCGCGGAACTCCGCCGAGATCACCGAGGTCTTCATGATCGCCGAATCGAACAGGTTGCCGCCCAGAACCGCGAATCCCGCCTGGTTGAGCATCGGCTTGTCGTAGGTCTTGATGACCTCGCCGTCTGCCTTGATCGCATGACGCAGGTTCTGCGCCATGGTCCTGCCCGAGACGGTCAGCGCATCGCCGTGGATCTTCTTTTGGTCCAGCAACTCCTTCATCACCGTCGGCACGCCGCCGGCACGATGGAACGCTTCACCCAGATACTTGCCGGCAGGCATGCAGTTCACCAGCAGCGGGATGTCGTAGCCGATCTTGTCCCAGTCCTCGTTCTCCAGCTTCACGCCGATATGGCGCGCAATGGCGTTGACGTGCGGCGGGCAATTGGTCGAGGCACCGAGCGCGCTCGCCGCCACGATGGCATTCTCGAACGCCTTGCGCGTCAGGATGTCGGAGGGCTTCAGGTCCTCCCACACCATGTCGACGATGCGCTTGCCGGTCTCGTAGGCCATCTGGCCCCGCTCCTTGTATGGGCCGGGAATCGCCGCGCAGCCCGGCAGCGACATGCCGAGCGCTTCCGCCATGCTGTTCATCGAGAGCGCCGTGCCCATCGTGTTGCAATGGCCGACGCTGGGGGCGCTCGACGCCACCATCTCGATGAACTTCTCCATGTCGATGCGACCCGCCGCCAGCTCCTGGCGGGCGTACCAGACGATGGTGCCCGAACCTGCGAGGCCGCCGGCGAAATGGCCGTCCAGCATCGGCCCCCCCGACAGCACGATGGCGGGAATGTCGACGGTGGCCGCGCCCATGATCATCGCCGGCGTGGTCTTGTCGCATCCGGTTGTCAGCACGACACCGTCGAAGAAGTAACCGTAAAGGCACTCGACGAGGCTGAGATAGGCAAGGTTACGATCGAGCGCCGCTGTCGGGCGCTTGCCGGTTTCCTGGATCGGATGGACAGGAAACTCGATGGGAATGCCGCCGGCGTCGCGGATGCCGTCGCGCACGCGGGTGGCGAGGTCGAGGTGATGGCGGTTGCAGGGTGAGAGGTCGCTGCCGGTCTGGGCGATGCCGATGATCGGGCGGCCGCTGCGCAGTTCGGCAAGCGTCAGCCCGAAGTTCATGTAGCGCTCCAGATAGAGCGCGGCCATCGTGGGATCACCCTTGGCATCGAACCATTCGCGGCTGCGCAACGGGCGCTTGCCGCCGTTGCCGTTCTTCTTCTTGGCCATCCGCTTCCTCTAGATTTGTTGCCGCAACCCTGGGAGAAGGCGCGCGCGAAGTCCAGCGCATGACTTGAGGTTCACCCTGCGGCGTGAGAAATCTCGGCCATGGCACCCTCCCCCGACATCGTCTGCCTCGGCGAGCCCCTGATCGAGTTCAACCGCCCGAAGGAAGGCGACGGCCGAACCTGGCTGCAGGGCTTCGGCGGAGACTCCCAGAACGTGGCGATCGCCGCGGCGCGTCAGGGCGCCTCGACCGGCTACCTGACCAGTGTCGGCCAGGACTGGATGGGCGACGCCTTCCTCGACCTCTGGAAGAGCGAGGGCGTGGACGCCTCGCGAGTCACGCGCCACCCGACGGCGCCGACCGGCGTCAGCTTCGTCACGCACAGCGCGGCCGGTCACAAGTTCGACTACCTGCGCAAGAACTCCGCGGCCTCGCTGATGGCGCCGCACACACTCGCCGCCGACTACATCGCCGGCGCCCGGGTGTTCCACCTGTCCGCCATCGGGCAGGCGATCAGCGACAGCGCCCGCGCGACCTGCGATGCCGCCATCGCCGCGGCGAAAAACGCCGGCGTGAAGGTGTCCTACGACACCAACCTACGGCTCCGCCTCTGGGACCTCGACGTCGCGCGGAAGGTAATCGACGCCACCATCGCGCGTTGCGACATCGCTCTCCCCAGTCTCGACGATTCCCGGCAGCTCACCGGATTGCAGGAGCCCGACGCCATCGCCACCTACTATCTCGGCCTCGGCGCACCACTGGTGGCATTGAAGATGGGCTCGGAAGGCTCGCTGATCGCCACGCGTGAGCGGCAGGTCCGCATCCCGCCGCACAAGGTCGAGGCGGTCGACGCCACAGGGGCGGGCGACACGTTCGACGGCGCCTTCCTCACCCGCCTGCTGGCCGGCGACGATCCGGAGACGGCGGCGCGCTATGCCAATGTCGCGGCGGCGCTGTCGACCACCGGCTACGGTGCGGTCACGCCCATGCCGCGCAAGGCGGACGTGCTCAGCGTGCTGACGCGCGCCGGCTGAACCTCGGCACCAGCGCCCGCACGAAGCGGCCGAACACCGTCACCTGCTGGGCGATCCAGCCGCGACCGTTGTCGCGGTCGGCGGCGGCATCGTCGACACCGGTCGGACGGTGCTTCTCGTCATAGATCGCCGTGCCGAACAGGATGTCCCAGACCGGGAAGACCGGCGCGAAATTGTGGTCCTGGATGTGCCGCTCGGTCGGCGTCGACAGGGCATGATGCAGCCGGTGGAAGCGCGGACCGACCAGCAGCCGCTCGCCCAGCCAGCCGAAGGACATGTCGACATTGGCGTGCGACCAGCTCTCGACCAGCCGGCCGACCATCAGGATCACGACGTATTCGCCCGGCTGGACGCCGACGAACTGCGAGAACAGCACCAGCGCCAGCGTGACGATCAGGTCGTCGATCACGTGGTTGCGGTCGTCGGTCCAGACCGTCATGCGCCGCTGGCTGTGATGCAGGCTGTGCAGCGCCCACCACCAGCCGAAAGCATGCTGTCCCCGGTGAAGCCAGTAGGCCGCGAAGTCGTAGAGGACGAAATAGACGAGAAACGAGAGCAGGTCGTTGTCGCCGATCCAGGGCAGCAGGCGCTCCAGGCGCGGCGGCATGTAACCCCACGTCCGCACCGTCAGTTCGATCTCCTGCACCACCGGGTAGGTCAGGATGAAGATCGCGAGCGGGATGACGCCGAGCTTGTTCAGCACCGTGTAGACGCGGTCGACCATGATCAGCCTGTCGTCGTCGCCCGACTTCTCGAGTGGCCAGCGGCGCTCGAAGAAGCGCATGCCGATCGCGATCACGGCGATCTGGACGAGGCCCAGCATGACGAACTCGACGGCGCTGTAGCCCGGCTCGTACCAGGCCATGAGGCCGAAATGAAAAAGAACGGGGCTGACGAGGGTCTCGAACAGCCAGGCCTGGGCGCCGACCCAGAGGTCGATCAGGTCGCGCACGGGGAGCCTACCTGCGTTCGCCCGCCGTCGACGCCGCGCGGACCGGCGCGCCCGCCGTGACGGTCGCCGTGGATTTCAGCATGAAGACGCCGTGCGGCGACTTGCCCACGGGAATGCTGGCGACGAGCTTGAGCGTCTCGATGTCGACGATCGCGACGCGGCGCAGGAAGCGCTGGGTGACCCAGAGTTCCCGTCCGTCCGGCGTGATGTCCATGCAATCCGGACCGCCCGGAATCCTGACGGTGCCCACGACCTTCGGCTCGTCCTTGGTGTCGATCAGGGAAACGGTGCCCTCGACCCGATTGCTGAGGAAATAGTGCCGGCCGTCGCCCTTCGGCCAGAAATTATGAGCCCCCTTGCCGGTCTGCAGGCTGCTCTTGACCACGCCGTCCTTCGCGTCGACGACGACGATGTTGTCCTCGCCCGTGAGCGCCACCAGCAGGCGCTTGTCGTCCGGGAGCATGACGACGCCGGCCGGCGCATTGCCCACCGGCACGTTCCACTTGAGCGCCTGCGTCGCCAGGTCGAAGGCGGCCAGGCGTCCGCTCTGCTGCAGGGTCACGAAGACCGTCTTGGACTCGGCGTCGAAGGCCATGTGGCTCGGCAGGCCGTCTATGAAGATGCGGCCGGCGAGCTTGAAACCATCCGCGTGATAGATGTCGACATGGTCGAGCCGGTAGGCCGCCGTGACGAACCACTTGCCGTCCGGGCTGAAGCCCAGATGGTAGGGATCGAGGATGTCCTTGACGACGCGCTTGCGCTCGCCGGTCTTGATGTCGAGGCCGAGGAGTTCGTTGGTCGCCGTCGAGCCGATCAGCACTTCCTTGCCGTCCGGCGACAGGATCAGGTGATGCGGTTCCCGGCCGACCGGAAGGCGCACAACCTCGGTCCGCGTGCTGCGGCTCAGGATGCTGTAGGACGCTTCCTCGGAATTCAGAATGATTACGGAATCGGCTCGCGCTGTCCCGCCCATCACGAGCGAAAGCGCCAACGCCGCAAACGACAGCCTGTTCATCGGTAGCCGCTACTCCTTGGTACTTTCTTGAAGCACCTTTCCCGACATTCCGCTAGCGGCGTTTCAGCGTCGACGCCGTGGCGGCGAGCCGTTCGATGCTTTGCCAGTCACCTGTTGCCACGACGCCACGCGGCGCGACCCACGAGCCGCCCACGCAGGCCACGTTCGGCAGCGCCAGATAGGCCGGCGCCGTCTCCGGCGTGATCCCGCCGGTCGGGCAGAAGCGAAGATCCGCGAGCGGCGCACCGACCGCCTTGAGCCAGGTCAAACCGCCGGCCACGTCCGCGGGAAAGAACTTGAGGAGGCGAAAACCCTGATCCGCCAGCGTCATCGCCTCCGAGACGGTCTGCACCCCCGGCAGAAACGGCAGGCCCGACGACCGTGCCGCCGCAGCCAGATCGCGCGTGCATCCGGGGCTTACGGCAAAGCGGGCACCGGCGCGTTGCACACGGTCCAACTGGACGGGATTGAGCACGGTCCCTGCGCCCACGACGGCCTCGGGAACCTCGGCAGCGATCGCCGCCAGGGCGGCAAGCGCCGCTTCCGTTCGGAGAGTGACCTCCAGAACCGGCAGGCCCCCTTTCACCAGCGCACGGGCCAGCGGTACGGCGGTC
>LSKJ01000091.1 GCA_001557035.1 Rhodospirillaceae bacterium CCH5-H10 | reverse complement strand
TCGCATGACATCGCGCGTTCGGCGTTCGGGCTCTTCAACAACCGTTGGTCGCATGAAAGGCTGAGGCCCGTTAGCCCTGAGTTCGTGTAACGGAGTCTTTGATGACGAAGAGACCCGATTGGAGGTCGCCCGAGTACGTTGATGCGCTGAAGGATCTCGATCGTGCCGGATTTGCGTGGGAGTTCCTGCGACGCAACCCGGCATACCGTGATGACTACGACCGGCTTGACGAAGATCCGGAGGAACCGGCATTGAGCCCGAAGACGGTAGGAGGCAACTGGGGGCTTTCCTTTCGCCTGCGATTCCTCACTCGATGCGACTGCCGCGCATCTTTCATGGCGGCCTGAGCTGCTTCCCCATGCCGTGATGCTCGTTCCCGCCCCCGATGGCTTCGAAGGCGCCTATCGCTTCGAAGCTCTTGGTCGCCTGCGCCCTTCGATCGATCCACAGCACGGCGGCGAGTGGCATTGCTTCGTGAATGATGCCGATGGCCCAATGTCCCTGTGGCTCAAGGGTGAGCGCCCGGCACTGCCGATGGCGGCGCTCGTCCCCTTGGATGAGACCGTTCTCCTTCGCCTTGCCGGTCTGATGCGCCTCAAGCGTCGCCTCGACCGTCAGCCGGCAGGCCCGCTTCCGTCCGCTTGGCAAATCACGGCGCGTCTCCGAAAGCGGCTTCTCGACATGATCCGGGCGTTGGACGGTCGCCTGGAGGGGGCAAGCTATCGCCAGGTGGCGATGGCGCTCTACGGTCCGGAAGCGGTCGCCCGGTTCCCCTGGAAGACCTCATCCGTTCGGGGCCAGACGATCCGATTGGTCGCCGATGCCGTGGCCATGATGGACGGGGGCTATCGAAAGCTGCTGCGCGCTAGCCGCTAGCCATTCCCGACACCAGGGCAGGGGGTATCGCCAACCTCTGGGGCCAGTTCGTCATCCTCCCGGCCCGCGAATCTCCGCCACCGTGACCGTCGTT
>LSKJ01000090.1 GCA_001557035.1 Rhodospirillaceae bacterium CCH5-H10 | reverse complement strand
GCGATGCCCGCTTCGCCGATGTAGCGGTCGAGGCAGGCGGCATGGACCGCCGGCGCCACGTCGCGCCGCGCATCCTCAATGAGGGACACGAGATCGTAGGAGGGATGGCCGCGCTGGGCGTCCTGGAAATCGAGCAGGCCGCACGCCTGCACGCCCGGCCGCGTCGGCAGCCACAGGAGATTATCCTTGTGATAGTCGCGCAGCAGCAGAGTCTCGGTCATGGCGGGCAGGGCGGCCAGGCATTCGCGCCAGGCCGCGACGTAGCGCGCCGTCTCCTCGGGGGGAGTGGGCCGGCCGGTCGCTTCCGGCAGGTACCATTCCGGCAGCAGCATCGCCGCCTTGATGAGCGCATCGCCGGCATAGGCGCCGAGTCCCGGCAGCAGGCTGCGTTCGCCCGCACGATAGAGTGCGACCAGCACGTCGGTGGCGCGGGTATAGAGTTCGCCCTCGTCGCCGCCGGCCTTCAGGACCCGCGCGTAGGTGTCGTCGCCGAAATCCTCCAGCAACAGGAAGCCGTGCTCGACATCCTCGGCGAGGATTTCCGGCGCGCTGAGGCCGAGCCCGATGAGGTGCCGGGCGATCTGCACGAACGGCCGCACGTCTTCCTGCGGCGGCGGCGCATCCATCACGACCGCCGAGCCGCGCGGGCGGCTCAGCCTGAAATATTTCCGGAACGAGGCGTCGCCTGCCAGCAGCCGCTCGCCGGCATCGCCCCAGCCGGCGCGGTTCACGAACTCGGCGCGCAGACGGTCGCGTTCAGACTTCGCCAAAACGGAATTCTCCTTCGAGGGTCGCGAGGCGGCCTTCACCCTCGACCGACAGGTTGATGGTGAGTCGCTCGCGCGGCAGCAGGGGACCGAGCCGCTCGGCCCATTCCACGAGGACCACGCCGTCGACGCGGGCCTCTTCCCATCCCAGCTCGAAGACCTGCTCCGGCTCTTCCAGCCGGTAGAGGTCGAAATGCCAGAAGCTGCCGCGTGGCGTTTCGTAAACTTCGACCAGGGTGAAGGTCGGGCTGGGCACGATCAGCGCCGGCTCGCCGGCGGCGGCGCGCAGGATCGCGCGGGCCAGCGTCGTCTTGCCGGCGCCGAGACCGCCTTCGAGCGCCACGACGTCGCGCGGCTGCAGGCGGGAGGCCAGGCGCGCGCCCAGCCGCTCGGTCGCGGCCTCGTCGGGAAGGGGCAAAGAAAAAGTCGGCATCTTTCGATGCCGACTTCTTAGCATGAGCCGCTGTGGGCCGTTGCCGGCCGCTTAGTAGCGGTAGAGGTCGCCCTTGAACGGGCCGGCCTCGGGCACGCCGATATACTTGGCCTGGTCGGGGCGGAGCTTGGTCAGCTTGGCGCCGACCTTCTCGAGATGCAGCGCCGCGACCTTCTCGTCGAGGAACTTCGGCAGCGTGTAGACCTGCTTCTCGTACTTGCCCGGGTTGGTCCAGAGCTCGATCTGGGCCAGCGTCTGGTTCGAGAACGAAGCCGACATCACGAAGCTCGGATGGCCCGTGGCGTTGCCCAGGTTCACCAGGCGGCCTTCCGACAGGACGATGATGCGCTTGCCGTCGGGGAACTCGACCTCGTCGACCTGCGGCTTCACGTTGTGCCACTTGAAGTTACGGAGCGAGGCGATCTGGATCTCGCTGTCGAAGTGGCCGATGTTGCAGATGATGGCGCGGTGCTTCATCGCCTTCATGTGATCGAGCGTCAGCACGTCGACGTTGCCGGTGGCGGTGACGAAGATGTCGGCCTTGGGAGCCGCCTCTTCCATCGTCACGACCTCGTAGCCTTCCATCGCCGCCTGCAGGGCGCAGATCGGATCGACTTCGGAGACCATGACGCGGCAGCCGGCCTGGCGCAGCGAGGCGGCCGAGCCCTTGCCGACGTCGCCGAAGCCCGCGACCATCGCGACCTTGCCCGACATCATCACGTCGGTGCCGCGGCGGATGCCGTCGACCAGCGATTCACGGCAGCCGTAGAGATTGTCGAACTTGGACTTGGTGACCGAGTCGTTGACGTTGATGGCCGGCCACAGGAGCTTGCCTTCCTTCGCCATGTTGTAGAGGCGATGGACGCCCGTGGTCGTCTCCTCGGTGACGCCGCGGATCGAGGCCCCGAGCTTGGCGTACCAGCCGGGCTTTTCCTTGTTGGTCTTGAGGATCGCCTTGTAGAGGACTTCCTCTTCCTCGTTGGTCGGCTTGGAGACCAGCGAGGGATCCTTCTCCGCGCGGGCGCCGAGATGGACCAGCAGTGTGGCGTCGCCGCCGTCGTCGAGGATCATGTTCGGCTCGCCGCCGTCATGCCATTCGAAGATCTTGTGGGTGTAGTCCCAGTATTCCTCGAGGCTCTCGCCCTTGATCGCGAAGACCGGCGTGCCGGCCTTGGCGATCGCGGCGGCGGCATGGTCCTGCGTCGAATAGATGTTGCACGAAGCCCAGCGGACGTCGGCGCCCAGCGCCTTCAGCGTCTCGATCAGCACGCCGGTCTGGATGGTCATGTGCAGCGAGCCGGCGATGCGCGCGCCCTTCAGCGGCTTCTTCGGACCGTATTCCTTGCGGATCGACATGAGGCCCGGCATCTCGGTCTCGGCCATGTCGAGTTCCTTGCGGCCCCAGTCGGCGAGTCCGATATCCTTGACGATGTAGTCGGCCATGTGGCGCTCCTTGGCTGTGCCCGTTTCGGCAGGCGGCGAATTGCGAAAGCGGGCGTGTTCTATCAGCGGCGCGGAACGGCCTCAACGCGCGGGATCAACATATAAGCAATAATTTATGTCGGTATGCGCGAGTCTTTATACAGGCCTCGCCGGCGCTCAATCTTCGCCGAATTTTCCTTCGACGAGGGCCGAAATGGCGGCCATGGCGTCCGCGGCCTGCCGGCCGGAGCATACCACGTCGATGGTGCTGCCGATCCCGGCGGCGAGCATCATCAGGCCCATGATCGACAGGCCGGAGACTTCCTGGCCCTTGTAGGAGACGCGCACGACGGCGTCGAACTGGCCCGCGGTGCGCACGAACTTGGCGGCCGCCCGCGCATGCAGTCCACGCTTGTTGCCGATCGCGAGGCTGCGCTTCAGCGCGCCGATACCGGCCTCGGCGCTGGATCCCGGCAGAGTGTCGCTCACGAGGCTTCCTTGGCCAGGATCCGCGAGGCGACGGTGATGTACTTGCGGCCGGCTTCCTGTGCCATCCGAACGGCCTCTGCAATCGGCCGCGTGCGCACGCTGGCGAGTTTCACCAGCATCGGCAGATTGACGCCGGCCAGCACCTCGACCCGTGCCTGCTCCATGATGGAGATGGCGAGATTGGACGGCGTGCCGCCGAACATGTCCGTCAGCACGATGACGCCTTCACCCGTTTCGCAGGCCCGAACCCTTTCCAGGATTTCGGCGCGTCGCTTCTCCATGTCGTCGTCGGCGCCGATGCAGACCGTAGACAGGCACTGCTGCACACCGACGACATGTTCCAGCGCGGCCTTGAATTCCTGCGCCAGATTGCCGTGAGTCACGAGTACGATACCGATCATTCTTTGCTCTACCCTGCGCCCCCGGCCTCCCCGGCCGCCCCGACGTCCCGGTGCGAGAGAGTGACGGACCGGCCTGCGCTCCGCAACCAGTCTGCAATCTCCTCGGCCAGCGCCACGGAGCGGTGTTTGCCGCCGGTGCAGCCGATCGCGATGGTCAAATAAGCCTTGCCCTCGGCATCGAACCGGGGCAGCAGCGGCCCGATCAGGCCCTGCAGATTGTTTACGAACGGACGATAGTCGGGATCGGTTGCGATGAACGCCGCCACGGCTGGATCGCGGCCGGTCAGGGGCTTCAGCACGGGATCGTAGTGCGGATTCTTCAGGAACCGTGCGTCGAATACGAGGTCGGCCTCGCGGGGCAGGCCGCGGCGATATGAGAACGACATCACGGATATGCGGGTGCCGACGCTGCGGCCCGAGCCGAAATGGCCGGCGAGCATCTGCTTGAGGCGATGGGGGGACAGCGCGGAGGTGTCGATGGAGAGGTCCGCCACGTCGCGCATCCAGCCGATCTGGCGGCGCTCCTCGGTAATGCCGTCGATGACCGGCCGGTCGGGCGCCATCGGGTGAGGCCGGCGCGATTCCGTGTAGCGCCGCTGCAGCGTCTCCGTATCGGCCTCGAGGAACAGCAGCCGCACGGCGAGGCCTGGATGCTCGCGCAGTTCGGCGACCTGCTCGACGAGAGTCCGTGCGTTGAACCCGAAGGTGCGGGTATCGACGCCCAGGGCCAGAGGCGGGGCCGTTTCACCGGGCGCACCGCCCGTCGATCGCATGAGGTCGTGAAGCAGCGGCAGGGGCACATTGTCGACGGCGACATAGCCCAGATCGTCCAGCACGTTCAGCGCGGTTCCCCGGCCGGCGCCCGAGAGACCCGTGACCACGACGAAGGGCCGGCGGGCGTCTTGCGGGGTGGCGGGGTCGGGCAGGGCAGGACTGTCTGGCATGCGGGCTGTTTCGATCATGCCGCCGGGATTTGCGCGAGAGCAAGGCGCAACTTCGCAGGGGCGGAGGCCTCGAAAGGCGCCAGCCTGACGACCGGCAATTCGACACCCAGCAGATCCTCGCGGGCCGGCTCCGGCATGCGTTCGATCTTCTCCGGCGGCACGAGGTCCACCAGCAGGGAGATCGGGACCCGTGCGAGAAGCCGTGGACGGCCGACCTTCACGATACCGATTCCGCGGACTTCCATCAGGCCCGAGATCGTGCCCGGCGGTGCGGCGATGAGAGAGTGCCCACGCCGGGACAGGGCGGTCTGGTCGTCCGCCACGAGCCTGGCGCCCGCATCGACGAGGCGAAGCGCGAAGTCCGATTTGCCGGCGCCCGACGGGCCTCGCAGCAGCACGCCCCGCCACCGCCTGCCGCTCGCCTGCAGCGCAACGCAGGTCGCGTGGACGAAAGTCGTTACCGTGACGGTCACTTCCGCCCGCTGGCCGAGGGCAGCCGGACCGTGAAGCGGGCGCCGAGGACCTTGCCGTCGGGTGCGCGCCGGTTGCTCGCCGCGATCGAGCCGCCGTAGGTCTCGACGATCTGGCGGCAGATCGACAGGCCGAGGCCCGAATGCTGGCCGAAATGCTCGGTCGGGCGCTCTGAATAGAAGCGCTGGAAGATCGATTCGAGATTGTCCTCGGGGATGCCCTGGCCCTCGTCGTCGATGGTGACGACGAACGGCCCGTTGCGCGGCTCGCGGCTCAACTCGACGATGATCCTCGAGCCCTTGGGCGAGAAGGAGATTGCGTTGTCGATGACGTTGCGGAAGACCTGGCCGTAGCGGCCGTCATGGCCGTGCGCCACGAAGGGCGGATTGGCGGCGACGCGATACTCGACCTCGACGCCGGACTTCTGGTTGGCCGTGACAGCATAGTGATGGACCATGTCGCGCAGCAGCTTGTCGAGCTCGACCGGACGCACCTCGCCGCGCATCAGCTCGGCGTCGAGGCGCGAGGCATCGGAAATATCGGAGATCAGCCGGTTGAGTCGGTTGATGTCGTCCATGACGATGCCCATCAGCTTCGCGCGCCGCTCGGCATCGAGATTGGGGTGGCCCGCCATCTCGATCGCCGAGCGCAGCGACGTCAGCGGGTTCTTGAGTTCGTGCGCCACGTCGGCGGCGAAGCTCTCGATCGTATTGATGCGCAGCCACAGCGCCTCGGTCATCGAGCGCAGCGCGTCGTTCAGGTCGCCGATCTCGTCGCCGCGCTTGCCGAGATCGGGGATCTCCGGCCGGCTCTCGCGCGCCAGGCGGACCTCGTCGGCGGCACGGGCCAGGCGCACGATCGGCTGGGTGATGGTGCCGGCGAGATACAACGACAGCAGCACCGTGATGCCGAGCGCGGCGGCTGCGATGGTCAGCATGTCGTAGCGGACCTCGCGCAGCGACGCGGCGATGGCGCGGTTGTCGCGGGTCAGCAGCAGGGCGCCCAGCACCTGCTTGTAGCGCTGCACCGGCACGGCGGCGCTGAGCATCAGCCGCCCGTCGCCGGCGCTGCGCACGGCCGAGGCATTGAAGCCGCGCAACGCGCTCGCCGCCTCGGGAAAGTCGCGCAGGGTCGGCACGGGTTTGTCTATATATTCGGGATAGTGATCGACCCGGGAGAGCTGGCGGGCGATCCAGTCGCTGATGCGATCGCTGATCTGCGTCTCCGTCTGAGGGGCGGCGACCGGCATTTCCGGCGGCGGCAGGGGCACGACATGGATGCGGCCGACCTCGTTCAGCATCGCCGAATCGCCCAGCAGTTCGCCGGTCTCGCTGAACAGGCGGGCGCGCACGCCGGTCG
>LSKJ01000009.1 GCA_001557035.1 Rhodospirillaceae bacterium CCH5-H10 | reverse complement strand
ATAGAGGAGGCTTTGCTGCTGATCGGCGTCGAGCAGGCTTTCCGGCGGCACGACCTCGAAAATCTCGATCTGGTCGTCGAGATTCCAGCCATGGCCGGTGGCAGTGGCGCGCAGTTCAACGGCGGTTTCGGACAGGGTTACATAGAGCCCGCGTTCGCCGGCCCGCGCCCCCTCGATCAGGAAGCGCAGGGCCATCGTCGTTTTGCCCGTGCCGGGGCTGCCTTCCAGCAGGAACACGCGATGGGTCGCAAGGCCGCCCAGCAGAATATCATCGAGACCAGGTACGCCGGTCCGGTGTTTCGGTGTCCCCCCCGTGCCGTCCATGTTCCTCTCCGATCACGCCTGCCCCGGAAACGGGCAGGGCGACCTTCACAACGATAAAAAGCGGGGAAAAGTTCCGGAAACCGGCCCTGCGTCAGGGCGCGCGGGGCTCGATAACGGCGAGAAAAGCCGCGCCGTAGCGCTCGAGTTTGGTGTCGCCGATACCGTGGATTTCGCGCATCGCCGCCGGGGTCGTCGGCCGGTGAGTGGCGAGCTCGACCAGCGTCCGGTCGGAGAAGACGACATAGGCGGGCACGTTCTGTTCCCGCGCGAGCCGCGTGCGCAGCGCCCGCAGCGAGTCCAGCATCGCGGCATCGGCGTCGCTGACGATGGCGGCCGTTGCGTCCCGGCGGTCCCGGCGCCCGCCCTTGCCGGCCGGCGCAGACACGATCTTGCGCAGTTCGACCTTCTTGCCGCCCTTCAGGACCAGCCAGCCTTCGTCGGTGACCCACCAGCGGCCATGCTCCATCAGGTCCTGGGCGATCAGCCCGACCGCCGAGAGCTGGCGGAAGATCGAGCGCCAGTCGGTTGCCTTGCGGTCCTTGCCGACGCCGAAGGTCGGCAACCTGTCATGGTTAAACTTCGAGACGTTGTCGGTGAGGTCGCCGGTCAGGATGGCGATCAGGTGCTCCATGCCGAAGCGTTCGCCGGTGCGCACGATGGCCGACATCGCCTTCTGCGCATCGATGGTCGCGTCGAACAGCTCGACGCCTTCCTGGCAGAGATCGCAGTTGCCGCAGGTTGCCGACGCCTCGCCGAAATAGGCGAGCAGCGTCTGCCGCCGGCAGCGCGGCGCCTCGGCGAGCGACAGCAGCGCGCCCAGGCGCTGGCGTTCGATGCGCTTGCGGTCGTCCGAGGAATCGCCCTGCTCGATCTGAAGGCGACGCAACTGCATGTCGCCGAGACCATAGAGCGTCAGCGTGTCGGCCGGCAGCCCGTCGCGGCCGGCGCGGCCGATCTCCTGGTAGTAGGCCTCGACGTTCGACGGCAGGTCGGCGTGGCAGACGAAGCGCACGTCGGGCTTGTCGATGCCCATGCCGAAGGCGACGGTCGCGGTCATCACGATCCCGTCTTCCTGCTGGAAGGCGTCCTGGTTGGCGTCGCGCACGGCCTTCTCGAGGCCGGCATGATAGGGCCGCGCGTTGACGCCGGCGGCCTTCAGCGTCTCGGCCATCTCTTCGACCTTGCGGCGCGAGGCGCAATAGACGATCCCGCTCTCGCCCTTGTGCGACTGCACGAAGGACAGGACCTGGCGCGTGGAGCGCTCCTTGGGCTTGAACGCGAGCCGGAGGTTGGGCCGGTCGAAACTGCGCACGAAGACACGCGGCGGCGCGGCGAACAGCTTCTCGACGATGTCGCCCCGGGTCGGCGCGTCCGCCGTCGCGGTGAAGGCCAGGGTCTGCAGGCGTCCGCCGATCTGCCGCGCGAGATTGCCGAGCGTCAGGTACTCGGGCCGGAAATCATGCCCCCATTGCGAGACGCAGTGGGCTTCGTCGATCGCTATCATCGACACGCCGGCCTCGGCCAGCATCTCGACCGTATCGGGCCGCGCCAAGCGCTCCGGCGCGACATAGAGCAGCCGCAGTTCGCCGCGGCGCAGCAGTCCCATCACACGGGCGTTCTCCGCCGGCTCGTTGCTGGAATTCAGGCTGCCGGCCGAGACGCCGGCGGCCGTCAGCGCCTGGACCTGGTCGCGCATCAGGGCGATCAGGGGCGACACGACCAGCGTCAGGCCGGGGCGCACCAGGGCCGGCAGCTGGAAGCAGAGCGATTTGCCGCTGCCGGTGGGCATCACCGCCATCACGTTCTCGCCGTCCAGCACGGCGCGAACGATCTCCTCCTGCCCCGGCCGGAAGGCATTGAATCCAAAGACGGAATGCAGCAGCGCGCGGGCGCTCGAGAGGGCGTCTTCCATTCGGCGGCAACCTACTCTCGCCGGCGGGGCTGCGACCATGTGGAACGCCGTCGCTGGGCACGGGCGGCGTCTTTCTTCCGTATGAAAAATGAAGTTTTCGGGGCGGAACCCGCACCGTCCGTGCTCGTTTTCCGATCAACGACAAGGGGAAATATATGCTGGGACTGAGCCTCGCCCTGGTGCTGGCGATCGGGGCCATACTGGCCTTTCCATGCTGGCGGCACAGTGCCCGTTGGGGCTATGGCCCGACCACGCTGGCGGGCGGGCTCCTGATCCTCGTGGCGACCATGACTGTCGCTTTTCCCAGTTCCTCTCAGCAAACCGCTCCGACCCGGATCGTCGCGCACCGTGTCTAATCCAAGGGACTATTGAATTTCGTTTTGCTATCGCTTTCCCGGACATCTTCACGGGAGACCGATTCATGCTTCGCCTTGCCCCCCTGGCCGCCGCCGCCCTGCTCGCCACGTCGGCGTTCCCCGCGCTGGCGCTCGATTGCCCGAAGCCGCAGCCCACGGCCAAGCCCGGCATCCTGAAGGAGACGCCGGCGCAGATGACGGCGGTCGGCAAGCTGCTCACCAGCGGCGACACGTTCAACGCCATCGCCTCGGCCACGGCCGATCTCCGCATCCGCTATCCCGGCGTCGAGAGCGCCGAAGTGGTGAACTACCTCGTCACCGCCTACTGCCCCGCCGTGGCCGCGAATAACAAGCTCAGCGAAGCGCAGAAGAAGTCGGCGGTCGACGGCTTCGCCGCCCAAGTGATGCGTCAGGTCTATTGATCTGAAGCTCTAATGGCGGGCGGCCTGCCCGCCATCGAGGGTCATGACCACGCCGCTTATGTAGCTGGCGCGGTCGGAGGCCAGGAAAACGGCGAGGTCGGCGACCTCGTCGGGCTCGGCGGCACGGCCGAACGGCATGTGCTTCGTGAGTTCGGGCCAGCGCTCGGGATCGCCGAACTTCTGCTCGGCCACGTTGCGAAGCCGCGTCAGCATGCGGTCCGTGCGGGTCGCCGGCGGATTGATCCCCACCACGCGAACGCCGTGATCGACGCTCTTCGATCCCACCGCGCGGGTGAACGCCATGATACCAGCATTGCCCATCGTGCCCGCGACGTAGTCGTAATTATAGCTCTCGCCGGCAAGACCGATCACGTTCACCACCACGCCCGCCTTTCGGGCGTACATCTTCTCCAGCATGGCGCGCGTGGCGTTCACATAGCCGAACACCTTGAGGTCCCAGGCCTCGCGCCACTTGGGCTCGGTCATGCCGAAGACGTCGCCTTGCGGGATGGCGCCGGCATTGTTCACCAGGATATCGGCATGGCCGACCGCCTCGACGACGCGGCGGGCGGTGTCGCCGCTGGAGAAGTCGGCCGGATGGATCTCGACCGGCACGTTGTGGCGGGCGCGGATCTTCTCACGCGCCGCTTCCAGCGACTCCTTCGAGCGCGAGGCGATGTGCACGGTGCAGCCCTCGGCTGCGAAGCCCATGGCGCAGGCGAAGCCGATGCCGCGGCTGCCACCGGTGATCAGCACGGTCTTGCCGGAAAGCTTCATGTCCATTGGTCGCTCCCCCTAGAGCCGATAGACGCTGTCGATCGCGGCGCGGCCGTCCTCGGTCTTGACCCGGCCGTCCTTCACCATCTGGACGAGATGGGCCAGCATCGAGCGGCCGGCCGCCGGATGCAGGTGGACCGGCGTATCGGCGTAGTTCTTCGCGACCATCTGCGGGATGGTCTGCGGCCCGTCCTTCAAGCGCGCGATGATCTGGGCCTCGCGACCCAAGCGATGCTCGATATAGGCCTGCACGAACGGGTTGGGATCGCGGATTTCCGCGCCGTGCGTCGGGATGTAGAGGCTCTCGTCGCGCGGCAGCAGCTTGCGCAGCGAGGCGAAGTAATCGGCCATGTTGCCGTCGGGCGGCGAGATCACCGCCGTCGACCAGCCCATGACATGGTCGCCCGAGAGCAACGCCTTGTCTTCCTTCACCGCGAAGCAGAGATGGTTGGAAATGTGGCCCGGCGTATAGACCGCCTCGACGTTCCAGCCATCGCCCTGGATCACGTCGCCGTCGTTCAGCTTCACGTCCGGCGCGAAGGAGAAGTCGCCTTCCTGCTCGGTCGTGACGCCTTCGGGCGTCGGGTGCGGCCCGTAGCTGTACACCTTGGCGCCGGTCGCCTTGGCGAGCGCCGGCGTCGCCGGCACATGGTCGATGTGCGTGTGCGTCACCAGGATGTGCGTCACCGTCTCGCCGCGCAGCGCCCGCAGCACGGCATCGATATGCTCCTGGTCGTCGGGCCCCGGATCGACGACGGCGACGTTGCCGTGGCCGATGATGTAGGTGCCGGTGCCCTTGAATGTGAAGGGGTTCGGGTTGTTGGCCACGACGCGGCGGATGAGCGGCGTCACCTCCATCGCGGTGCCGTAGTCGAACTTGAAATCCCTGATGAAAGGAATGCCGGCCATCGCGAGACCCTTACGGTGAAGGCGGTGTCAACTTGTAGAGCGAGTTCCGGACATCCGAGCTGACATAGACGATGCCGGTGCGGCCGACCGCGACGCCCGTGGGCACGAGCGCGGGCGGACCGCCGGGGAACGGCGCCAGGCCGATATCGAGGTTCGAGGCGATCACGGTTTTCGCACCGGTTGCCGGGTCGATGGCGACGACGCGCTTCTGGCCGACCTCGGCCACGTACAGTCGGCCATCGGGACCGATGTCGATGCCTTCTGGGCCGGTCAGATTGTCGGCCACCACCTTGCGCGCGCCCGTGGCGACGTCGATCTGGCTGACGGCACCGGCGGCGATCTCGGTAATGTAGACCAGCGAGCCCGGCCCGTGCGCCATGGCGACCGGACCGCGGAGCTCCTTCACGACGATGCTGCGTTCCTTGCCGTCGGCGCTGACCTTCACGAGATTGCCGCTGGCCAGTTCGGCCACGTACATCGTGCCGTCGGCGAACTCCACGGCATCGACCGGCGCCAGGAAATCACCCAGCGTCGCCGTCAGCTTGCCGGTCTTGCGGTCGACCTTCTCCACGGTGTTGGAGAACCAGCTGCTGAGCAGCACGTTCCTGGGGCCGAGCGAAATGCCGATCGGATAGGCATGCGTCTCGCCGTGCACGCGCAGCACGTCGGTCACCGCGCCGTTGGCGCCGTCGACCGTGCGATAGCTGAAGACGTCGGCGACATGCACCGTGTCCTTGCCGGCGTCGCTCGAGACGGCGAGGTCGGTCGGGACGGCGAGCTTGCCTTCCACGATGGTGCGCCACGCGCCGGTCTGCTTGTCGACCAGATAGATGCCGTTGTCGGTCATCGACGAGACGAACAGGCGGCCGCGCGAATCGAAGGCGAGATTGTCGAGGCCGGGCTTCATCGAAGCCACGAGCTTCTTCACCTTGCTGGTGAGGCTGACGCTCCAGATGCCGCCGGTGCCGGTATCGACGACATAGACATTGTCGCGGTTCTGCGGATCGATGTTGGCGGCGGCCGGCGTCTTGAAGCCGGAGGCGATCACGTCGGTCGCGCCGGTTTCCAGGTTCACCTTGACGATGTCGCCCTTGAACCACAGCGGGCCATAGAGGAAGCCGTCGTCCTTGTGGACCTCGAAGCCGTTGAGACCGCCCAGCTTCTCGGCGATGCGGCGCAGCTCGCCCCGCGCGAAGGGCTTGAAGTCGGGCTTGTCGACGTTCCTGATGTCGATCTCGTAGAGCGCATCGCCGAGGAAGACTTCGGAGACGAACAGTCGGTTGTCCTTGCCGAAGGCGAGCGAGTTGGGACCGCTCATGCCGTGCGCGACCTCGATGGTCTTGCCGTTCGGCTTGCGGACATAGACCTTGCCGACGAGGAACGCCGTCCAGGCCATGGTGCCGTCATCGGCAAAGGCGATGTCGTCGGCCATGCCGGTCGGCGGATCGATCACGCGGTCGACCTCGCCCGAATCGACCTGCACCCGGTAGAGGGTCTGGCCGATCACCGAGCCGGCGAAGAGCTGGTCGTCCTTGTTGAAGGCAAGCCCGTGCACGCCGTGGAACCAGGATCCCTGCACAAGGAACTGCTGGCCATATTCCTTGGGCGCCGGCGGTGGCGCCTGCTGCGCCCACGCGCCGCCGGCCATGCCGAACGCAAGCGCCGCCGTAGCGACAATGCGGCCCAACCCCATCCCGTTTTCCTCCGACCGTCTCTCTCGCGGCGCGGACTTTAGACCGGGGGATGGGTTTTGTAACGCCGAACCCTTCGGCTACCATCGTTGCGACAAGGAAACGCGCATTCTGCAGGAGGAAAATCATGGCCGGTCCGCTCTCGGGACTGACGATCGTCGAACTGGCCGGTATCGGCCCGGCACCGATGTGTTCGATGATGCTGGGTGACATGGGCGCCGACGTCATCCGCGTCGACCGTACGAAAGCGCACGTCATGGATCGTCTCGCCGACCCGAAATTCGCCGTCCACAATCGCAGCCGGCGCTCGGTGTCGATCGACCTGCAGAAGAAGGAAGGCGTCGAGGTGGTGCTGCGCCTGATCGAGAAGGCCGACGGCATGACCGAGCCGTTCCGCCCCGGCGTCGCGGAACGTCTGGGCCTCGGTCCCGACATCTGCCTCGCGCGCAATCCGAAGCTCGTCTATGGCCGCATGACCGGCTGGGGTCAGGAAGGCCCGCTGGCGAAGGCGGCCGGCCACGACATCAACTACATCGCGCTGACCGGCGCGCTGCATGCGATCGGCGGCAAGGACAAGCCGGTGCCGCCGCTCAACCTCGTGGGCGATTTCGGCGGCGGCGGCATGCTGCTGGCCTTCGGCATGGTCTGCGGCCTGCTCGAGGCGCAGCGCTCCGGGAAGGGCCAGGTGGTCGATGCCGCGATGGTCGACGGCGCGGCGCTGCTGCTCGGCGGCATCTACGGCATGGCCGGCGCCGGCCTGTGGAGCGACGAGCGCGAGAGCAACATGCTCGACGGCGGCGCCCACTTCTACGGCACCTATGAGACCAGTGACGGCAAGCACATCTGCATCGGCTCGATCGAGCCGCAATTCTACGACCTGCTGCTCGACAAGACCGGCCTCAAGGGCGAAACGCTGCCGGCGCAGATGGACCGCAAGGCCTGGGGACAGCTCAAGGCGAAGCTGGCCGGCATCTTCAAGACGAAGACGCGCGACGAATGGTGCGCGATCATGGAGGGCACGGACATCTGCTTCGCCCCGGTTCTCTCCATGAAGGAAGCGCCGGATCATGCGCATGCCAAGGCGCGCAACGCCTATGTCGACGTGGCCGGCTTCGCGCAGCCCGCCGCCGCTCCGCGCTTCTCGCGCACCAAGGAAGCGGTGAAGGGCCCTGCCGCCAAGCGCGGCCAGCACACCGACGAGATCCTGGGCGAGCGCGGCTTCTCGACCAAGGAGATCGGCGAGCTCAAGGCCGCCGGCGTCGTCGGTCCGCAGGCCTGACGCCAGGAGCTTGGTGGACAACCCATGATCCGCGCCTTCGAACTGGCGGTGCAGCAGCTTGGCGATCCCAGGCTGCGCAGTATCGTCTGGCAATCGCTGGCGCTGTCGCTGGTGCTACAGATCGCGCTCGGCGTACTGGCCTGGTGGGCGTTGCAATCGTTCGCCACGTTCCAGTGGACGTGGCTGAACGAGACCATCCGCTGGCTGGGCGGCGGTGCCGTGACGGTGCTGGCGCTGATGCTGTTTCCGGCAAGCTTCGGCATCGTGATCTCGATCTTCATGGAGCGGATCGCCGACATCGTGGAAGCGAAGCACTATCCCCAACTCGGACCGGCGCGGGGCATCCCGCTCTGGACCGGCCTGTGGTCGGGCATCGTCTTCCTGGCCGCGCTGGTGGCGATCAACCTCGTGATGCTCCCGTTCTACCTGGTTGCCCTGTTCGTCGCGGGGCTGGGCGCGGCCCTGTTCTACGGTGTCAACGGCTGGCTGGCGGGTCGCGAGTATTACGAACAGGTCGCCCTGCGTCGGCGCGATCCGGCCGAAGTGAAGGCCTGGCGCAAGGCCAATGGCGGAACGCTCTGGCTGACCGGGGTCGTGATCGTCTTCCTGGGGACAATCCCGATCCTCAACCTGATCGTGCCGGTGCTGGGAGTCGCCATGATGGTTCATGTCGCTCAGGGCCTGAAGCCGCCCCTTAACCGGCCGGCCCCGTCGCGCTAAACTCGCACCATGAAAGCTGCATACGGGGCGCTGGCCGTCACCCTTCTGCTGGGAGGCTGTCAGACGGGTGGCCCCCAGGAATATTCGCTGGGCGCCGGGGAAAAGGGTGTCTTCAGTTCGCGCAACGCCGGCTCGCCGATCCCGGCGGATCGCATCAAGGGATTGGACGAATCCCAGCTCGTCGCCCTGTTCGGTGCTCCCCAGCTCGACCGCAAGGACGGATCGGCGCGTGTCCTGCGCTACCATTCGGACGCCTGCACGCTGTTCGTCTCGATGTACCAGCGCAACGGCCAGCCGTTCAAAGCGGAGTTCGCCGACGCGTACGATACGCATCTGAGACCGCTGCCTCCCGATCAATGTGCCGGCTCCGTCGCCGCCCAGAAGAAGCGCGTCGCCTGAGACGGTTCCGTCCAAAGTAAAATTCCGGCCCGTCGCGACCGCAACTTTTGCCCTCCAAGTCTGTTGTACCGAGGCGTCGTCATTCACGACCGGCGCCCGAAATCACAGGAGGGGCGGCATGGATAGTGCCCGCACGGAACTCAAGGACAACGTCGAGAAGCTGCGCAATGCCAAGAAAGTGGCGGCCGCTCCCACGGCATCGGAGCGTGACGCTGCCGACCTGAAGATCCTCGAGCAGGAAGTCCAGGCCCAGCGGCTTCAGATGAAGCGCGAATCGGGCAAGGACTCCGAGCCTGCGGCTGCCGCCAAGACTGGCGAACCCGCGGAGAAGATCCTCGACCGCAAGCTCGACGAGGCGTTGAAGGAAAGCTTTCCGGGCAGCGATCCCGTGTCGTTCGTCCAAGCGGCGCCGGTGAAGCCCGAGGACGAACAGCTCACCTCGGTCAAGGGCGGCACCAACAAGGGCTGACCCTAGCCAGCATTCTCCGGAACGCGCCGTCGCCCTGCCAGGCGACGGCGCTTTTCTACATGCCGCCGCGATCCTCGCGCCACAGGTCGAGCTTTTCCTGGATCGGGCGATCGGAGAAGGAGAACAGGACTGCGTCGCCGGCGGCGCGATGCTCGACCCTGGCCCAGCTCGGCACGACGAAATGGTCGCGCTTCTTCCAGCGCACCACGGTGTCGCCGATCGTGCTCTCGCCCTCGCCTTCGACGACCGAGAAGACCGTGCCGTCGGTGCTGCGATAGGGCGCCGTCGCTAAGCCCTTCGGCAGGAGCTGCATGAAGGTGCCCATCGTGGCGATCGGCGCACCGCCGCTCGCAGGATTGACGTAGCGCAGCTTGTAGCCGTGGCAGGCGTCCGGAGCGCCGGCCCTGGCGAGCCCCTGCAACGCCTCGCGCGTGCGCGCATAGGGATAGTTGAAGATCGGCGAGGTCTGCTTCGCCGGCTTCCAATCCACCGGCAGCAGGCCGCTGGCATACTTCGCATCCGACGTGCCCTGCGGCGTCGTCACGACCTGCTCGTCGGTCTCGCCGTTCTCGGCGAAGCCCGCGTTGAACATCGCGACCAGCGGGATGTCGAGCCCGTCGAGCCACACCATCGGCTTCGACGAATCGTTGCCGTGATCGTGCCAGGTCCAGGTCGGCGTGATGACGAAGTCGCCCTCATGCATGATCGTGCGCTCGCCATCGACCGCGGTGTAGGCGCCTTCGCCTTCCACGATGAAGCGCAGCGCCGACTGGGTGTGACGATGGCTGGGCGCGACCTCGCCCGGCAGGATGAGCTGCAGCCCGGCATAGAGAGTCGGCGTGATGCAGGCGCTGCCCGTCATCGCCGGATTTTCGAGGATGAGCACGCGCCGCACGGCTTCCTTCGCCGTGATCAGCGCGCCCGATTCCATCAGGAACGGCCGCACCTTGTCGTAGTCCCAGTGGGCGGCCTGGTACCTGGGTGCGGGGCTCGGCGGCACGAGCTGGTGCAGCGACTCCCAGAGCGGCGCCATCGAGAGGCCGCCGATGCGTTCGTAGAAATCGCGCCGCGCGTTGTTGCCCGTCGTCGGCGCGGACATGCTGCTACTCGGCGGCGCGCAGCAACGGACCCGAACGCGCCATCATGCGGGCGCGGCAGGCGGCGGCGAAGGCGTCGAACAGCTTCATCGAGACCGGGTTTTCGAGCGCCTTGTATTCGGGGTGCCATTGCAAGGCGAGCACGAAGCCTGGCGCATCGGGCACGCTCAACGCCTCGACCTGTCCGTCGTCGCAGCAGGTCGCTTCGAGCCGCGCGCGTGGCGCCAGCACGTCGACGCCCTGCGCGTGCAGCGAATTCACGCGCACGCGCTTCTCGCCCAGCAGGCGCTGCAGCATCCCGCCTTCGGCCACGTCGATGTCGTGGGTCGGCGCATAGTTCACGTCCATGTCGGGCGACTTGGGCGAGCGATGATCGCGCCTGCCCTCGATCTCGTGGACATGCTGGTGCAGCGAGCCGCCCAGCGCGACGTTCACTTCCTGAAGGCCGCGGCAGATCGCGAACAGCGGGACGCCACGATCGATCGTGTGCCGGATCAGCGGCAGGGTCGTGGAATCGCGCGCGCGATCATGGAGCGTCCCTTCGCGGCTCTCCTTGCCATAATGATGCGGCTCGACGTTGGAGGGGCTGCCGGTCAGCAGCACGCCGTCGAGACTATCGAGCAGGCGATCCATCGCCTCGAGGAAGCCCGGCTCGTCGTCGCCGAATTCCGGCCCGATCGCGGGAATCAGGACCGGCAGACCGCCGACGGCGCGCAGCGCCGCCTGGACGTATTTCTCGCCCACGGTGTGATGCCAGCCGCCCCGGCCATTCTCCTTGAGACAGGCCGAAACACCGATCAGGGGGCGCGAAGACGAGCGATTCATAGTCTGCCGGAGCGTGCAAATAGCGGGAGTTTCATTGTCGCCGCCGTGCCGCGTCTTGGCAATTGCCCGGTGCCTGAACCTGCCCGCAGCTTGTGCAGTGCAGCCCTGCATGGTACCGCCGCGCCGCGGCAAGATCTGCCCCGACCATTCGCCAGAAACATCGGAAAGAGCGCCATGACGACCACCCCTCCGCCGTCCGCCCCGCCCTCCGGCCAGACCGCCCAGGCGGGTCCCGCCGCGCC
>LSKJ01000892.1 GCA_001557035.1 Rhodospirillaceae bacterium CCH5-H10 | reverse complement strand
AGGGAATGAGCACAAAGCCGGCGAGCGTCGTCAGCTTGAACTCGATCAGGGTGATGAAGAGCTGAACGGCCAGGATGAAGAAGGCGAGCAGCACCACGACCCAGGCGAACAGCAACACCACGATCTGGATGAAGTTTTCGAAAAAGCTGATGTAGCCCATCAGCCCTGAAATCGACTCCAAGAGGGGGCGTCCGGCATCAAGACCAACTTGGGCGACCCGCCCCGGTCGGAGAAAATCCGCCGCCGACAGACCGCTACCGGAGGCCTTCAGACCGAGGCCTGCGAAGCTCTCAAAAATAATGCGGGCGAGGCTGTTCCAGTTACCGATGAGGTAGGCGAAGACCCCGATGAACAGGGTCTTCTTGACGAGCCGGGCGATGACATCTTCGTCCCGCCCCCAGGCCCAGACCAGCGCGGCCAGCGTCAGGTCGATCGCGGCCAGGGTGGCCGCGAGGAAACCCACTTCGCTGCCCAGCAACCCGAAGCCGCTGTCGATGTAGCTGGAAAAGACTTCGAGGAACCGGTCGATAACGCCTGTACCGCCCATCGGCTTTCACTCCATGCCATCTGCCCACACGACAGCCTCATTCATGAAACATGCGAACGGTCGACGGCTGATACCCGGTGTTAGGCGCAAGGAAGCGACGAAGCTGCTCCCTCGCTTGGTCCTGGGCCGCCACGCGCGCGGCCGCCTCGAGGCTCTGCGCCCGGCCCTGCGCGGCCACTGTCGCCGTGAGATCAGACAGCTGCTGCGCCTGAAGCGCGATGAGCTGGTTGCCAGCTTGCACCGCGTCCAGTGCCCCGGCCGCGCCCTGGCTGGCATCAATCAAGGCGGACATTTCTGAGCGGTTGGTGTCGAGATTACCGACAACGGTCGCTTGGACACGCAACGCGTCCTGGAGGGCTGCCACGGAGTTCTGCCAACGGCTCTGTGCATTGGCGATCAGCGATTGGTCCGACTGATTGGACGAAGCTGGCGCATAGGTCGTCGAGAAGGCCCTATCGATCTGCTGGACGTCGTAGGCAATGTTCTGCGCCTGACCCAGGAGTTGCCGGGTTCGCCCGATGGACTGCTGGAGCTGCTGCAGCGCGGAGTACGGCAGGCTCGTGAGGTTCCGGGCCTGGTTGATCAGCATCTGCGCTTCGTTCTGCAGCGACAGGATCTGATTGTTGACCTGCTCGAGCGTGCGCGCCGCGGTCAGCAGGTTCTGCGAATAATTGGTGGGATCGAACACGTGCATCTGCGCCCAGGCCGGGAACGCATTGCCGGAGAGGGCAAGAATGGCTGCGAGCGTAACGCCGTAACCACGGATAGAGGTCATAACAATTCTCCTGTGCTGAGGTCGGGGATGAGATCGGCAGCCCACGGCACGTCGCGGGCCTGAAGCCAGCCGGCAAGGAAGCCTTCACGGCCGTGCTCGCTCAGAACACTTTCGATGAGGGCCTGGTCGGCCTTCGACGAGGCCGCCGTCAGGGCGAGCGTTACCGCGCCAAGGCCGAGCTCGAGCAGGCGATTGCCGCGGCGGGACTGGCAGTAGTAGTCACGCTTCGGCGTGGCCCGGGCGAGAATCTCGATCTGACGATCATTAAGACCGAAGCGGCGATAGATCTCCGTGATCTGCGGCTCGATAGCCCGTTCGTTCGGCAAGAAGAAACGGGTCGGACAGCTCTCGATGATGGCCGGCGCGATGGCCGAGCCGTCGATGTCTGACAGTGACTGCGTGGCAAAGACGACCGACGCATTCTTCTTGCGCAAGGTCTTCAGCCATTCGCGCAGCTGGCCTGCAAAGCCTTCATCGTCCAGGGCGAGCCAGCCCTCGTCGACGATCAGCAGGGTCGGGCTGCCATCGAGACGCGCCTCAATCCGATGAAAGAGATAGGCGAGCACCGCGGCTGCAGCACCGGTGCCGATGAGCCCCTCCGTCTCGAAGATCTGTACCGACGTGCTGCCGAGCCGTTCGGCCTCTGCATCCAGCAGACGGCCATAGGCACCTCCCAGGCAGTAGGGCTGGAGGGCCCGCTTGAGGGCGGCCGACTGCAACAGCACCGACAGCCCCGTCAGGGTGCGCTCCTCGGCGGGCGCCGATGCCAGCGACCCGAGGGCCGACCACAGATGGTCCTTCACTTCGGGCGTGAGTACGATCTTCTCGCGGGCCAGGAGTGCTGCGATCCAATCTGTCGCCCAGCCCCGCTCCGCGACATCGTCGATGCCCGCCAGCGGCTGGAGGGCGACGGGCTCCCTCTCCTCTTCACCGAGCGCGCCGCCGAGGTCATGCCAATCCCCACCCATCGCAAGCGCTGCGGCACGGATGGATCCGCCGAAGTCGAAGGCGAACACCTGCGCCTTGTCGTAGCGCCGAAACTGCAAAGCCATGAGAGCCAGCAATACTGACTTGCCGGAGCCCGTCGGACCGACAACGAGCGTATGGCCGACATCGCCGACGTGAAGCGAGAACCGAAACGGCGTCGCCCCCTCTGTCCTGCCAAAGAGCAGGGGCGGCGCATCGAAGTGCTCGTCGGTCGCGGGACCGGCCCAGACCGCCGACAGCGGGATCATGTGCGCCAGGTTGAGCGTCGAGACAGGCGGCTGGCGCACATTGGCGTAGGCATGCCCGGGAAGAGAGCCGAGCCAGGCGTCCACGGCGTTGACCCTCTCCACCATGCAGGTGAAGTCGCGACCCTGGATCACCTTCTCGACCAGACGAAGCCGCTCGTCGGCGACTCGCGGATCCTCGTCCCATACCGTGACGGTCACCGTGCAGTAGGCCGCGCCGACCGCGTCCGAACCGAGTTCCTGCAACGCCGCATCGGCATCGATCGCCTTGTTGTGCGCATCGGTGTCGACGAGCGTCGAGGCCTCGTTGGTCATCACCTCCCTGAGGATGGCCGCGATGGACTTCCTCTTGGCGAACCACTGACGGCGGATGCGCGT
>LSKJ01000891.1 GCA_001557035.1 Rhodospirillaceae bacterium CCH5-H10 | reverse complement strand
GGCGCGACAAGGGCCTGGCGGGCAGCCCCGAGGGGGCCGTTTCGACCCAGACGCTGTCGGACCTGAACAGCCGCTACACGGCGGCCAAGGGACGCCGGATCGAGCGCGAGGGTCGGCTGATCGCGCTCAGCAAGGCGAGCCTCAATCCCGGCGAACTCGCCAACATTCCGGAAGTCTCGGGCAACACGACGCTGTCGGCGCTTCGCATCCAGGACGTGGAGCTGACCCGCAAGAGTGCCGAACTCTCGTCTCAGCTCGGCGAGAATCACCCGAAGATCCAACAGGTTCGCAACGAGCTGGCTTCGATCCGGGCACGCTTCATCACCGAGACGCAGCGCATCACGCTGGCCGTCCGCGCCGAACTCGACGCGGCGAAGTCCGAGGAAGACGAGCTCAAGGAACTGGTCGACAAGGCGTCGGTCGTTTCCGGCACCGCCAGCCAGTACGAGGCGGAACTCAAGCAGCTGGAGCGGGAGGCGCAGTCCAACCGCACCCTGTACGAAGGCTTCCTGACCCGCTTCAAGGAGCTGCGCGAGCAGCAGGACATCCAGCGCGCGGATGCCCGCATCCTCGCCTACGCCCATCCGTCGGGCGGGCCGTCCTCGCCCAACTACAAGACCGGCCTGATGGCTGCCTTCATCATCGGTTCGCTGCTCGGCATGGCCGGCGCGGTGGCCGCCGAGAAGCTCGACCGTGTGTTCCGCTCGGCCTCCCAGGTCGAGGAGGCCACCGGCGTGGGCGTGCTCGGCATGGTTCCGGAGGTCAAGGGACCGGCGACGACGCGTTCCAACGTGGTCAGCCACGTGCTGGAGAACACGACGTCGCCCGCGGCGGAGTCTATTCGAGCCGTGTTCACGGCGATCAGTCTCGGCAGCCTCGACCGGCCGCCGCGAATCATCGCCATCACCTCGTCGACACCGAGCGAAGGCAAGACCACCTTCGTGGCCGCGCTTGGCGGGTTGCTCACGAAGATGAACGCCTCGCGTCGCGTGCTGATCGTCGATCTCGACCTGCGTCAGGCGCGCCTGTCGGCGGCGCTCGGCCTCAAGGATCGCGGCGGCACGATCGACGAGTACCTGATGGGCATCAAGACGCTGGAGGATTGCACCCGCCGTCACGATCTCTCGGGCGTCGACTATATCTGCGCCCGCCCGAACACGCCGAACGCGCCGGAAATCCTCGAGTCGCACGCCATGAAGGCCGCCCTCGGCGTCTTCGCGGAGCGCTACGACCTGGTGATCCTCGACGGCCCGCCCGTCATGGCCGTCTCCGACGCGCGCATCATCTCGCGCCTGGCCGACTACACGGTGTTCATCGTGCAGTGGGCGAAGACCCCGCGCGAGGTCGTCAAGACGGCGATCTCCGCGCTGATGAACGTCACCAACCATGTCGGTGTCGTCATCAACCGGGTGAACCTGGCCAAGCATGCGCGCTACGGCTACGGCGACCACGGCGACTACTACTCGCGCTACCGCGGCTACTACGGCTCGGGCGCGGACATGGCGGCCAGCGCCGCCAATCGTCCGGCGCTCAAGCTGGCTTCGAAAAAGTAAGCCCGACAACTGCACTTAGGGGGAACTATCGCACGACCGTCACGCAATCATATCGGCCAACGGGCCGCCTGCGTGCGATCTTGGCGTCTCCCCCTTCAGCAGAGACGCCTCCACACGATCCTTTTTCTTTGCGGCAGACTGCACGTTCTTTCCTGCTGCGGCGGCGCTGCCGCTTTTTCTTTTGCCCACGGTCTGACGATGCCGCTGCATGGTGCGATTTCCGCTATCGACGGCAAGACGGCCACCATCGCCACGCACGAGTGGACGGCGATCGACGTGAAGCTCGCCGACAGCCGAACCGTGGCACTGGTCGCACCGCTCGAACTGGGCTTCTACATGTTTAGATGCTTGAGCCCGGGATTAGATGGTGCGCCCTTGTCAGGCGATTTGAGGGATGCGCTATGGGACAGGTTCTTCACGGCTGCGCCACAGCGACAGAGGCGATCCGTCTAGCGATACAGATAGTCAAGAGAGCCTAAGGAGCCTCTCCCAGCGATACGGCATCAATCCCAAGACTGTTCCAATGTTTAGTCCTGGCATATGCTGGAGCGGATTAAGCGTGAATCGACCAAGCTCCTTTGTCCAGAGCTTGCGGATGTACGCGTAGGGCATGAGGCCTTTGAGGGTCTTGAGGTGTCTGGCGAAGTTGTAGGCCGCTACGAAGTTGGCGAGATGGTTTCAAAGCTGATCGTGGTCTTCGTAGTAGAAGCGTGTGACCGTAGCATCCTTGATCGTTCGGTTCATGCGTTCGACCTGTCCGTTGATGCAAGGATGCTTGGGCTTGGTAAGCGATGGTCGATGTCGGCCGCGGCGCAGGTGTATTCGAAGGCGTGAGCCCGGAAGGACTCCTTGCGTGCGATCAACTCCTTGATCTCGGCCGCTGTCCAATTCGTGCCACGGGAATCGGTGAAGTGCAGACCTTTGTCTGTGAGTAGTAAGCGCTAATTTCCCCGCACGTTGATGCCGCCTGTCGGCGTTTGATTTAGGCG
>LSKJ01000890.1 GCA_001557035.1 Rhodospirillaceae bacterium CCH5-H10 | reverse complement strand
GTTCAGAAGGGAGCAATTCCTGCCGTTCAAGGGCGATAAAAATTTCCTTCTGCTGCCCTTGAACGGCAGGAATTGCTCCCTTCTGAACAACCTTCGGGAATTCACTTCGTGGTGGATATGCGAGGAATCGCCAGATCAAAGGCGGGTGCCAGCATGTCCAAGTTCCTCCCCAAGTCCGAAACCTCCCTCTGGGTCATCTCGATCTCCCAGGCCGTCGGCATGCTCGCCCTCAACGTCGTGCTGCGCGCGGCCGTGTCGTGAAGCATCTGCCGCTCTTCTTCGATCTGGCCGGCCGGAAGGTCGTGGTGATCGGTGAGGGGCCGAAGGCGGACCTGCGCGTGAAGCTGGCCTTGTCGGCGGGCGCCGACGTGCGGCGGCTCGACGCCGGGTCGATCGCATCGAATGATTTCCAGGGCGCCGCTGCGGCGTTCGTAGCGACTGCCGACGAGGCGACCGACACGGCCGCCCAGCGTCTCGCCAAGGCAGCCGGCGTGCCGGTGAACGTGGCCGACCGGCCCGCGCTTTGCGACTTCATCATGCCGGCCATCGTCGACCGCGACGGAGTCGTGGTGGCGATCTCGACAAGCGGCGCGTCGCCCACGCTGGCGAGCGTATTGCGTAGCCGGATCGAGGCGGTGCTGCCGGAGCGTATTGGAACGCTGGCGAGCCTGGCCCTGACCTTTCGCGGGCAGGTGAATGCACTGATCGCCGATCCCGCTCGTCGCCGCGCGTTCTTGCGCCGTCTGGTCGAGGGACCGGCGGCGCGTCTCGCGCTGGCCGGCGACGAGGCCGGCGCGCGTCGCGTGGTCCTGGGTGATCTCGATGCCGCGCGTCGCCAGACTGTTTCCGCCGGCATAGCCCATATCGTGGGGGCCGGTCCCGGCGATCCCGATCTCCTCACTCTCAAGGCCGCTCAGCTCCTGCAGGAAGCCGACGTCGTCCTGCACGACGACCTCGTGCCGCCGGCCGTGCTGAACCGTGCGCGCCGCGACGCGGAGATCGTTTCCGTGGGCAAGCGCAAGGGCCGCCCGAGCTGGGCGCAGGCCGACATCGATGCCGAGCTGGTGCGCCGCGTGCGCGCCGGCCAGACCGTGGTTCGCCTGAAGGCGGGCGATCCGTTCGTGTTCGGTCGCGGTGGGGAAGAAGTCGATGCGCTGCGGGCCGCGGGCCTTGCCTACACCATCGTGCCCGGCATCACCGCAGCGCTGGGATGCGCGGCCTCGGCCGGGATCCCGCTGACCCATCGCCATCAGGCCTCCGCCCTGACCTTCGTGAGCGGCCACAGCGCCATCGGCAGCAAGCCCGTGGCATGGCCGGCGCTCGCCGCCCAGGGGCATACGCTCGCGATCTACATGGGCGCGACCGAAGCGCCCGCGGTGCGCGATCGCCTGCTGGAGGCGGGGGCCGATCCGGCCACTCCGGTCGCCGTCATCGAGAACGGCACGCGCGCCGATCAGATCGTTTCCACGGGCCAGCTCGCCGACCTCGCGCGGCTCGCGGCCGCCCATGTCCAGGGCGGCGGACCCAGCCTCATCATCGTGGGGGACGTCGCGGCCTATGCCGTCGCGGTCGACACCCCGCCGCTTGCAAAGGTGTCCTGATGGCCAAGAATCTCACCGGCGATCTCCAGGTCGCTTCCGCCAACCGCCTGGTCGATGGCATCGTCGTCTGGCTCGACGATGCGGGCCAGTGGACCGACCGGCTGGAAAACGCCGCCGTTGCCCGGGACAAGCGCAGTTCGGAAATCCTGCTCGAGCGCGCGCGGGCCGAGGCCTTCACCGTGATCGACCCCTTCCTGGTGGCGGTGACAGAGGATGACGACGGCACGATCGAGCCGCTCTCCCTGCGCGAGAAGATCCGTGCGTCGGGCCTCACCTTCGACGCCATCGCCGCCGACGCGGTGCGTTATGCCTGATACCCATTTCTACCGGTACGACGACTACGACCGCACGCTCGTCTCCGAGCGCGTCGATCAGTTCCGCGACCAGGTGCGCCGCCGACTGGCGGGCGAGCTGACCGAGGAGCAGTTCAAGCCGCTGCGCCTCCACAACGGCCTCTACCTGCAGCTCCATGCCTACATGCTGCGGATCGCCATTCCCTACGGCACGCTGTCCTCGCGGCAGCTCCGCAAGCTCGCCGACATCTCACGCAGGTACGATCGCGGCTACGGCCACTTCACGACGCGCCAGAACCTGCAGCTCAACTGGATCAGGCTGGAGGACGCGCCCGACGCGCTGGCGGCGCTGGCCGAAGTCGACATGCATGCGATGCAGACGTCCGGCAACTGCATCCGCAACGTGACGGCCGATCACTACGCCGGCGCCGCGATCGACGAGATCGAGGACCCGCGCATCTGGGCAGAGATCGTGCGCCAGTGGTCGACGCTGCATCCCGAATTCACCTTCCTGCCGCGCAAGTTCAAGATCGCCATCACCGGCTCACCGAACGATCGCGCGGCCGTACGCGTGCACGACATCGGCCTGCGCCTGTGGCGGAACGAGCAGGGTGAAGTGGGCTTTGAGGTGATCGTGGGTGGCGGCCTCGGCCGAACCCCGATGATCGGCAAGACGCTGCGCGAGTTCCTGCCGAAGAGCGAGCTGCTCGCCTATCTCCAGGCGACCCTGCGCGTCTACAACCGCTATGGCCGGCGCGACAATCTCTACAAGGCGCGAATCAAGATCCTGGTGCATGAAGTCGGCGTCGAGAAGATGCGCGAAGAGGTCGAGGCCGAATACGCCGCAATGCGCGACGGTGCGCTGGCGCTGCCAGCCGAGACGATCGAGTCGATCTCGCGCCAGTTCGCGCCGCCGGACCTGCCGGCGCGGCCCGCGATCTCAGGCCCGGTCGAAGCGCAGCGTCTCACCGATCCGGACTTCGCGCTCTGGCTCAAGTCCAACGTCGCGCCGCATCGTGTGCCGGGCTACGCCATCGTGACCGCGTCGCTGAAGCCGGCCGGCGCGCCGCCGGGCGATGCCAGCGCCACGCAGATGGATGGCGTCGCCGACATCGCCGAGGCCTACAGCCAGGCCGAATTGCGGGTCAGCCACGAACAGAACCTGATCTTCCCCCATGTCGCGATCGAGGACCTGCCTCAGGTCTATCGTTCGCTGCAGACGCTGGGCTTCGCCGAAGCCAATGTCGGCAAGATCACCGACATCATCGCCTGCCCGGGCCTCGACTATTGCGCGCTGGCCAACGCGCGCTCGATCCCGGTGGCGCAGCGCATCTCGGACCATTTCGCGAGCCTCGCGCGGCAGCACGACATCGGCGATCTCAAGATCAAGATCTCGGGCTGCATCAACGCCTGCGGCCATCACCATGTCGGCCATATCGGCATCCTCGGCGTCGATAAGAACGGCGTCGAGCTCTATCAGATCAGCCTCGGCGGCGACGTCGACTTCGGCAAGACGGCGATTGGAACGATCCTCGGACCGGCCGTCACCGCCGACAGGGTGGTCGAGGCGGTCGACGAGCTTGTCGGCACCTATCTCGACGCCCGCCAGGAAGGCGAGCGTTTCGTCGATACCTACCGGCGCATCGGCGCCCAGCCTTTCAAGGAGAGAGTCTATGCCGCTGTTTAGCGAAGAAGGCCTGCCCGCATCCTACGTCGCCCTGCCGTTCGCCGAATGGCAGTTGCGCCCCGAATGGCCGGCGGTCTCGCTGGCCAACACCGATCCGGTCGAGGACCTCACGCCGCATGTCGGCCGCCTGCGTCTGATCGTGCTCGACTTCCCGAAGTTCAGCGACGGCCGCGCCTACAGCCAGGCCCGCCTGCTGCGAGGCCGCCTCGGCTATCGCGGCGAACTGCGTGCGACGGGCGGCGTGCTGCAGGATCAGATCGGGTTCATGCTGCGCTGCGGCTTCGACTCGTTCGAGAGCGAGCAGAAGGGATTCGGCGAGGCCCTCGCCAAGGCGCGGACCCTGTTCAGCGTGGTCTACCAGCCGGCCGAGGACGACCAGATTCCGGCGGCGCTTCGCAGGCTCGAGCGCGAAAGCGCCGTTCTCTGATCAGGTCTCGCCTTCCGGCTGGTTCTCGAGCCACTTCAGGGCTTCTTCCGGCGAACTGAATATTTGCGCCTGCCCGGTGAACTTGCCGAGATTGACGAAGCGCCGGGCTAGATCGGCGCCATTGCCGGGTCTAGGCACCAACGCCAGCGGTCCCCGCTGGGCGAGGCTCGCATAGGCCGCGGCACGGGCCGCGAGAGACATGACATCCTCGTCGGTATAGGTGCCATCGCCCTGGCTGCCGTCGAAAAGCTTGCGGTAGGTAAGGGCGTCCTGCGCCACGACGTTATCGGTGAAGTCCTCGATGTCCTTCAGCGTGATGACCCCCAGAACACGGGCGTGGACGAAACGCTTGGCGTGGTCGATCGTGTACTCGATGGGCATGGGCGGACTTTAAACAAACCCCGCGGCGCCCGTCGAGCCGCTTGGCGGTTCGCTCAACCCCGGATAGGCTCCTCCCCATAGCCGGGAATACACCGGCGGGAGGAAGCGACATGATCAAGGGAGCAACGGGCGCCGTGCTGGCGCTCGCGCTGGGTTGGTGCGCGCTCGCGATGCCGGCCTCTGCACAAATCTTCGTGAACATCCGCTCGCAGGATGCGCCCAAGTACGACCCGCACAACAATACGTCGAGCGGCATGGGGCATCCCATGTTCATGATGGGCGACACGCTGGTCGCGCTCGACTGGGACCTGAAGAAGGTCCATCCGCTGTTGGCCAAGTCGTGGACGATTTCCGACGACCGGCTCACCTACACGTTCGCGTTGCGTGACGACGTCACGTTCTGCAGCGGCAAGAAGTTCACCGCCGCCGACGTCATCTATTCCTTCACCCGGCTGGCCGATCCCTCGGCGCGCTGGCCCTTCTACTGGCGACTGGGTGAGATCGACAGCCTGACCGCGCCCGACCCGTACACGCTCGTCTACAAGCTGAAGCGGCCGCATTCCGAACTGTTGGTCGATCTCGCGAACTTCGCCGCGACGATCATCAACAAGGACAATGTCGAGGCGCTCGGCGCCGATTTCGGCGTCAAGGGCTTCGACGGTACGGGGCCGCTCTGCTGGGAAAGCTGGCAGCCCCGCAAGGAACTCGTGCTGAAGCGCCACGATGCCTACAAGTGGGGACCGACCGGGGTCTATGCCAACAAGGGCCCGGTGAAGTACGAGAAGATGATCTGGCGCATCGTGCCGGAGGAAACGACTCGCATCGCCACGATGCTCTCGGGCCAGGCGGACTTCTGTCACTGGAACCCGCTGCAGGCGATCGAGACCCTCAAGAAGGCGCCGAATCTCACCGTCTACGAACCGACCGCCGATTTCGCGATGTTCTACTGGGGCCTGAAGAGCACGCGCGAGAACATGCAGGACAAGCGCGTCCGCCAGGCGCTCGCCCATCTCGTCGACCGCGAGGAGATCAACAAGGCGATCTTCTTCGGCCAGGCGGAGACGGCACGGTCGCTGGTCCATCCCAAGGCGCTCGACTTCGAGCCGGCGACGCTCGACGTCCTGACCAAGAGGGATCCCGAGAAATCGAAGAAGCTGCTCGACGAAGCCGGCTGGACAATGGGAGCCGACGGCTTCCGGCACAAGGACGGCAAGAAGCTCGAACTGCTGATGTATTCCTACACGGTGGGACAGAATCCCAAGCTGTCGGAGGTGCTGCAGGGCGCCGCCCGCACGGTGGGCATCGACATCAAGATCCAGACCTGGGACCCCACGGTCTTCTTCCAGAAGATCGCCCAGCAGGACTACGACATCTGGACCCTGTCGGTGCCGTACACCTCGGCCGGCGACCAGATGTATCTCTACTATCACTCCAAGAACCGGCCGGTTCCCAATCGCATGATGTGGAACGACGCGGAGACCGATCGCCTTCTCGATGCCGGTCGCACGGCGACGAACGACGCCGACCGCGAGAAGTTCTTCAAGGAGGTCCAGCGCCGTGTTCACGACGAGGCGCTGATGATCCCGGCGGCACATTCGAGGCTCTTCCTGGTCGCCAAGAAGAGCATCAAGAACGTACGCTCGCACGGGATCTACAGTGCCGCCCTCTACAAGGGGCTGGACGTCCAGCCCTGACTTCGGGATCGTGGGTGCATGACCACGATCTACGGAATCAAGAACTGCGACACGATGAAGAAGGCGCGCGCCTGGCTCGACAAGAAGGGCGTCACCTACGATTTCCACGACTACAAGGCGGCCGGCATCGATCGCGGCCGCCTCGAAGCATGGGCGAAGAAGGTCGGCTGGGAGGTTCTGCTGAACCGCGCCGGCACGACCTTCCGCAAGCTGCCTGACAAGGACAAGGAAGGGCTGACGGAAACCAGGGCGATCGCCCTGATGATCGCCCAGCCCTCGATGATCAAGCGGCCGGTGCTGGAGGCGGGCGGCAAGCTGCTGGTCGGCTTCAAGCCCGAGCAGTACGAGACGCTCGCCCGGGCTTAGAGTCTTTCCGGCCGAGATCGATTCGCTAATTCTGAGAAGCCCATCTTGCCGGGGGCGCGCCACTCCAGTGGCGCGTCTTTGTGTGTGGTGGGCCATGATCGCGCCACTGGAGTGGCGCGCCCCCAGCGCAGACGCTCACTCAGGATGAGGCCGGTGGGTCAATCTGAGACGGAAAGACTCTAGCCGCCGTTGCCGGGACTGGAGCCGCCGCCGGTGTTGCCACCAGTACCGGGCCCCGTGTTGCCGCCGGTCTGCGAACCGGCGGGCGCGCCGCCGGGT
>LSKJ01000889.1 GCA_001557035.1 Rhodospirillaceae bacterium CCH5-H10 | reverse complement strand
GTCGTGAAGGGCGCGACCGGCGCCCCGGCGAACGAAGCCGTCACCGGGCGTGCCGTATCGGCATATTCGTGGCTCCAACCCAGCCGCACCTTCATGGCCAGACGATCGCGCCAGCCCAGGTCCATCGACCCGCCAAGCTGCGCGCCCAGCACGGTCCGCAGCGAGTTGGTCGTCTGTTGCGCGACCGAAAGATTGAGCGAGCCCGCGCCAGTCTCGGTGAAAGCGTTCTGAGTGCCGGTATAAGCCTGCAAGCGAGCGAAGGGCGTGATGTAGGCGTCGGCGAGGCCGCCGAGATCGAAGCGGTAGCCCGACTCGACCTGGCCGTAGAACTGGTTGGCGCCGGTATTGCCGATCGCGGTGCGCGGCGCGAGGCCGGGGATCACGATGCTGCGCCACATCTGGTTGGCGCTGTAGGCATAGCCCACGATGGCATCGGCGTAGACCTTGTCCTGGCTGTAGTTGGCGTAGAGCCCGGCCTGGAAATTGTTGGAATTGCCGGCGCCGCTGAAACCCGCGACCCACTGGTTGGCGTTCTGGTACCCCGCCGTCACGCCGACCCGAAGGCCTTCCGCCACCAGCCGGTCGAGGCCGCCCGCGAAGCCGCCGGCACTGTAGGTCAACGTGCCGGCGTTGGCGCCGCCGCCGCTCATCGTGCCAAGCCCGCCCAGCGCGCCGCCCCAGGCGCTCCACAGCGCGGGCACGGTGCTGTCGCAGGCGACATCGCAAGCCTCGGCGAGAGCGACGCGGCTCGAGCCGCCCAGGCCGCCGCTGCCGCCGGCCTGTCCCGCGAAGTTGCTCAGGAAGAGCTGGATCCCCTGCACCATCGAGCTCGAGAAGCCCGAATAGTTCTGGCCGCTGATCGAGTTCATCGCTGCCTGGCCCTGCTGCGCCGTCAGGCTCGCGAGCGCGCCGATGACGGTGGCGAAGTCGCCGGTAGCCGTGGCGACGGAGGCATCGAGAATGGCCCCGACCGCCGCCTGGTTTGGCGTCAGGGCACCGCGCGCGAAGCCGCCGATCTGGAGGCTGAGATAGACGTTGTTGGCGTCGTAGTTGAGGCTCGGCTGCAGGAACGGCAGGGCGCTGGCGACCGAGGCGTAGGTTCCGTTCACGCCGCCCGCGGCGTTCAGCAGCGTGTAGTTCGTGCGCGCCGCGTAGATGCCGGTCTGCGGCACGACGAGCAGCGAGCTGCCCGCGCCGATGGTGGCGGTGCCGGTGACGTTCAGCAGGTCGCTCTGGCGCGCGGCGTTGACCTCCGGCTGATACACGCCGCCGCTCTGGCTGTAGTTGCCGGCGACCGTCAGCGTGCCGATCGAATTGCCGGGCGCGACGATGCCGGTGTTGCTCAGATTGCCGACGATCGTGCCGGTACCCGAAAGCACGCCCATGTTGGTGATGTCCCCGGTGATCGTGCCGTTCTGGGCGAACAGGCCCATGTTGGACACGCTGCCGGTGATCGTGCCGGTGTTGCTGAACTGTCCCAGGCTGCCGTTGATCACCGATCCCGTCAGCGTCCCCGCATTGGCCGCCAGGCCAACGTTGGCGAAGCTGCCGTTGAAGAAGCCGTTGTTGGTGAAGTTGCCCGAATTCAGCTGCCACTGGAGCGGCGTGTCGACCGTGCCGTTGTTGGCGAAGCTGCCGCCGGCAGCGACCGTGAGCAGGCTGTTGTCGCCGAACGTGTTGTTGTTGATGAAGGCGCCGCCGGCATTGACGGTGAACTGGCCGTTGCCGCCGATCGTGCCATTGTTGATGAGGCCGCCGCCGGCATTGACCGCGAACTGGCCGTTGCCGCCGAGAGCGCCGGTATTGGTGAAACTGCCGCCATTGATGGCGAGCGTGCCGCTGTTGCCGAACGTGCCGTTGTTGACGAAGCCGCCGCCGTTGACGGCGAACGCGCCACTAGTGGCGATCGTGCCGTTGTTGACGAGCCCACCCCCGTTGATCGTCACGTTACCCAGGAGCGATCCGGTGTTGGCGATGGTGAGAAGGCCGCCGTTCACCGTCGTGCCGCCGGTAAAGGTGCCGGCGCCGCCCAGGGTGAGGTTGCCGCTTCCCAGTGTCAGGCCGCCAGGCCCCCAGATTGGACCGGTCAGACCGGCCGAGCCACTTTGCTGAACCTGCACCGTCACGTTGTCCATCAGGTACGTCGTAAAACTCGCCTGGAAAGTGTCCGGCAGCTTCAGCATGCCCTGCAGGGCCAGCATCTGCGTAATGGAACCGTTCGTGCCCGGGGCATTGGTGGCGCTGTAGCCGACGAAGCCGTTGACCGGATCGTAGAGGTAATTGAGGTTTTCGAAGAAGGTGCGGCCGAGGTTGGTAAAGCCTGTACCCTGTGTCACCTGCACGCCGTACGGCAGGACCGAACTGCTGCCGTCTCCCAGGACGAAGTGATAGGCGGGTTGGGTCTGCCCCGGCAGAAAGACCAGCACTGTACTGCCGGGGTTCAGGCAGTTGGTCTCCGTCGGCGCGCTATCGCTGCAATGCCCGGTGACGACCGGGATCTGGCCGGCGGTCGGTGCCGTGACGATCATGTAGGAGATGCCGCTGTCGGGCAGCTGGTTCAGGGTCCCGAGATCGTAGGTTGGCTGGCCGTCGACCGTGATCGAGACTGACCCTTTCTGAGTGCCCCATTGCACAGGATAGGCGGTGCCACCGATACTGTACCAGGACTGGTTGATGCCGCTCGAAGGCAGGTTCTGAAAAGCGAAGCCGCTCGTGTTCTGGCTGTTGAGCCCAAGCAGGATACCCGGGGTGTTGCCGAAGCCGAGGCTCGGAAATCCGCTCATCCCGATGATGTAGCCTGGCTGCATGGTGCTGACGCCGTGGCCGCTCACCAGCGAGAGGAGCGGATTCATGTTCCAGACGCTGTTGGCCGGCTGAAGCGCTGAGGTCGAAGACGCCCCGTACATGACGCCGCCGCGGTCGAAGCCGACGCCCATCTGGTGGAAGCCGTAGTTGGTGGTCCCGAGGATCGGAACCCGCGCGGTCACCGACTGGCCGTTCGAGCCATGAATCTTCACATTCGTGAGATAGAGGGAGCCCACCGGCGTGGCGGTGCTGGTGGTGTATTCGATCGTTGCATAGGGCGCGAGGACCGGATCGTTGCCTGGCTTATAGTAGTTCGGGTCCGCCACGAGCCCGAGGGAGCCGGTATCGAGGATGAATTTCTCGGGGTGGTCGTAGCCGTTGAGCGTCAACCGGACTTCGGCCTGCTTCGGCCCACCCTCTGGGTTCGCTGTGGTGGTGAGCGGAACGAAAAACGTGTCGCCGCCGCCGTACATGTTCCAGGACTGCGCCGCGACCGGGCCGGAAGACAGCGCAAACGCCGACAGGGTGAGCGTTGCCCGCCAGACATGGTAACGCTTCACGAAATCCAACTCCCCCAAGCCAGATCTACCGTCCCGATCAGCGCTTCTTCTTCGCCCGCTCGATCGCTTCGGTGATGAGGCGGCGGGCCTCGTCGACGTCGCCCCAGCCCAGCAGCTTCACCCACTTGCCCGGCTCCAGGTCCTTGTAGTGAATGAAGAAGTGCTCGATCTGGTGGCGCGTGATCTCCGGCAGGTCGGTGTAGTTCTTCACGTGCACGTAGCGCTGGGTCAGCTTCGAGGACGGCACGGCGATGATCTTCTCGTCGCCGCCTCCGTCGTCCTCCATGCGCAGCACGCCGATCGGCCGCACGTTCATCACGGCGCCGGCGATGATCGGGCGGGTGTTGGCCACCAGCACGTCGATCGGGTCGCCGTCGTCGGACAGGGTATGCGGCACGAAGCCGTAATTCCCCGGATAGCGCATGGGCGTGTAGAGGAACCTGTCGACCACCAGGGTGCCGGCTTCCTTGTCCATCTCGTACTTGATCGGCTCGCCGCCGATCGGCACTTCGATGATGGTGTTGACGTCTTCGGGCGGGTTCTTGCCGATGGCAATGGCGTCGAGGTTCATGCCGGGATTCTGAACCAAGCCGGGCAAAACCTCAAAAAGAAACCGGCGGCCCTTGCGGGGCCGCCGGTACTTTTTCTGCCGCGGACGGCATCTCAGTCGTCGGCGTAGATGTCGCGGTCCTTGGTCTCCGGCATGAAGAGCAGGCCGATCACCAGGGTCATGCCGGCCACCACGATGGGATACCAGAGGCCCGAGTAGATGTTGCCGGTCGCCGCCACGATGGCGAAGGCGGTGGGCGGCAGGAAGCCGCCGAACCAGCCGTTGCCGATATGGTACGGCAGCGACATGCCGGAGTAGCGGATGCGGGTCGGGAACAGCTCGACCAGCAGGGCCGCGATCGGGCCATAGACCATCGTCACGTATATGACGAGGATGGTCAGGATGACGATGACCATCGTCATGTTGACCTGGGCCTTGTCGGCCGCGGCCGGATAGCCGGCGGCGCGGATGGCCGCGGTGGCCTCGGTGTTGAACGCCCGCTCCTTGGCCGCGCCCTCGGCTCCCGCCTTCGCCTTGTCGAAGGAGGTGACCACCTTGTCGCCGATCTTGATCTGCGCCGGGGTCCCGGCCGGGACCGACTGGTTCGAGTAGTTCACCGAGTTGCGCGCGAGGAACGACTTGGCGATGTCGCACGAGCTGGTGAACGAGGCGGTGCCCGTCGGGTTGAACTGGAACGAGCACTCGTTCGGATCGGCGATCACCACGACCGGGGACTTCTCGATCGCGGCATTGAGCGCCGGGTTCACCGCGTTGGTGAGCGCATGGAACAGCGGGAAGTAGGTCACCATGGCGAGCGCGCAGCCCGCCAGGATGATCGGCTTGCGGCCGATCTTGTCCGACAGCCAGCCGAAGAAGATGAAGAACGGCGTACCGATGGCCAGCGCCACGGCGATCACGATGTTCGAGGTCGTGCCGTCGAGCTTCAGCGTCTGGGTCAGGAAGAACAGGGCGTAGAACTGACCCGTGTACCAGACCGCGGCCTGGCCGGCGGTGCCGCCGAACAGGGCGATGAGCGCGATCTTGGCGTTCTTCCACACGCCGAAGGCCTCGCGCAGCGGGGTCTTGGAGCCCTTGCCCTCGGCCTTCATGCGCTGGAACGCCGGCGATTCCTGGAGCTGAAGCCGGATCCAGATCGAGACGGCCAGCAGCAGGATCGAAACCAGGAACGGCACGCGCCAGCCCCAGGCCGCGAACTGCTCGGGCGTCAGCGACAGGCGCAGCGCGAGGATGACCAGCAGCGAGAGGAACAGGCCGACCGTGGCCGTCGTCTGGATCCACGATGTGTAGAAGCCGCGACGGCCCTGCGGGGCGTGCTCGGCGACATAGGTCGCCGCGCCGCCATACTCGCCGCCCAGCGCCAGGCCCTGGAGCAGCCGGCAGGCGATGAACAGGATCGGCGCCGCGATGCCGATCGAGGCATATCCGGGCAGCAGGCCGACGACGAAGGTCGCAATGCCCATCAGGGTCATCGTGACGAGGAAGGTGTACTTGCGGCCGATCAGGTCGCCCAGGCTGCCGAAGAACAGCGCGCCGAACGGGCGAACCGCGAAGCCCGCCGCAAAGCCCAGCAGCGTGAAGATGAAGGCGGCGGTCGGATTGACGCCGGTGAAGAAGTTGGCGGCGATGTTCGCGGCCAGCGAGCCCGCGAGATAGAAGTCATACCATTCGAAGATCGTGCCGACGGAGGAGGCAATGATCACCTTCCTCTCCTCACGCGTCATCGGACGCGCGCGGTCGTCTGCGGTGCCTGCTACGGCCATAGGCGTTACTCCCTTTATGACAATCGAATTGGACTCGATTGCTTGGGGATCGCCTTTAGTTGGTGCTGCGGGGCGCGTGCAATTGGACCAAGGTCTTGCGAGACCAAAGTCGAATGTCGTCTGCGGAATTTCAGAAGCCGTGCGACGTCAGCCGCGAACGACCCATACGATCGCAGCGCCGATGCAGAGCGCCAGCGTCACGAGACCCGCCATCTCGGCATAGCGGAGATAGGTCTTTCGCAGCACTTCGAGCAGCAGTTCGGGCGGGTAGTTGGGCGGCAGGTCCGCGCCCTTGTTCAGGAGCACCCAGAGCTCCGTCGACTTGTGGTTCCATTTCGGCGCGTTGTACGCGAACAGGCCGAGCACCGATCCGTGCAGCGCCTCCAGGATCGCTCCCGACTTCAGGCAGAGCAGCAGGTCGTAGGAAAGACCGAGCATGACCGTGCAGATCGCCAGCAGCGCGAAGCCGCAGCCGCGACGCACGATGACGTCCGCGAGATACTCGATCCGATCCATCGGCCCCTCCGGTGCAGCCTATTGCACAGCACCTGACATGAGCAAGACGCGGACCAGGGCGGGGAAGCAGAGAACCAGCGCCACCGCAGCCCAGATCCAGTTCGGACCGGGCGCCTCCCGCGAGGCTGGTATGGCGCGCTCGATCAGGGCGGCCGGCACCCCCGAGACCAGCAGCGTCGTCGTCGCCACGATCAGACTGGAGAAATAGAACATGACGCTGGGATCGTTGGGCAACCATGGCGGCGCCCAGATGAGACCGTAGGCGGCAACGAGGTGCACCAGCGGGGAGAAGATGCCGTTGAACACGGCCAGCCCCAGCACGAGGGCGAAGACCTGGTGGCGCAGCATCGTCAGCCTCCACCCGCAAGACGCGGCGTGAGACCGGCCGACGCCATGGCGAAGTAGAAGCCAGTGCGGAGCCAGAACAGCCAGAACGCCGTGATCAGCGGCAGCCAGCGCTGCCCGAGCGACGCCGGCGTGACGAAGCCCACGGCGGCGATGGCCCAGCCGGTGAGCCAGACGAAGGACCGCCATATGTAGTTCTGCGGCTGCAGTGCCGGCACGAAGAACGACAGCATCCAGCGCCCGATACAGGCCCAGGCCACGAGCGACAGCCCGTAGTTCACGATCCAGAAGGGCAGGTAGCCCCAGAAGAAATCCGGTTGGTTCATCGGTCCAAATGGAAAGGGCGAGGCTTGCGCCCCGCCCTACCCTTCCTCAAGTCGCGGCGGCGATCAATGTGCCGCCTCGGCGTTGCGCACCGATCCGGCGGGTACCCGGATCGAATCGATGAAGTCCTGCATCTCGGCCGAGGCCGGCTTGCTCACCCAGCCGGCGATCAGCATGGCGATGAAGGCCGCCGGGATGCCGAAGATGCCCACCGAGATGTTGTTGATGCCCCAGATGTACGCGACGTCGCGACCGCGGATCTTCACGATGTTGATGTCGCCCATCCAGCTGAGGCTCTGCTTGACCCACGGCCCGTAGAACTCGGTCGCGATCAGGAAGAACATGCAGAGGCCGAAGCCCACGATGATCCCCCAGATACCGGCCGCGTCGCCGGCCCTCTTCCACCAGATGCCGAGGACCAGGCCCGCGAACAGGCCGGCCGCCGCCATCGAGAAGGCCCAGGACACCAGGAACAGGATGTCCGCTCCCAGCGTGCCCGCCACGTAGGCGGCGACCAGGGCCACCAGGCCGAGAAGGACCCGGCTGATGATCAGGCGGCGCTTGGTGTCGGCGTTGGGATCGATCATCTTGTAGTAGATGTCGTGGCTGAGCGCGTTCGCGATCGCGAGCAGCAGTCCGTCCGCGGTCGAGAGCGCGGCGGCGAGACCGCCGGCCGCGACCAGGCCGGAGATCACGTAGGGCAGGCCGGCGATTTCCGGCGTCGCCAGCACGACCGCGTCGGTATGCAGGCGGAACTCCGAAAGCTGCAGGATGCCGTCGCCGTTGCCGGTGACGCCCTTGCACAGCGCGAAGGTCTGGGCGGCGTTGGCGCCGTCGCAGGCGCCCACGAGGCCGATGCTGCCCCACGAGGAGACCCAGGCCGGCAGGCTGGCGATCGGTTGTCCGATCACGTGCTGGTACACTTCCAGCTTGGCGAAGGCCGCGTAGGCCGGCGCCGTGAAGTAGAGCAGGAAGATGAAGAACAGCGACCACGCCACCGAGTCGCGCGCCTGCTTGACGGACGGCGTGGTGAAGTAGCGCATCAGGATGTGCGGGAGCGACGCCGTGCCGACCATCAGACAGAGGATCAGCGCGAAGAAGTTCCACATCGCCGTCGGGCTGTAGGCGCCCTTGGCATCGGTGAATGCCGACGCGTAGGGCTGTGCGATGCCGAAGGTCTTCTCGAGCGCCTCGATCTTCTCGAGCGCCTGGCCATACATGATCTGCGGGATCGGAACGCCCGTGACCTTGGCCGACAGCACGACGACCGGGATCAGGTAGGCGATGATCAGGATGATGTACTGCGCCACCTGCGTCCAGGTCACCGCCTTCATGCCGCCCAGCATCGAGCAGAGCAGGATACCGAGGAGGCCGACGAAGCAGGCAACCTGGAAGGGGATGTCGAGGAAGCGTGCGGTAATGATGCCGACGCCGACGATCTGCGCCACCACGTACGTGAACGACGCTGTGATCAGCACGACGACCGCCAGGCCGCGCGCCAGGTTGCCGCCGTAACGTGCACTAAAGAAATCCGGCACGGTGAACTGCCCGAACTTGCGCAGGTACGGCGCCATCAGGATCGAGACCAGCACGTAGCCACCCGTCCAGCCCAGAACGAAGGCGAGGCCACCATAGCCGCCGAAGTAGAGCGAGCCGGCCATGCCGATGAACGACGCGGCGCTCATCCAGTCCGCGCCCGTCGCCATGCCGTTGTAGAAGGCCGGAACGGAGCGGCCGGCAACGTAATACTCGCTGACCTCGGCGGTCCTCGCCAGCCAGCCGATCAGCGCGTAGCAGCCGAGGGTCAGGAAGATGAAGAGATAGCCGAGGATGCGGTTGGGCACGCCCACCAATTCGAGGAGGCCGATGAAGATCGTGAACCCGATGAAGGATCCCGTGTAGAGGGCGTAGACCCGCCCGAGGTTGGCGAGAAACCCGCCCTGCATTGCAGCCATGGTCGTTCTCCCCCCGTCACTCGTCCTGGACGCCGAATTCGCGATCGATCTTGTCCTGCGACTTGGCGTTCCAGACGCACATCAGGACGAAGGCGATCAGCGAGCCCTGGGCCGCCATGTAGTAGCCCAGCGGGAATCCGATGATGCGGATCTGGTTGAGCTGCGGCGCCCAGATATGGATCACGAAGCTGAAGATGAACCATGCAGCGAGGATGACCAGCATCAGCCCGCGCGTTTTTTCCCAGTAAGCGGCCTGTTGAGAGGCCGTCAGTTTGTTCTCCGCCATGCTCTCGTTCCTCCAAGGACACGTTGGAGGCGCCGCTGCACATCTACCGCCGCGATGAGTTTCGGGATTTGCCCGACGGTACGCTTAACTCCCCATCGCCCGGTCTGTTCGGGCGCCTTGCTTCTTGCTTTTCAAATACTCAGACTATGTGAATATACCGCATGAGTGATTCACTGTCAGCGCAACGACACCCCCTACCTTAGTCGAATATCCATTCACAGGCCGCGCCGCCGACGACACCCACGATGTTTGCAGGGTTCCGACGCTACCTTTTCCCGCAACGCGTTCGCACGCGCGGCGAACTCACGCGCTTCGTCAGCGGCGAGGCTTCGTACGTTGCCCAGCGCTCGACCTACGAATTCTCGCGCAACACACTGGCGTGGTTCGGCCAGGCCGCGTTCGGCGACCCGGCGTTCAACGACGTCTTCGCGGTCTGCCGCTGGGAAGCCTTCGCTGCCATTGCCGCCGACATGACGATGGTCGTGCGCTCGTTTCTCGATGGCGGGACCGATCTAGACC
>LSKJ01000888.1 GCA_001557035.1 Rhodospirillaceae bacterium CCH5-H10 | reverse complement strand
CTCATGCTGAGGAGCGCTCCGCAGGAGCGCGTCTCGAAGCATGGGCACGAGCACCACGTTTGTTGCCCATCCTTCGAGACGGCCACTCCGTGGCCTCCTCAGGATGAGGTTGGTAGGTTGATCTGAGGCGGAAAGACTCTAGACAGACCCGCGGAGCCGCGGATCGAGCATGTCGCGGATGCCGTCGCCCAGCAGGTTGAAGGACAGGACCGTGAGCGTGATGGCGGCGCCCGGGAAGAACACCAGCCACCATGGCGGCACCAGTCCGGAGTTGAGCGCATCCGCCAGCATGTTCCCCCAGGTCGGCTCGGGTGGCGGGATGCCGACGCCGAGGAACCCCAGCGATGCCTCGATGACGATGGCCACGCCGAGATGGGTCGTCGCGAGGATGAGGTAGGGCGCCACGCATTGCGGCAGGATGTGCCGGAACATCAGCCGCTTGTGCGATGCACCGATGCCGCGCGCCGCCTCCACGTACTGCATCTCCTTCAACGACAGCACGACGGAGCGGATGACCCGGCCGCCGAAGGGTATTCGGGTGATGGCGATCGCGACGATGACCGTCATCAATCCTCCGCCCAGCGCCATGGCGATCGCCATCGCCAGAATCAAATCCGGAAAGGATTGCAGGAACTCGATCAATCTCTGGCTGGCCATGTCGAAGCGTCCGCCGAAATAGCCGCAGGCCAGCCCCCACAGCGCCCCGACCGTGGTGCCGAACAGCACTGCCCCCAGCGCCACCGTGAGCGACGTCCGGCTGCCGTAGATGACGCGGCTCAGCGTATCGCGGCCGATCTGGTCCGTGCCGAACCAGTGCTTCTCACTCGGCGGCTTCTGCATCGCCCGGAAATCCGACTTGAGCGGCGGATAGGGAGCGATCAGCGGCGCGGCGATCGCCGTCGCGACGATCAGGGCGGCGATCACGCCCCAGAAGGCCGAGAGCGGCGCGCGACGGAAGAACGACCCGAGGCCACGCAGGAGCCGGCGCAGCCGGGAGGGCGGTGCGGATGCGAGATCGGTGGTTGCAGCCGTCATTGGTACCGGATCCTCGGATCGAGCAGGGCGATGGTGACATCGACCAGGATGTTCAGGCCGACGAAAACGACGGCATAGAGGAACACGAGGTTCTGCATGACGAAGACGTCCCGTTCGCTGACGGCGGTGAACATCGCGTACCCGAGGCCCGGCGTGGCGAACGCCCGTTCGACCGGAATGGATCCCGCCAGCACCAGGCCGAGAAGCACGCCCGACAGGGTGATCACGGGCAGCAGCGCGTTGGGCAGCGCGTGCAGCGCGATCACCCATTTGTTGTTCAGCCCCTTGGCCCGCGCCGTCCGCACATAGTCCTCGCGGATCACTTCGAGCAGGCTCGACCGGCCCATGCGGGCGATGTAGGCGGCCTGTCCCAGGCCGAGTACGACGGCCGGGCCGATGACGATCTGCAGGTTCGTCCAGGGATCGGCCAGGAACGACACGCCGGCCATCGGCGCGCGATAGCCGAACCAGAAGAGCAGCCCCAGCACGATCAGCATGCTCACCCAGAAGCCCGGCACGGCGATGAAAAGGATGCTGGTGAAGCGCGCGACGCTGTCGGCGACGCTGTTGGGCTTGATCGCGCTGATGATCGCCACGGGAATGCCGACCAGCCACGAAAGCACGACCGAAATCGCCGCGATCTCGGCGGTGAGGGGTCCGCGCCGCAGGATCATGTCGGCGACGCTTTCGGAGCGGAAGAACGAACGCCCGAAGTCGCCGCGCGCGATGTCCTTCACCCAGGAAACGTATTGAACCCACAGCGGATCGCTGAGGCCCAGCTCGGCCATGTAGTGGGCTCGCTGGGCATCGGTCAGCTTGGTCATGCCCTCGGCGCCGAAGATCGCCACCAGGGGATCCCCCGGCAGGATGCGCATGACCACGAACACCATGATCGATACGCCGATGACCGTAAGCGCCCCGAACACCAATCGTCGCGCGACGTAGCTGTACATCGTGCGTTGCCTCCCTGACGGCAACTGCTGCGTCCACTTCGTGGATCGCGATTTGGAGGGATTAGGCCATATCCCGCGGCCCGACGCTACGCCGCAATCTCGGCCAGGTCGGCAGCCCGATCCTCAGGCGCGCTTCGCCGCCGCTTCCTTCTCCGCCATCTTCTGCTTCAGCTGCTCGGGCGTGAGCCGGACGATGTGCTCGTTCTGGTGGCTAAAGATGTCGTATTTCGCGACGTCCAGATCCTCGAGCACGATCTCGCGGTCCAGCACCTTCTGCTTCCAGACAAGGTGCTCGGCCTCCGCCGCATGGAATTCCGGCATGACTTCGCGGGCGAAGAGATCGAGCGAATCGCAGATGTCCTGGTGGCTGGTCTTGCCGGCCTGGTTCAGCAGGATCACCTGGTCGACGCGGCTCGCCTGGAACTGGCGCAGTTTCTTGCGGATCGTTTCCGGCGAGCCGATCAGCCCCGACTCCAGGGCTTTCTTCTCCTCCGGTCCGCCGCGCCACGCCTGGTATTCGTCCCACAGATTGGAGGTGCCCGGCGCATCGACGCCTTTGCGGCCGTAATAAGAGAGCGCGAAGATGAAGAAGGTCCAGCCGGCGGCCTTGGCCTCGGCCTCCTCGTCCGTGGGCGCGCACATGAAGCCCGACACCATCGCCACGTTGGGATTGCTGGGATAGTCGGCGAGCTTCTTCGAGTTGTTCAGCAGGTTGTTGTAGTACTTGTGCACCCACGCGCGGGCGGCCTCGGGCGTCACGAAGGTGAAGCCCAGCGCGCCCATGCCCCATTCGCCGGCCTTGCCGATCGTCTGGATGTTCGAGCAGGCGACCCAGAGCGGCGGGTGCGGCTTCTGGAACGGCTTGGGAATCACGTTGCGGGCCGGGAAGTCGTAATACTCCCCGTGGAATTCCCAGCTCTCCTTCGAGAACATCGGGACGATGGCCTTCACGGCCTCCTCCCAGCGCTCGCGCTTGTCGCGCACCCGGATGTTGAACGGATGCAGCTCGGCCGGCCCCGCCGCCTCGCCCATGCCGAGTTCGACGCGGCCGCCCGACAGCAGGTCGAGCGTCGAGACCTTCTCGGCGACGCGGTGCGGATTGTTGGTCGTGAGCTGGATCACGCCATGGCCGAGGCGAATGCGCTTGGTGCGCTGGCTCGCGGCGCCGAGGAAAACTTCCGGCGCGGAGGAGTGGGAATACTCCTCGAGGAAGTGATGCTCGACCTCCCAGGCGTAGTCGTAACCGAGCCGGTCGGCGAGTTCGATCTGGGTCAGCGAATCCTGCAGGAGCTGGTACTCGCTCTTCTCGCCCCAGGGCCGCGGAAGCTGATGCTCGTAGAAGATACCGAACTTCATGGGAATGGTTCCTCAGGCAGTCTTGCAGAAACCGGAGATGCTGCCGACCAGCTTGGGCACCATCTGCTCGGGAACATCATGGCCCCAGCCGGGGAAGGTCTCGATCTTCGCGCCGGGCACCAGGCTCGCCACGTCGCGGCCGCACTCGACCGGAAGCAGCGGATCGTCGTCGCCGTGCAGCACCAGCGTCGGCACCTTCACCGTCTTCAGGAGGTCGACGCGCGGGCCGGAGACCATGATCGCGAGATACTGCCGGGCGGCGCCCTGCGGGTAGTAGCGGCGGTCGATGTTGCGCTCGACCAGCGTGCGCATCGTCGCCGGATCGGTCGGATAACCCGGGCTGCCGATCACGCTGCGCAGCTTCATGCCGTGCGCGACGAGCTGCTCGCGGGCGGGTCCCTCGGGCAGCGCGGACAGCATCGCCACGGCCTCGGGCTTGCCCATCGGCAGGCCCATGCGGCCGCTGGTCGACATGATGGAAACGAGCGAACGGGTGCGCTGCGGATAGGTCGCTGCGATCACCTGGGCGATCATGCCGCCCATCGAGGCGCCGACCATGTGCGCCCGATCGATGTCCAGCGCGTCGAGCAGCCCGATCGCGTCGGCGGCCATGTCGCTCAACAGATAGGGCGCGTCGACCTTCTGGCCCTTCATCAGCTTGGCGAAGGAGCCCATCAGGTCGGGCAGGCCCCATTGGTCGAAGTCCGTCGACAGGCCGACATCGCGGTTGTCGTAGCGCACGACGAAGAAGCCCTGGCTCGCCAACCCTTCGCACAGCGATTCCGGCCAGAGCGTCAATTGCGCCCCCAGGCCCATGATCAGCAGCAGGGCCGGGTCGCCCTTCCTGCCGAACGTCTCGTACTCGATCTCGATGCCATTGGCCTTCGTCTTCGCCACGCTTCCTCCGGGGTTGTCCGTCAGTATCGCCCGCGCCTTGCCGCCCACCAATAGGCCAGCGGCCTCCGCAGCGGCCCCATCGGCCGGCCAAGGGAGAGCGCCGGCAACAGGATGGGTAGCGCCTTCGGATCGACCTTGCGGCGCAACGCCCGCGCGTCGCCCACGAGCTGGTCGCGCTCGGGTCCCTCGCCCATCAGCCAGGCCGCGCCGACCGCATGGGCGGCCTGCCGCGAGGCAGTGTCCTCGACGCCCAGCACCGCCAGTTCGAGGTCGGCCAGTGCGTGCCCGGCCGTCATCACATCCAGCGGCCCCTCAATCTCCTCTTCCCGGGCGTCGATCAGGCTGACCAGGGCTTCGCGCTGGAGCCCATGCCGCCGCACGGTTTCGCTGAGCGATTCGACAATGGGCTGCACTCGCGGCTTCCCGCTGCCGGCGGCTTCGGCCATCGCCTCGCGCCACCATTCCAGCCGGATGCGGGCGAGCATCGGCTCCCGGGTCACGGTGCGGGTGCGCGCCAGTTCGTGGTCGAATGCCAGCAGGGACAGCAATCCGCTGCGCTGCGGCTCCGGCGCGAACAGGGCCCCCAGGAACCGCTCGCGGTCCGCGCCGCGCACCAGGTCGAGCACGTAGCGGTGAGAGGCCTCGGGGGCGCTGTAACTGTTCGGCGGGGTTTCGGGCATCGGGGATAACGACAGGGTGCGACCGTTGAACGCAGGCAGGGTTGAGTTTACAATATGACCATCGGGGATTCTTCAATCCCCTCAATAAGATAAAAGGGGATATTCAACATGGGTGCCTTGTTTACCTCTCTTGGGCGCACCGTTTCCGCAGGTATCGTGATTCTGATTTTGATCGTTGTCGTCGCCGGCGCGGTGACCGGACAGTCGATCAAGGTCGACCATGCCTATGCGACGGTCATCATGCGGTGGCTGCACGTGGTTTGCGGCATCATGTGGATCGGACTGCTCTGGTACCTGAACTTCGTGCAGGTGCCCACCATGCCGAAGATCCAGCCGGCCGAAAGCCGCACCGCCATCACCAAGTTCATCGCGCCGACCGTACTGTGGTGGTTCCGCTACGCCGCCCTCGCCACGGTGATCACCGGCCTCCTGCTGGCTGCGATGAACCGGTACCTCGTCGAGGCGCTCACCCTGCGCCCGGGCTTCGTCATGATCGGCATCGGCATGTGGATGGCGATGGTCATGGCCTTCAACGTCTGGTTCATCATCTGGCCGAACCAGCAGAAGATCCTCGGCCTCGTCGAAGCGACCGCCGAGGAGAAGGCCGCCGCGGCGCCCAAGGCCCTCTACGCCAGCCGCTTCAACACCATGTTCTCGATCGGCATGCTCTACTGCATGGTGGCGCAGCAGAACGCGCCGATCTGATCGACATCGATACGCGACAAGGAAACGGGGCCCTGCGGGGCCCCGTTTTCGGTCGAATTCACGGCCGTCGCGCGAGGGCCAGGCCAACGCCCGCCCCGATCAGCAGGCCGCCCGTGAGGCGATTGCGCAAGCGCGCACGGGCCTGCAGCAGGAAACGCAGCCGGCTCGCCAGCAGCGCCCAGGCGCTATCGAGCAGGACCGCGACCACAAGGAACGTCACCGAAAGCACCAGAAGCTGATCGGCCGCCGCGCCCGGCTCCGCCGACACGAACTGCGGCAGGAAGGCCGCGTAGAACAGCAGCGTCTTGGGGTTGGTGAGCGATACCAGGAAACCGCGTGTGAAAATCGCGGCAGCCGAACGCGGCTCGGCCGCAATGCCGGAAAGATCGCTCGAGGCGGCGCGCCACGTCCGCACGCCCAGCCACAGCAGATAGGCGACGCCCAGCCAGCGCAGCCAGTCGAACACGCTGGCCAGCAGGCCGAGCAGCGCCGACGCGCCCAGCACCACGAGGGCGAGTTGGAGGACCATGGCGCTCGCCGTTCCCGCCACCGTCATGAGTCCGTACCGCGCGCCATGCGCCACGCTGTTGGCCACGATCAGCGCGACGTTCGGACCGGGAATGACGATCAGGACGATGCAGGCGGCCACGAAGGCCAGGTAGACATCGAACGGCATGCCCGCTCCCTACAGCGGAACGAGTGCCGCCGCCACCCGCCGGCCTTCGGCCAGCAGCACGTTGTAGATGCGGCAGGCCGAGCCCGTGTCGACGACCTCTATCCCCATGCCGGCCGCCTTCAGCGCGGCGCGCAGGTCGGGCGGCACGAATACGGCGCGCAGGCCGCAGCCCAGCACCAGGATCTCCGTCGGGATGGCCGCCTCGCGCAGGGGCGCCAGGCTTTCCAGCGTGAAGTCCTCGGCCCGCGAGACGGTCCAGGGATATGTCGCCGGCGGCGTCACCAGGACCGGCGAGTGCCATTCGCGCTCGCTGATCAGGAAGCGGCCGGGACCGTAGCTGCGAATGTACTGGACCTGCTTGGGGTCCGGTGTCGGCAGGCTCTTGTCCGCGGGGCCCGGGAGCGGCGGCTTCACGCCCCTGCCTGCTCCGTCTTGTCGGTCTTGTCCGCCTTGTCTTCGGCGGGACGAAGCTGGTCGGCGCGCAGGCCGAGATAAACGAGGCCCGCGCAGGCGACCCAGACCGACGAGTAGGTGCCGACGATGACACCCCACAGCATGGCGATCGAGAAGCTGTGCAGGACCGGACCGCCGAACAGCACCAGCGCGCCCACGGCGACGAAGACGGTGCCCGAGGTCATCATGGTGCGCGACAGCGTCTCGTTGATGCTTTGGTTGAGGAGATCGAGCAGCGGCATCTTCTTGTAGCGGCGCATGTTCTCGCGCACGCGGTCGAAGATCACGACGGTGTCGTTGATCGAGTAGCCGGCGATCGTCAGCACCGCGGCGAGCGCCGTCAGGCTGAAGTCGAGCTGGAACAGCACGAAGATGCCGATGGTCGAGATCACGTCGTGCAGCATGGCGATCAGCGCGCCGACCGCGAACTGCCACTCGAAACGCACCCAGACGTAGATGGCGATCGCGACCATCGTGGCGATCACGGCCCAGATGCCGCTGCGCATCAGCTCGTCGCCGATCTTCGGACCGACCGACTCGGTGCCGCGCAGCTCGTAGTTGGTACCGATCGCATCCTCGACCAGCTTGATGGCGACCTGCTGGCACCATTCGGCGCGCTGCTCGACCGACATGTCGACCTTGGCCGTGTTGGTCGATCCCCGCGGAAGCTGGCGCTCCTGCAGGGTCAGGCCGGCACGGCTCACCGCATCGCGCCAGTTGGCGCCGTCGAGCGCCGTCGGAGAGGTAAATTCGACGTCGCCCGTGCCGGCGGCGCCGGGCTTGACCAGCCAGCCCTGGCCGGCCCGCTTCTGCATCACGCGCTGGGCGCCCGCGACGCACTGGTTGTCACCCTCCTGGCGCTGGACGCGGATCAGGACGGTGCTGGGATCGCCGAATTCCTGCAGCGAGACTTCCCCGACACCCAGGGCGCCGACGGTGTTGCGCAGCTGGTCGAGTTCGGCCTTGCCGTCCTTGGCCTTGGCCTGGATGGCGATGCCGCCCTTGAAGTCGATGCCGAAGTTGAGGCCGATCGTGAGGACGCCGACGATCGAGACGATGTTGATCAGGGTCGACAGGATCAGCGCGGCGCGGCGCTGAGCCAGGAAGTCGAACTTCTTCTTGAAGTTGAACAGGCGAACGGGCTTCCACATGGCTGCGCCTCAGATCACGAGTTCGGAGGGGCGGCGCCAGCGCACCCAGACGGCGAGCAGCATGCGCGTGAAGATCGTCGAGCTGAACATCGAGGTGATGATGCCCAGCGTCAGCGTCGTCGCGAATCCGCGGATCGGACCCGAGCCAAAGCCGAAAAGAAGGACGCCGGCGATGAGGGTCGTGAGGTTGGCGTCGATGATCGCCGACATGGCCTTCTCGTAGCCCGTGGCGAGAGAGCTGAACGGGGAGCGGCCCAGGGCCTTTTCCTCGCGCACGCGCTCGTAGATCAGCACGTTGGCGTCGACCGCGAGGCCGGCGGTCAGGACGAGGCCCGCGATGCCCGGCAGGGTCAGCGACGCGCCGAGGATCGACATGCCGGCGAACACCATCAGCAGGTTCACCAGCATGGCGAGGTTGGCGAAGCCGCCGAACACCGGCCCATAGGCCACGAACATGAAGATCGCGACCAGAACGGTACCGACCAGCGCCGCCACCGTACCGGCCTGGATGGCATCCGCGCCGAGGTCGGCGCCGACGGTGCTTTCCTGGATGATCGTCAGCGTCGCGGGCAGTGCGCCGGAGCGCAGCAGGAGCGACTGCTCCTGGGTCTGCTGGGTCGTGAAGGTGCCGGTGATGATGCCGCTGCCGCCGCAGATCGCGCTCTGCACGACCGGCGCGCTGATGATCTCGCCATCGAGCTGAATGGCGAGACGCTTGCCGATGTTGGCGCGCGTGGCAGCGCAGAAGGCGCGACCGCCGGCCGAGTTGAAGGTGAAGCTGATGATCGGCCGGCCGCCCTGCTGCTGCTCGAAGGTGGCCTTCGAATCGTCGAGGTCCTCGCCGCCCACGACCACGCGCTTCAGCACCGGCAGGCACTGCGGCTGGTAGCGGCGGCAGACCTGCTCCGGCGACAGGCGCGGATTGGCGTTCTGGATGTCTTCCCAGGCCTTGGGATTGGTGCGGCGCAGCTCCTGCATGCCCTCGCGCGTCGGCACCAGGTAGGTGGTGGGCGGCAAGGTCTGCGGAATGTTCTGACCGGTCGCAGCCACGTCTTCGTTGACCAGATGGAAGGTCAGCTTGGCCGTCTGGTTGATCTTGCGCTTGAGGTCGGTCGTGTCCTTGATGCCCGGGACCTGCAGCAGGATGCGCTCGTCGCCTTGACGCGTGATGGTGGGCTCGAGTGTACCAGTCTCGTCGACGCGGCGGCGAAGGATCTCGATCGACTGGTCGATCACTTCCTTCTTTCGCCTCGCGAGTTCCTGATCGGAGTAGGCGACGCGGATCGTGTCGCCACTGCCGGAAATCGCCAGCGCCGGATCGACAGCGCGGATCGCCTCCAGCGCCTTGGCGCGGTTGGCCTCGTCTCGCAGGCTGATGACCAGCGCGCGACCGGGCTCCACCGTAACATCCTTGATCTGGACCTGCTGCTTGCGCAGTTCGGCGCGCACCGAGTCGGACAGGTTGGCCAGCCGCTCGTTCAGAACCGAGCGCAGATCGGCTTCCAGCAGGAAATGCGCACCGCCTCGCAGGTCGAGGCCGAGATTGATGCGGCTGGTCGCATACCAGTGCGGCAGGTGATCGAGCACGCGGGACGGCAGCAGGTTCGGCAGCGCGAACAGCGCCGACAACAGCGTGATGCCGGCTATGACGATCGTCTGCCAGCGCGGAAGATTGAGCATGCCGACCTAGCCTCTCGGGCTCGTTACTTCTTGCCGCCGCCGAACAGGCTGCCCAGCAGGCTCTTGCGCTCCGGCGCGGGGGCCGGCGGCGGCAGCATGGGCTTGTCGTCTTCCTCGTTGCTGTCCTTCGGACCGCGCACCGATTCGCCGCGCGTCAGGATGTCGGTGATGGTCTGCTTGATGATGCGAACCCGCACGCCCTCGGCAAGTTCGACCTGGACCTCGTTGTCGGAGATCACCTTGGTGACCAGGCCGATGATGCCGCCGCCGGTGACGACGCGGTCGCCGCGCTTCACGCCCGCCAGCATCTCGCGCTGGGCACGCACCTTGGCCTGCTGCGGACGAATCAGCAGGAAGTAGAAGACGACGAAGATGAGGACCAGCGGGAAGAGCTGGACGAGGAAATCCCCGCCACCGCCACCTGCACCCTGCGCCCACGCCTGCGAAATGAACATCTTCTGCTCCCGAATCTTCCGGCCGTCGAAAAAGCGCGCGGACTATAGCGGTCTTGCCCCGCTTTGCAACGCAAGCGGGGGACGATATGGTCGCCCCCCTTTTCAGCGGCCGGCGACGATGGATCAAGACCTTAAAGCCACTATTTCACGCATTGCGGCAGCACTCGACCGTCTGGCGCCCCCGCTTCCTCCCGGCGCCGACATCAACGGGGCCGAGGCCTATGTCTGGCATGCGACCGGCCACCGCCTCGA
>LSKJ01000089.1 GCA_001557035.1 Rhodospirillaceae bacterium CCH5-H10 | reverse complement strand
GTCAGGATCCCGGAGAACGAGTCGCCACGGCCGGTGAACCGCGCGCCTGCTCCGGCGCCAACCGCAGCACCTGCGCCCCCGATTCCGACGGTCGATCGCACGGCGGCGCTCGGCGCGGCCTTGCGCGGCCTGCGCCCGGCCCGCGACGTCGTTCTGGTTTCCACCGGCGATGGCGCCGGCGGTGCGCGCACGCAGGTCCGGACCAACGACAGGGGCCAGTTCTCGCTGGGTTCGCTCGCGCCCGGCGTGCGCAGCCTCGCCATTCCCTATGCCGACCTGCAGCGCACGGTGCCTGACGGGGCGAAGCGGCGGCTGCCCAGTGTCACCGTAAGCCTGGTGATTCCGGCCGCGCCCGGCGCGGGCGCGCGCGGCAACCTGCTGGTGCACACCTATTCGCGGCTCGATCCGAAGAAGGGTATCGACGCGCGCATCACCGTGCCGCGCGACGGCGGTGGCGCGACGGTCGACTGGGGCGACGGCACGCCGCCGGTCAATGCGGTGCGCGACGGCTGGCCGGTCAATGTCGGCGGCGGCCGCGGGCCGGTCGACACGATCGGCACGGTCTCGTTCGTGCGCAAGTTCGAGAAGATGGGGTTCATCCAGATGGACCCCTGCGTTCCCTGGTGGCAGTGCGCGCCGCCGCCCGATCCCGATCCGCCGCCGATGGACGATCCGTGGAACGAGACCCTGCCTGAAGGCGACCCGCCGCCGGAGGATCCGTTCATCGAGATCGTCGATCTTGGCGATCCGCCCCGCGAAGATCCGCCCCGGGAGGATCCGCCGCGCGAAGATCCGCCCCGAGAGGATCCGCCGAAGATCGGCGAGAAGGGCACCTTCGACATCGGTCCGATGAGGCCGGGCGTGCGCGAGGTCAGGCTGCGCCTGCCGATCGCC
>LSKJ01000887.1 GCA_001557035.1 Rhodospirillaceae bacterium CCH5-H10 | reverse complement strand
GTCCGTGCCTCGATCGACTACGCGCTGGGCGCCAATATCGAGAACCTCGTCCTCACCGGAACGGCCAATCTGATCGGCACCGGCAACGGCCTGGTCAACATCCTGACCGGCAACGCCGGCGACAACCTGCTCGACGGCGGCGCGGGTGCCGACACGATGGCGGGCGGGTTGGGCAACGACACCTATGTGATCGGCGCCGGCGACATGATCCTGGAGGCCGCGGGCGAAGGCACCGATACGGTGCAGTCGTCGATCTCCTACACGCTGACGGCCAACGTCGAGAATCTGGTGCTGACGGGCATCGCCACGATCAATGGCACTGGCAACGGCTTGGCCAACGCGCTGACCGGCAACGACGGGATCAACGTCCTCGACGGCGGGCTGGGCGCCGACACGATGACCGGCGGGCTGGGCAACGACAGCTACGTCGTGGACGATGCCGGCGACGTGGTGATCGAGGCGGCCGACGAAGGCAGCGACACGGTCCGGGCGTCGGTCAGCTACACGCTGGGCGCCAACGTCGAGAAGCTGTCGCTCTACGGCACGGCGAACATCAATGGCACCGGCAACGAACTGGCCAACGGCCTGCTGGGCAATACCGGCCAGAACATCCTCGATGGCGGGCTCGGCGCCGACACCCTGACGGGCAACGGCGGCGGCGACACGTTCCGCTTCAGCACCGTCCTGGGTGCCGACAATGTCGACCGCATCACCGCCTTCGATCACGCCGCCGACACCATCCAGCTCGACGACGCGATCTTCGCCGCACTCGGCACCGGCGCTCTGGCCGCCGGCGCGTTCAACACCGGCCCGGTGGCGACGCAGGCCGACGACCGCATCCTGTACGACACCGCGTCGAAGAGCCTCTCCTACGACGCCGACGGGGTCGGCGGCGTGGCGGCCGTCAAGTTCGCCACCATCGCCACCTTCACAGGATCACTCGACCACACAGACTTCTTCGTCGTCTAGGAAGCGGACTTCCTGGCGGCGCGGATCGTTTCCAGGAGTGTCTTGCGCTCGTCGACCAGCGCCTTCACCTCTGCGGCCAGCAGTGGCAACCGCTGGCGCATATAGGAGATCCGGTTCCGCAGATTCTTGACGGCAAGCTTGTCCGTCAGGGTTTTCAGCTGAGGAACGGCCGCATGCAGTTCCGCCCTGATTCGCTCCCGCTCCTTGAACAATTCGGGCAGATGACCGCTCACATACATCCGCCGGCGCTGCGCGGCTCGCTTCTCAGCCTGGTCGACTGTCTCGGTCATCGCATTTCCCCCGTTGTGTCGACTGGGAGAATGGCAGCCCGTGGACGCCGGTCAATATGCCGGCCGTGCAACTTTTGGGCTCGAGGCTGCGCCGCGACGGGTCGCCCGACAGACGGCAACCTATCGGACCTTCGCGTATTGAATCGGCGATACTTTCCGGAGGTTCTTCATGAAGCTGGCATTTCCCGGCGGCGCGGCCCTGGCAACTCTGGTGGCGCTGGCCGCCCAGGCACAGACCCAAGCTGCGCCCGCCGCCGCGGCACCGTCGCTCTCCCTCGATTGTCATCTCCTTTATCGCGGCGTGCCGATGAAGGAACCCACCACCTATCAGGTCATCGGCAAGGAATTGTACGGCGTGAGCGGTCCGATCAGGACCAGGTTGTCGGAGGAAGGAACGCCCGTGACACTGGGCAATTCTCGCGAGGCCGATGGCACCGTGGTCGAATCCTTCGCCTCCCATAGGCTGAACGGCACGACACTGGAGCGGACCGTCTATTGGAAGAAGGGAAGCGCCCCCATGAAGCCGGCCTTCACTGAAACCTACGACTTCAAGGCCCGTACCGTCACGAGTTCGACGGATCGAGCGGATTTCTGTCACGCCGACGGGAAGTGACGAATTCTTTGTCGGCGCAACGGCATGGGACCGGATCTGTCACGTTTCGCGCAGCGCGCACGAAGCATGAATGAATTTCGGAGGCTGCCGTTCGGGGTGGAACGACCGGAGCAGGTGCGTTATCACCCTCGCCATGGCGCCAGAAGCGACACGTCAATCTCTTTCCCAGCGCGTTCATCGCTTCGTGGCGGTGCTTGAACGCTACAAGCGCAATCCCAATCGCAGGGAGGCCTATCATGTCCTCTCGGCGATCGATTGCCTCAAGGAGGAGCGTTACGAGGCCGGCCTCGACGCGATCCGCGCCGCCGAGCACGTCGAACCCATTCCCGACGGGGTCGTCCTGATGCGTGGCCTGCATGACGACATCACGGTCGCCGAGCTGAGTGAAGCCCTTCGCAAGGTCCTGCGCGTTCCGGACAATTCGGGATCCTGACGGCCGGCACGGCGCGCCGTCACTGTCCGGGCGTCACTTTTTTATCACGCTTTTCGTGCAACCCCGGCACGAAGCCTTCGTTGCCAACCTGTCTTCGGCTAGCGGAGGGCAGGATGCCAGGCAGCTTTAATTCCTCCATCGGCACGGAGCTCGCTGCGTTGCGTGCTTTGGCAGCGACCCGGCGCCGCCTCTCGGCGCGGGAGCGGCTGATCCGGGAACGCCGCGATACGACGCTCGTCCCTCGCAAGCCCCAGGGTGAAGCGGGGTCCGCAGAGGACTGGGGCGCCGACGATTGAGCCCCGTACGGAGGTCGACGTCACTGCAGGCACGGATACGCTGCACCTTCCGTCCGGAACCGGACAATTTGGACGGAAAGGTGGGGAAGGGATTTGAATGGCACGTATTGTCTGGAGCGACCTGGGAACACGGCCCGGGAACGCCTTCCTCATCGTTGCCGAAATCGCCTCCGACTTCGGTGGTGGACCGGCAGCCGACGACCCGTTTGACACGGCGCGCTTGCGGTTCGCCGCCAACCTGATGGTGCGCACCTGCACGCAGTCGAAGCTTGGGGGAGACTTCGCCGTCCAGCCCCTGCGCGACAGCGGTGAACTGCTCATTCATTGCGCGGTAACCGAGCCCGCCGACTTCGCGCGGCTTTGCGAAATCGTGGGTGGCCGCGACCTCGAGGCGACGCCGTGGCGTGGCCTGCGTCGTTTTCTGTTGGACGAAGCGCGTCATGAGTCGCTTCTCGCCGTTGCGGGGCCGCCGGACTCCCGTGGGGCCGGTCGTCGCGTTCGGGCGGCCCGGGAGCGCGAGGAGGCGGATCGTCAGCAGTGGGGGCGGATCTGATGGCGTCACGCTGTCCGGCGCCATAGGACAGCGACACGCATGAGGAGAATCCGTCGGGTTGACAAAATCTCCGCGCGAAACCGCCAAAGGGCAGGGAGTGCTTGAGGTGCGTGGACGACGATTCTAAAGTCCACCCATGCGAAAGCGATCGGTCACAATCGACGGTCACCGCACCAGCATCTCGCTGGAGGATGCCTTCTGGACCGAACTGGTGCGGCTGGCGCGCGAGCGGCCGGTGTCGCTGAATACGCTGGTCTCGGAAGTCGATCGCGCGAGAACGTCGGAGGACGTCAACCTCTCGAGCGCCTTGCGCCTGTATGTCCTGGGTGAACTCGTGAAGAAGCGGGATGCGACCCGCGTCGACCTGGTCGCTCTTTGAGGCCACGCAGGCGCACGCCCTGAACCGGATTTTCTGCTGTCCGGGCGTTCGCGCTCCCGAAACTCTGTAGTAAGAATCGGGCATGAGCGGACCGTCCCGACTTTCGCCGTGTCGCGCCCCACCCGGAATTGACGAGCACGCGTGGAGTGTGCTCGCGCCTGAATTGCGGAAGACCCGCGTGAGCGCAGGCCAGCGGGTGCGTACCCAGGACTCGGAACCTGCGCTCACTTTTTTCCCCGTCAGCCTTCTGCTGAGCTTCGTGTCACCGCAGAGCGGCGTGGAGATTCTCAGCCTCGGCGCGGGCGGCACCAGCGTCCCGGATCTCCTGTTGGGATCCGACGCGCTCGGGCTGGATGCCGTCGTGACCGTCGAAGGTGAGGCCTGGTCGATCCCGACATCCATTCTGCGCCAGTTGGCGGGTGAACATCCTTCGGTCCACGAGGCGATGCTGGCCCAATGCCGTGTGGCGTTGCGTGAAGCGGCACGCCATGCGGAGGAGCGGACCCGCTCCCTGCAGATCTCGAATCTGGCGCGATGGCTGAGCCGGGCAATGGCCCTGACCGGGCAGTCGAGCTTTGCCGTGACTCACGAGACGCTGGCGCGGTTGATCGGCACGCGGCGCACCTCGGTCACGGAGGGACTGGCCTATCTTGCCGACCGGCGCTTCCTGCTGATCGGTCGCCGCTGGATCACCGTCATCGATTCAGCCGGCCTCGAGCGCCAGGGTCGTGCCGCGCGCGGTGGCCATGCGCTGCCCGATCCCGCGGACAAGAGGCCTTCCGTCCAGACTCGAAATCCGCCGTTGGACGGCGACGTCTGCTAGGGGCTTTCCATCTCGGATTGACCTACCGCCCTCATCCTGAGGCGGCGCGAAGCGCCGTCTCGAAGGATGGGCAACAGACAAGGTGCGCGTTCCCATCCTTCGAGACGCCGTGCTCCGCACGGCTCCTCAGGATGAGGTTGTTGGCGCTATTCATAGCCTCTTGCTTTTGCTGCATTCATTTCCGGCCAGGCCCTGAGGAACGCTCCTCAGGGTGAGGTGGTTTTACGCTGGTGATTCTTTCTCGACCGGAAAGACCCTGGCACTTCAGGACGGCCACTCAGCTTAATACTCCCTGCACGGGCGCACGATCTCCGTGCCATTGCGGGCCGCTGCGTACGGCCGCGTACGTATCGATTTGCGCAGCAACCTTTGCGCCAAAGCGCGTTGAAGGCGCGCGGCTGAACTGATCAGCCACGAATAAATCAACGAAGAGGTCACATCATGAAGAAGATTATCGCAGCCGCCGCCTTCGCCACGATGATCGCCGCCGCGCCGTCTTTCGCAGCCACCGATGCCGAGTGCACCGAGATGTGGAAGAAGGCCGATGCCAACAGCGACGGCAACGTCTCGGGCGGCGAAGCCATCCGCTACATGTCGTTCATGCGTGTCGCCGGCATGACGGTCGCCACCGAAGGCACGATCACGCAGACCGAATTCATGAACGCCTGCAAGGCCGATGCCTACAAGACGAAGCAGGCCGATGCCGGCGCGCCGCTGAAGGGGTCGAACTCATTCACCGAGGCCCAGGCCAAGGACCGCGTGATCGCGCAGGGCATGGACGGCGTGACGGCCATGACGAAGGACGGCGACGGCATCTGGCGCGGCACCGCGCAGCAGGCCGGTAAGCCCGTGCAGGTTGCCGTCGACTACAAGGGCAACGTCGTCGCCACCAGCCAGTAATCCCGACAATCACAACAACGAATCGAAAGGAACTCCCTCATGAAGACCGTTAGCCGAGCCTTCGACAGCTATGCCCAGGCGCGCGCCGCCGTCGATGCCGTCGAGAAGGCGGGCATCCCCAGCAAGGATGTCAGCATCGTTGCCAACAAGTATGTCAGCGCCGAATACGCCGACGTCGATGACGTGAACAAGACGGCGGCCGGCGCCGGCATCGGCGGCGCCGTCGGTGCGGGCGCGGGCCTCCTGGCCGGACTCGGCCTGCTGGCGATCCCGGGCCTCGGCCCCGTCGTCGCGGCCGGCTGGCTCGCCTCGACCGCGGCGGTCGCCGCGGGCGGCGCGGCGGCGGGCGGCATCGTCGGTGCGCTGGTCGATGCCGGCACCGACAAGGAGCACGCCGAGGTTTACTCGGAGTCCGTGCGCCGCGGCGGTACGCTGGTGACGGCGCGCGTCAACGACGCCGACGCCAGCCGGGTCGAAGCGATCCTCGCCACCTATCGCCCGATCGATCCGGTCGCGCGCGGCGCGGACTATCGCAAGGAAGGCTGGACCACCTTCGATCCGAAGGCGCCGGCCTATCGCCCGAACCAGACCGAGATCGACCGCATGCGCGCCAACTGGCCGGGCTGAAGCCCGAGCCGGTAG
>LSKJ01000886.1 GCA_001557035.1 Rhodospirillaceae bacterium CCH5-H10 | reverse complement strand
GCGAGGCTGCGGGAATCGCCGATATTGGCGACGTGATAGAGCAGCTTCAGCGAATCGATGAACCGGCGCCCGGCCTCGCGGCCCGCCGCCAGCTCGAACCCGACCAGCCCGCCATAGCCGCCCTTGAGATAGGCGTCGGCCCGACGGCGCGTCTCGCCCTTCTGCTGCGAGGGATGGATGACCTTCGCAACCTCGGGCCGCTTGGCCAGGAAGTCGGCGACGGCCTGCGCGTTCTTCACGTGGCGCTCCATGCGCAGCGCGACCGTCTCGATGCCCTGCAGGATCATGAAGGCGTTGAACGGCGACAGGGCCGAGCCGAGATCGCGCAGCAGGGTCGTCCGCGCCTTGATGATGTAGGCCACCGGCCCGATCGGCTTCACCGCCTCGACCCAGACCGCGCCGTGATAGCTGGGGTCCGGCGTGTTCAACGCCGGCTGGCGCTTCGGATGCGCGCCCCAGTCGAAGTTGCCGCCGTCGACGATCAGGCCGGCGATCGAGTTGCCGTGGCCGCCGAGATACTTGGTGCCGGAATAGACGACGACCGCCGCGCCATGGTCGAGCGGCCGCGTCAGGATCGGCGCCGCCGTATTGTCGACGATCAGCGGAATGCCGAGCGGCCGGCCGATGTCGGCCACTTCCTTGATCGGGAAGACCGCCAGCTTGGGGTTGGGCAGCGTCTCGGCATAGTAGGCACGGGTGCGATCGTCGGTGGCGCGCGCGAAGGCCTGCGGATCGGACGGATCGACGAAGCGCACCTCGACGCCCTGGTCCTTCAGCGTGTGGGCGAACAGGTTCCAGGTCCCGCCATAGAGATCGGTCGAGCTCACGACATTGTCGCCGGCCTTGGCGAGGTTCTGGATCGCAAAGGCCGAAGCCGCCTGGCCCGAGCTGACGGCCAGCGCCGCGGCGCCGCCTTCGAGCGCGGCGATGCGCTGCTCCAGCACGTCGACGGTCGGATTGCCGATGCGCGTGTAGATGTTGCCGAGTTCCTTCAGCGCGAACAGGTTCGACGCATGCTCGGTGTCGCGAAACTGGTACGAGGTCGTCTGGTGGATCGGCACCGCGACCGAGCCGGTCGTGGGATCGGCGCGCCAGCCGGCGTGCAGCGACAGGGTCTCGGGATGGCGTGAATTGGTCATGATCGGCCTCGCGTTTGCAACGAGCGGCCAACCTCGTGGCAGCTTGCGTCGCAGTCAAAGGAAATGGCTGCCGACGCCCGACTGTTGGACGACAGGTCCGGCCTCCGGGCCGCGACGGGAGAAGAAAATCCTTCTCTCCGTGCCTTGTCGAGTCCCCGAAGGGATAGCCAGAAGCCGCCTATCGTCCCGGGGGCGGGAAAGCCGGCGGCGCGGGATTGGCCTGCTTGAGGCCGCCGATCGGCACCGGCGGCGGCAGGTCTTCCTGGCGCCAGCCGCCACCCAGCGCCTTCACCAGGTTGGCGCTGGCGATGAGCCGGTTGAGGCGGACGGTGAGCAGGGACTGTTCGGCTGCAAGCGCCGACGCCTGCGTCTGCACCACAGTCGTATAGGGCACGGTGCCGACGCGATACTGGTTGAGCGAGAGCCGCTCGGCCTCGCGCGCGGCGGCGACGGCCGCACGCTGTACCCGCTCCTGCGCGACGAGAATACGCTGCTGCGCCAGCGCGTCCTCGACCTGCTGGAAAGCCGTCAGGATGGTTTGCCGGTAGGTCGCAACGGTGGCGTCGTAGCTGGCGCGCGCGCCCTGCACCTGGGCCGCCATCGCGCCGCCGTCGATCAGCGTGCCGGCGATCTGCGGCCCGACCGACCAGGCCGCCGTGCCGAGCTGCAGCAGCGAGCCCAGGCCGCCGCTGAGGAAGCCGATGGTCGCGCCCAGCGAGATCTGCGGATAGAAGGCGCCCTTGGCCACGCCGATCTGGGCGTTGGCCGCCGCCATCTGGCGCTCGGCCGATGCGATGTCGGGCCGTCGCTCCAGCAGGGTCGAGGGCACGCCGGAATCGACCGTGGGGATCGTGAGGCGCGTGGGCGCCGGCTCGATGCTCACCTCGGAGGGCGCCTTGCCGACCAGAAGCGCGATCGCATGTTCGAGCAGCGCGCGATTGATGCCTTCGTTCACGAGCTGGGCGCGCGTCTGTTCGTACTGCGTCTGCGCCTGAACGAGGTCGACGCGCGAGACGATGCCGGCGTCGACCTGGTTCTGCGCGATCTGCATCGAGCGCAGGTAGGCCGCGACCGTCGCTTCGTAGAGGCGCTTGCGATCGTCGGAGATGCGCAGCGAGGCGTAGTTGATCACGAGATCGGTCTGGGCCGAGAGCCGTGCGTTGGCGAGATCGGCGTCACTCGCCTGCGCCGACGCCGAATCGCTCTCGACCTGGCGGCGCAGCGTGCCCCACAGGTCTAGTTCCCAGTTGAGGGTGAAGCCGGTCGAGTACTGGCCGATCGTCGAATCGTATCGCGTCACCGTCGACGTGCCGCCGGCCGCCGTGGTGCCGCGCAGGCCGCCGGTGCCGGTCTGCTGCGCGGATCCGGTGCCGGAGATGCTGGGATAGAGCGCCGACTGATCCTGCCGGATGATCGCGCGCGCCCGGCGATAGTTGGCCTCGAAGATCTTGAGGTTCTGGTTCGAGACGTCGATCTGCGCCGCGAGACTATCCAGCGTCGGATCGCCGTAGACGCGCCACCAGGTTCCGCGATCCGCCGCGTCCTGCGGCTGCGCCGGCCGGAAGATCGATGCGGCGCCGGGCGGAAGCTCGGCTTCCTTGTAGGCGGGGGCCACCGGGCTGGCCGGCGGCGCGCGCTCGTAGTCGGGCCCGACGAGGCAACCCGAAACGAGCAGCAGCGGAAGAAGCGACGCCACGCTACGCCTCATGCCGGCGCTCCGGCACTGCCCATGGCACGGGCGACACGGCTCGGCCGGTCGCGGTCGCGGCGGCGGAAACGGTCGAGATACAGGTAGATCACGGGTGTGGTGTACAGGGTCAGGATCTGACTCACGATGAGGCCGCCGATAATCGAGATGCCGAGGGGACGACGCAACTCCGCGCCATCGCCATAACCGAGCGCCAGCGGCAGGGCACCCAGGATCGCGGCCATGGTCGTCATCAGGATCGGACGGAAGCGCAGAAGTGCCGCTTCGTGGATCGCCTTTGCGGGATCGAGCCCCTCGGCGCGTTCGCGCTCCAGCGCCACGTCGATCATCATGATGGCATTCTTCTTCACGATGCCGATCAGCAGCAGCACGCCGATCATGGCGATGATGCTGAACTCCACGCCGGAGAACTGCAGCGCGAGCAGCGCACCAATGCCGGCCGACGGCAGGGTGGACAGGATCGTGATGGGGTGGATGTAACTCTCGTACAGGATGCCGAGGACGATATAGACGGCAACCAGCGCCGCCAGCACCAGCAGGAGCTGGTTGCCGAGGGATTGCTGGAACGCGCGTGCCGTGCCCTGGAAGGAGCCGTGCAGGGTCGTCGGCACGCCGATCTCCCGCATCGTGTCGTTCACGTATTGCACGGCATCGCTCAGCGTCTTGCCGGGCGCGAGATTGAACGAGACGGTGCTGGCCACGAACATGCTCTGGTGGTTCACGGCGAGCGGCGTGGTGCCGTAGTCCCAGCGCGTCACCGACGACAGCGGCACCAGTTTCTCCGGTGTCGTGCTGACCGCCGCGCCGGTAGAAGCCGAGCCGCGGCCGCTCACGGCGATCTGGTTCGTTCTGAGATTACGCACCGCCTGGGCGGGATCGATCGTCAGCGCACCGGTGCCGGCCGCGCCCGTGGATGTCGCGGTCGTGGTCGTTGATGCGATGCTGCCGGTCGATTGGGTGCCGCTCAGCGCGCCGCCCGATGTGCTGACGTAGATCTCCTTCAGCGACTCCGGATTCTCCCACCACTGCGGCGCCACCTCCATGACGACATGGTACTGGTTCAGCGCGTTGTAGATGGTCGAGACCTGGCGCTGGCCGAAGGCGTCGTAGAGGGTCGCCGAGATGTTGCGTGTCGAGACGCCCAGCCGGCTCGCCGCGTCGCGATCGATGGTGAGATTGAGCTGCAACCCACGCTGCTGCTGATCCGAATCCACGTCCGTGATCACCGACGTGTCCGCCTGGAGCGCCTGGGTGAGTTTCGGACCCCAGGTGTAGAGGTCGGGCAGCGAATCGGCCTGCAGGGTGAACTGGAATTGCGCGTTGCCTTGGCGGCCGCCGACGCGGATGTCCTGCACGGCCTGCAGGAACAGCATGGCGCCAGGCACCTGGGCGAGCTTGGGCCGCAGCCGCTGGATCACCTGGTCGGCGGTGACGTCGCGCTCGGCCAGCGGCTTCAGGGTGGCGAAGATGAAGCCCGAATTGGTCTGCCCGCCGCCCGTGAATCCCGCCACGCTCTCGATGGCGGGATCGGAGCGCACGATCTCGACGAACTGCCGGAACTTCCGGCGCATGGCCTGGAAGGAGATGCTCTGGTCGGCGCGGATGCCGCCCATCAGGCGGCCGGTATCCTGCTGCGGGAAGAAGCCCTTCGGAATCGTGACGTACAGGTGGATGTTGAGCAGCACGGTGGCCAGGAAGACCAGCATGGTGAGCAGCGGGTGGCGCAGCACGAAGCCCAGGCTGCGGCCATAGAGCCATTGCAGGCCGCCCAGCCCCCGCTCGCTGAAGCGCGCGAAGAAATTGGGCCGGCGATGCTCGTTGGGCGCGCGCAGCACGTAGGCGCACATCATCGGCGTGGTGGTCAGCGACACGACCATCGAGATCAGGATCGCCACCGACAGCGTCACGGCGAACTCGCGGAACAGGCGGCCCACGATGCCGCCCATCAGCAGGATCGGGATGAACACGGCGATCAGCGACACGCTCATCGACACGACGGTGAAGCCGACTTCGCGGGCCCCCTTGAGGGCGGCGTCGACGCGCGACATGCCGGCCTCGAGATGGCGGGTCACGTTCTCCAGCACGATGATCGCGTCGTCGACCACGAAGCCCGCAGCGATGGTGAGCGCCATCAGGGACAGGTTGTTCAGGCTGTAGCCGAGCAGGTACATGCCCCCGAAGGTCGCCACCAGCGACACCGGCACGGTCACGGCGGCGATGAAGCCGGCGCGGGCCGAGCGCAGGAAGGCGAAGGTCACCAGCACAACCAGCACGACGCCGATCACCAGTGCGTGCTCGACTTCCTTGAGCGCCGCGCGGATCGTCGTGGTGCGGTCGCTCACCACCTGCAGCTCGACGTCGTTCGGCATCGAGGCCTGCAATTCGGGGAGCAGCGCCTTGATCTCATCGACCGTCTCGATGATGTTGGCGTTGGGCTGCTTGTAGATGATGACCAGCACCGAGCGCTTGCCGTTGGCTTGGCCCTCGTTGCGGATGTTCTCGGTCGAATCGAGCACCTCGGCCACGTCCGACAGCCGGACCGGTGCGCCGTTGCGCCAGGCGATGATCAGCGAGCGGTATTCCTCCGCCGCACGGGCCTGGTCGTTGGAATAGATCTGGTAGCGCTGATCGCCGACCTCGATGGCCCCCTTGGGCGAGTTTGCGTTCGCGGCCGCCAGCGCGGCGCGCACGCTTTCCAGCCCGATACCGTACTTGGTGAGCGCCGTCGGATTGAGCTCTACCCGGACCGCGGGTAGCGAGCTGCCGCCCAGCGTCACCTGGCCGACGCCGCTCACCTGGCTGAGCTTCTGCTGCAGGATGTTGGAGCCGGCGTCGAACAGCCGGCCCTGGCCGATCGTGTTCGAGGTGAGCGCGATCACCATCACCGGCGCATCGGCCGGGTTGAGCTTGCGATACTGCGGGTTGCTGCGCAGGTCGGCCGGCATGTCGGCGCGGGCCGCGCTGATCGCCGCCTGCACGTCGCGGGCCGCGCCGTCGATGTCGCGCGACAGGTCGAACTGGAGCGTGATGCGCGAATTGCCGACCGTGCTCGACGAGGTGATCTCGGTAACGCCCGCGATCGCCCCCAGCCGCCGTTCGAGAGGCGTCGTCACGCTGGTCGCCACCGTCTCGGGCGACGCACCCGGAAGGTTCGCGGTCACCTGTATGGTCGGGAAATCGATCTTCGGGAGCGGCGAGACCGGCAGGCCGAAGAATGCCACCATGCCGGCGAGCGCCAACCCGATGGTGAGCAGCGTCGTGGCGACGGGGCGCGCGATGAAGGGCGCCGAGAGGTTCACGAAGTCCCCTCGCCGGCTTCTACGCGCACCGGATGCCGCGGCGTATCGACCGGCACGCCGCGAATGCGACGCCCCAGCCGATCGAAGGCGAGATAGATCACCGGCGTCGTGAACAGGGTCAGCAACTGGCTGACGATCAGGCCGCCGACGATGGTGAGGCCGAGCGGCTGGCGCAGCTCGGAGCCGGTGCCGGAGCCCAGCATCAGCGGCAGCGCGCCCACCAGCGCCGCCACCGTGGTCATCAGGATGGGCCGAAAGCGCAGCAGGCAGGCCTGGTGGATGGCTTCCCGGGGCGCCTTGCCCTCGTTGCGTTCGGCATCGAGCGCGAAGTCGATCATCATGATCGCGTTCTTCTTCACGATGCCGATCAGCAGCACGATGCCGATGATGGCCACGATGCTGAGGTCCGTGCCGGCGAGCATGAGAGCCAGCAGCGCGCCGATGCCGGCGGACGGCAGGGTCGACAAGATCGTGATCGGGTGGATGTAGCTCTCGTAGAGCACGCCCAGCACGATATAGACGGTGACGATGGCCGCCAGGATCAGCAGGAGCTGGCTGTCGAGCGACTTCTGGAAGGCGAGCGCCGCACCCTGGAAGTGGGTCGTGATCGAGCGCGGCATGCCGATCTCGCGCTGGGCCGCGACGATGGCGTCGACCGCCTGGCCGAGCGCGTAGCCCTGCGCGAGGTTGAAGGAGATGGTGGTCGCCGGAAACTGGCCGAACCGGTCCAGGCGCAGCGGCGCGGTCCGCTCCTCGAAGGTCGCGATGGCGGAAAGCGGCACCTGCTTGCCGCTCGCCGAACTGGGCAGGTACAGACTGTCGAGCGACTTCAGCGACGCCGCCATCTCGGGCTCGACCTCGTAGATCACCCGGTACTGGTTGGACTGGGTGTAGACGGTCGACACGATGCGCTGGCCGAACACGTCGTAGAGCACGTTGTCGACGGTGGCGGCGGTGATGCCGAAGCGGGCCGCGGCGTCGCGGTCGATGCGGATGAACATCGACAGGCCCTTGTTCTGCAGGTCGCTCGTCACGTCGACCAGCTCGGGCAGCTTCTCCAGCCGGTCCATGAGACGCGGCACCCAGGCGTCGAACTCGGAGGCGTTGGCCGATTCCAGGACGAACTGGTACTGCGTGCGGCTCACCGTCGAATCGATCGTGAGATCCTGCGACGGCTGCATGTAGAGCGAGATGCCGGGCACCGAGGCCGTCTCCCGCTGCAATCGCCGGATCACCTGGGCCGCCGACAGCGAGCGCTCGCTGCGCGGCTTGAGGTTGATGAGCATGCGCCCCGAGTTCAGCGTCGGATTGGTGCCGTCGACGCCCACGAACGAGGTGAGACTCTCGACGGCGGGGTCCTTGAGGATCGCCTCGGCCAGCACGCGCTGGCGCTCGCTCATCGACGCGAAAGAGACGCTCTGCGGCCCCTCGGTCACGGCCTGGATCAGACCGGTGTCCTGCACCGGGAAGAAGCCCTTGGGGATCGCGACGTAGAGCGCGACCGTCAGCACGACCGTCCCGACCGCGACCAGCAGGGTGAGTGCTTGGTGCCGGAACACGACGATCAGGCAGCGATCGTAGAAGCGGATCATGCCGGCGAACCAGCCGGTCCCGATCTCCTCGTCGCGGGCAGAGGCTGGCGCCTTTGTGGCAGCCGGCGCCGCCGGCGGATGCGGCCGCTGGCGCAGGAACTGCGCGCACAGCATGGGCACGAGGGTGAGCGACACCACGGCGGAGATCAGGATGGTGACCGACAGCGTCACGGCGAATTCGCTGAACAGGCGGCCGACCACGTCGCTCATGAACAGCAGCGGGATCAGCACCGCGATCAGCGAGACGGTGAGCGACACGACCGTGAAGGCGATCTGCTTCGAGCCCTTCAGCGCCGCCTGCTTCGGGTCGTCGCCGCGCTCGATGTAGCGGGCGATGTTCTCGATCATGACGATGGCATCGTCGACCACGAAGCCGGTCGCGATGGTGAGTGCCATGATCGACAGGTTGTTGAGGCTGAAGTCGGCGAGATACATCACCGCCAGCGTGCCGACGAGCGACAGCGGCACCGACAGGCTGGGGATCAGCGTGGCGCGGGCATCGCCCAGGAAGGCGAAGATCACCGCCACGACCAGCACGACGGCGAAGCCCAGTTCGATCTGCACGTCGCGCACGGAGGCCCGGATGGTCAGCGTGCGGTCGGTGAGCACCGTGACGTCGAGCGAGTTGGGCAGGGTCTCGCGCAACGTCGGCAGCAGGGTCTTGATGCGGTCGACCACCTCGATGACGTTGGCGCCGGGCTGGCGCTGCACGTTCACGATCACCGCCTGGGTATTGTCCATCCAGGCGGCGATGCGGTTGTTCTCCTGTCCCTCCTCGACCGAGGCCACGTCGCGAATGCGCACCGGTGCGCCGTTGCGATAGGCGACGATGATGTCGCGGAACGTGTCGGGGTCGGTAATCTGGTCGTTGGCGTTGATGGTCAGGGCGCGCGCCGGCCCGTCGAAATTGCCCTTCGGCGTGTTGACGTTGGCGTTTGAAATGGTGGTGCGCAGGTCGTCGATGTTGATGCCGTAGGCGGCGAGCGCCGTCGGGTTGGCGCGGATGCGGACGCCGGGCTTCTGGCCGCCTTCCAGCTTCACCAGGCCGACGCCGGGAATCTGGGAGATCTTCTGCGCGAGGCGCGTATCGACGAGATCGTGGACCCTGGTGAGAGGTTCGGTCTTCGAGGTGACGGCCAGCGTCAGCACCGGCGCGTCGGCCGGATTGAACTTGGCGTAGATGGGCGGCGACGGCAGGTCTCCCGGCAGGAGATTGCCCGCGGCGTTGATGGCCGCCTGGACCTGCTGCTCGGCGATGTCGAGCCCGAGCTTGAGGTCGAACTGCAGCGTGATCGACGAGGCGCCGGCCGAGCTGGTCGACGTCATCTGGTTGAGCCCCGGCATCTGGCCGAACTGCCGCTCCAGCGGCGCCGTGACAGAAGTCGTCATCACCTCCGGGCTGGCGCCCGGATACACGGTCAGCACGCGGATGGTCGGATAGTCGACCTGCGGCAGCGCCGACAGAGGCAAAAAGCGATACGCGATGATGCCGACCAGCATGATCGCAACCATGAAGAGCGAGGTCGCGACCGGCCGTTCGATGAATATCCGCGACGGATTCATGTCGCGAGTGCGCTACTGGTTGGTCTGGGTCGCCGGCCGGCCGGGATTGGGCCCGCCCGTGCCGGCGCCGGCGCCATTGGCCTGCTGCCGACGACGCTGCCCGTCGGCGGGCGCACCCTGCGTCTGGCCATCGGGCGGCGCGTTGGCGACCGGCGGACCGGCCGGCGCACGCGGCGCGGCGTTCGGGCGGCGGATCTTGGCGCCGTCGCGCAGGCGGTCGACGCCGTCGATCACCACCTGGTCGCCGACCTGCAGGCCCTTGAGGATCGCCACCCTCTCGCCGTCGGTCTCGCCGAGTTCGACGACGCGGATCTCCACGGAATCGTCGGCCTTGGCGAGATAGACGAATGTGCCGGGCTGGCCGCGCTGGATGGCGGCGACCGGCACGACGACCGCGTCCTTCACCGTGTCGGCCAGCAGACGGACGTTCACGAACTGGTTGGGGAACAGGGACTCGTCGGCATTGTCGAAGATCGCACGCAGCTTCACCGTGCCGGTCGTGAGGTCGATCACGTTGTCGGTCGTGTCGAGCCGGCCGACGCCCAGCTCGTTCTTCTGCGACCGGTCGAGCGCCCGTACCTCCATGGTCTCTCCGGTCTTCAGGCGCTTGCGCACCAGAGGCAGGGAGTCTTCCGGGATCGTGAACAGGACCGAGATCGGCTGCACCTGGATGATCACGCAGATGCTGCTGGAGTCTCCCATGGTGACATAGTTACCTTTGTCGACCATGCGCAGGCCGATCTTGCCGGTGAGCGGCGCCGTGATGCGCGTATAGGCGACGTTGAGCTTGGCCGCGTCGACCAGGGCCTGGTCCACCACCAGAGCCGCCTCGTACTGGCGGACCAGCGACACCTGCGTGTCGTATTGCTGGCGGGCGATCGAATCCTGCTGAACCAGCTTGCGATAACGTTCGAGGTCGGCCTGGGCGTTCTTGAGCAGAGCCTCGTCGCGCTGCTGCTGGCCGAGGACCTGCTGCAGGGCCACGTCGTAGGGGCGGGGATCGACCAGCGCCAGCAGGTCGCCCTGCTTCACCATCTGGCCCTCCTTGAAATAGACGTCGATCAGCTGGCCGGTGATCTGGGTCTTCACGTTCACGGTCTGGAGCGGCGTGACCGTGCCCAGCGCGCGCAGGACGATGGGAATGTCCCCTTTCGCGGCCGTGGCAAGCCCGACCGGCACGGCGGCGCCGGCGGCGAAGCGCCCGGGGGACCGCGGCGGCGGCGCAGTGCTCGACTGCGTGATGTACCAGCCCGCGCCAGCGACGATCGCCAGGCCGAGACCGATCCCAAGAAGGGTTCGCAGCCGCTTCATTTTCTCGATTCACCCTAGAAATACAGCTCGTAACACATACGCGCTGAACAGGCGGAGTCTCCCCCACGGAAATGGCGGGCGCAAGGCAGGCGCCCGCCGAACCGGGGTCTCAACGTCCGAGGGGCGCAAAAGACCCCTCGAACGCCCGAGAAATTGCGTCAGTCGGTGGCTTTACCCTCGACATAGAGGCTGCCGCCACCCGCCCGGAAGCGGGCGCTCATCTCGTCCATGCCCTTCTTCGCGTAGTCCCTGATGTCCTGGGTGATACGCATGGAGCAGAACTTCGGACCGCACATCGAGCAGAAATGCGCGGTCTTGTGCGCCTCTTTGGGCATGGTCTCGTCATGGAACTTCTCGGCCGTGGCGGGATCGAGCGAGAGGTTGAACTGGTCGCGCCAGCGGAAGTCGAAGCGGGCCCGCGACAGCGCATCGTCGCGCAGGCGGGCGGCCGGATGACCCTTCGCCAGATCGGCGGCATGGGCCGCGATCTTGTAGGTGATGACGCCCACCTTCACATCGTCCCGGTCGGGCAGGCCGAGATGTTCCTTGGGCGTGACGTAACAGAGCATCGCCGTGCCGAACCAACCGATCATGGCGGCGCCGATGCCCGAGGTGATGTGGTCGTAGCCCGGCGCGATGTCGGTCACGAGCGGCCCCAGCGTGTAGAACGGCGCCTCGCCGCATTCGCGCAGCTGCTTGTCCATGTTGGCCTTGATCTTGTGCATCGGCACATGGCCCGGGCCCTCGATCATGACCTGGCAACCCTTGTCCCAAGCGACCTTGGTGAGCTCGCCCAGCGTCTCCAGCTCGGCGAACTGCGCGGCGTCGTTGGCGTCGGCGTTGCAGCCCGGCCGCAGCCCGTCGCCCAAGGAGAAGGAGACGTCGTACTTCCGCATGATGTCGCAGATGTCGCCGAAATGCTCGTAGAGGAAGCTCTCGCGATGCTCGGTGAGGCACCACTGCGCCATCATCGAGCCGCCGCGGCTCACGATGCCGGTGACCCGGCTGGCGGTCAGCGGCACGTGCGCCAGACGCACGCCGGCATGGATGGTGAAGTAGTCGACGCCCTGCTCGGCCTGCTCGATCAGCGTGTCGCGGAAAACTTCCCAGGAGAGCTTCGTCGGATCGCCGCCGACCTTCTCCAGCGCCTGGTAGATCGGCACGGTGCCGATGGGCACCGGCGCGTTGCGCACGATCCACTCGCGCGTGTCGTGGATGTTGCGGCCGGTCGACAGGTCCATGACGGTGTCGGCGCCCCAGCGGATCGACCACACCATCTTCTCGACCTCCTCCTCCATCGAGGAGGAGACGGCGGAGTTGCCGATGTTGGCATTGATCTTCACCAGGAAGTTCCGGCCGATGATCATCGGCTCGAGTTCGGGGTGATTGATGTTCGCCGGGATGATGGCGCGACCCGCGGCAATCTCCTGACGCACGAACTCCGGCGTGATGAACGCGGGCAGCGCCGCGCCAAAACTCTCGCCGTCAGCGAGGCGCGCCTCGGCCTCGTCGAGCACCGTCTTGCGCCCGAGATTCTCGCGGGCCGCGACGTAGATCATCTCCTTGGTGATCACGCCCGCACGCGCCCATTCGAACTGCGTGATCGGCTGGCCGTCGAGGCCGCGCAGCGGCTTGTGCGCGTGCGGAAACGGCCGAAGCACCGAGGCCTTCACGTTGCCGTTGTCGATCGGCTGGATGGCGCGGCCGACATATTCCTCGACGCCGCCGCGCTCGACCACCCAGGCGCGGCGCGTCGGGGCGAGGCCCTTGCGCACGTCGATCGCGACGTCTGTGTCGGTGTAGGGACCGGTCGTGTCGTAGACGCGGACCGGCGGCTCCAGCGGCGACGAGAGTTCGATCTCGCGCAGGGGAACGCGCAGGTCGGGCGCGGCTTCAGGCGTCGCATAGACCTTGCGTGAGGCAGGGAGTGGCCCCGTCGTGACGGTCGGGGCTGTGGCGGTGACGATGGTGTCCATGATGGATCTCCCGTGGCTGGTTGGCGGACGGAGATCCGGTGTTTTGTCGTGCAAAGGATGTATCCAGTCCCTTCGCCGGCATGACCCGGATCAGGTTCAAAGGGTCACCGCGCCGACGCCATTTCTGGCGACCATCGGTATCTCAGCCCCTTGTCGGGACCCCCCTTGGACGGGCAGAGCTTACGGCGGCCGCTCGCGAAGAGAAAGTGAAGAACGTGGCTGGTTCAGCAAATCGGTCATGTTGCGCTGGTAACGCTCAGTCGATGTGCGCCCGCCTGATGTTTCTCGCGACCCTGCTGGCCTGCCTGGCTTCATTGCCCGTAAGGGCACAGGGACTGGCAGACGCCCTCAGGGGCTTTCTTCATGACGACGCCGTCGCCACGCTTCATCTCCGCAGCTTCTACTTCGACAAGACCAATCCGCAGTGGCCCAACAACGTCGCGTGGGCGGGTGGCGGATGGGTCGGCTACGAATCGGGCTGGCTGTACGACACGCTGCAGGCCGGCGCGGTCGCCTACACCACGCAGCCTTTGTGGGCGCCGGCCGACACCAGCGGCTCGCAGATCCTGAAGACCGGGCAGTATGGCTTCTTCGTCCTCGGCCAGGCCTATGCCTCGGTGCGGGCGCAGGGCCAGACCTTCACAGTCTTCCGCCAGCTCATCGACGAGCTGGAGGTCAATCCCAACGACGATCGCATGATCCCGATCACCTTCGAGGCCTATGCGCTGCGCGGCAGGATCGCGGCGATCGACTACTTCGCGGGCTATGTCGCGACGATCAAGCCGAAGGACTACTGGACCTTCATCAACATGGGCGAGCGGGCCGGCGCGCCCAACCACAATGCCGGCATGGGCCTGGTGAGCCTGAAGTACGGCTCGCTGGACGATCTCCGCCTGCGCGGCTCCGTCTACTACGTGCCGGACATTCTTACGTCGAGCTACGGCGACGTCGGCAAGACATTCGACATCAACGCCCGTCTGAAGGCGCGCCTCGAAAGCAACGTGATGGTCCAGGGAAGCAACGGCCTGAACCTGCTGACCGGCCAGCCCTTCAGGACCTGGTCGGCGGGCCTGCGCGCGACGGTCCTGCTCGACGACTTCACCCTCTGGGGCGCCTACACCCAGGTCGGCAGCGCCGCGGCCTATCGCACGCCCTACGGACAATGGATCGGCTACACCAAGCAGATCACGCTGGACTTCGACCGCGCCAACGAACGCGCCTGGCAGGTCGGGCTCACCTACGACTTTGCCGGCATCGGCCTTCCGGGCCTCACCTTCCTGTTCTCGGCGACGTTCGGCAACGGCGCGATCAGCAGCACGACGGGCGCGCCGCTGTCGAACAACAACGAGTACGATTTCGATCTGATGTACCGGGTGGCCACCAAGGAGGCTCCGGACTGGCTACGGCCGCTGCAACTGCGCGCCCGCATGGGCCTCGTCGACCAGAGCCTGAACGGCGTCACGACGACGATCAACGACTACCGGCTGATCCTGAACTACGAAGTGAAGTTCGGTGGTAACCGCCGCTGATGGGCGGAGGCCCCGTCATCGTGGTGGCGAAGCTGTCCGCCTTGCGCGCGGGCGGGGAAGCGCGAAAACTCCGCCGGCGACCAAACATCCGGGGAATCCCAGAAAAATGCAGTTCGACGACGTCATCCGCGGCCGCCGCAGCATCCGCGGCTACAAACCCGATCCCGTCCCCAAGGCGCTGATCGAGGAGATCATCGGCCTGGCGATGCGCGCGCCCTCGTCGATGAACACCCAGCCGTGGAATTTCTACATCGTCACCGGCGAGCCGCTGAACCGGATCCGCGCGGGCAACACGGAGCGCATGCTGGCGGGCGTCCCTCAGTCGCGCGAATTCCGTACCGGCAAGGGCTTCGAGGGCGCGCATCGCGACCGGCAGGTCGGCGTCGCCAAGCAACTGTTCTCCGCCATGGGGATCGCGCGGGACGACAAGGATGGGCGCCAGGACTGGGTGCTGCGCGGCTTCCGTCAGTTCGATGCGCCGGTCTGCGTGATCGTGACCTACGACCGCGTGCTGGACGGCAGCGACGATACGCCGTTCGATTGCGGCGCCGTGGCGACGGCGCTGGTGAACGCCGCCTGGTCGCGCGGCTTGGGCGCCGTGATCAACAGCCAGGGCATCATGCAGTCGCCGGTGGTGCGCGAGCACGCGGGGATTGCCGACGATCAGGTCATCATGAAAAGCATCGCCCTGGGCTGGCCGGATGACAGCTTCCCGGCGAATGCCGTCGTGTCGGAACGAAAGTCCGTCGCCGAAGCCACCGTCTTCGTCGGTTTCGACGACTAGAGTCTTTCCGGCTGGGAAAAAAATCACCCGTGCAAAAAACCACCTCACCCTGAGGAGCGCTCCGCAGGAGCGCGTCTCGAAGGGTGGGC
>LSKJ01000885.1 GCA_001557035.1 Rhodospirillaceae bacterium CCH5-H10 | reverse complement strand
CCCGCCAGTGGGATCCGCAGCCCTTCCACATCGATGCCGAGTTCTCCGCCAAGTGGGCGTTCGGCGGCCTGATCGCCTCGGGCCTGCATACGATGAGCCTGACCTTGCGCTTGTGGCTCGACCTCGGCGTCTTCCGTGCGTGCTGCCTGGGCTCGCCCGGAATCGGCGAGGTCCAGTTCCCTCGCCCCGTGCGTCCCGGCGACACGCTGCATGTCGTCACCGACCTGGTCGAGTTGCGCGCCTCGACCACGCGCCCCGATCGCGGAATCGTCCGGATCCGCCAGGTAACGGTCAACCAGCGCGGAGAGGCCGTGATGGAGCAGGAAACGTCGGTATTCCTGAAGCGGCGCACCGCCACCCTGAAGGCCTAGCGCCAGGCGAAGACCGGCTGTTCGTAGTGGTCGACGCGCGTGTCGCGGCCGGCCAGGGCGACCTCGCGAAACTGGAACAGAAGGGCCGCCGTCGGCGCGTTCACCGTGGCCACCGGCAAAGGCAGGCGGATGATCGGCCGGTCGGATTCCTCGATCGCCACGATCTCCGGCGAGCCGTCCCGGAAGAGTTCGTTGCAGGCGATCCGGTAGGCGCCCGCGACCTCGCCGGGATTGGGCGTCAGCGTGACGCCTGGTGCCCACACCACGACGGGCGCGATCAGGTAGCCCGACCGCGTGGGGTAATCGTCCAGCGTGCCCAGGATGTCGTCAGTCGACGCGAGGACGCCCAGCTCCTCATGCAGCTCGCGCAACGCGGTCTGCTCGATCGTCTCGCCGGGATCGACGCGCCCGCCCGGGAGCGCCCACTGACCGCCATGGGCACGCAGGCGGGGCGTGCGCTTCGTCAGCAGGAAGCCGGCCTCCCCCGGCTCGTCGGCCTCGGCGATGACGATGGCCACGGCCGCGCGTTTCAGGCCGCCCGCCTCCGTGCGGCGGCGCAGGTCGAAACGGCCGAGATGGGACGTGACCCGGGCGCGCAACGCCTCATCCAATGGAAAGGACTTCACGCGCCGACCGGTCTCCGGAAGGTCCAGACGACGGCCGGCGGCACGTTGCGCCAGATGCGCGGCCCGCGCGTGCCCACCAGGCCCAGTTCCTGGGTGAGGGCGCGCGGCACCGGCTGCGCGGGACCGTAGGTGAACTGCACCAGCGCGCCGCCGCGCGGAAGGGCGTCGAACACGCCCTTCACGATGCCGTGCACGACATCGGCGGGCAGCGACAGCAGCGGCAGGCTCGAGACCACGGCGGAGACCGCCCCGATCCCCTGCTCCGCCAGCAGCTTCGGCAGGCGCGCGGCGTCCCCCTCGACGATGCGGGGGCCGTCGAAGTGCGACCGAAGGAAGGCCGCAAGTTCCGGTTCACGCTCGATCAGGGCCAACCGGTGGGCCGGAATGCCCGCGGCCAGAAGCGCCTTCGTGACTTCGCCCGTACCGGCGCCCAGCTCGATCACATGGCCCTCGCGACCGCGCATCTCCGCGAAGGTCGCGCGCGCCATGGCCTGCGCGAGCAGCCGGCCGCTCGGCACGACGGCGCCCATCGAGAAGGGATTGCGCAGCCAGCGCTTCAGGAAAAGGGCGGTACCGGCGCGCGAGTCGAGGCCGGTACGTGACTCGATCGGGGGCATGTCGAAACGCTATCAGACGCTTTCCCAAGTCGACAGGAAAAAGCAGCCGCTCCCTATTGCGCCGGTTGCATGGCTGGTGCGGGGGGACTCGCCGGGGCGGGCGCCTCGAACACCGGGTCGGCGTGCCGCATCTGCTCCAGCGCATTGACCATGGAGACGTAAACAGCGGCGGCGAAGGGCAGCGACTGCACGATCATGAACACCGCCCACAGGCGCGCTTCGGGGTCGATGACACCGTTGCCGAACCACAGGACCGCCGCCGCGATCCACAGGAGCACGGCCAGGATTGCCTCGCCGCGCGCCATGCCCAGCGCCATGCCGAGCGTCGCGCGCTCGTCCATCTTCGGGGTGCGCATGAACGGCAAACGGCTGGTCGCCAGACCGTAGATGACGGCACGGCCCACCGTGTAGGTGAGTGCAAGGCCGGCCAGCGAGGCGCCGATGCTCTGGCGGAAGGTGCAACGCACGCGATCGAAGTAGAGGCCGAACGAGTAGAGCAGCTTGAAGACGAAGATGCCGATGGTCGGCGCGATGAACTCCGACGGCGGCAGGCCGACCGGCTTCATCCCGAACAGCGGCGGCAGCACGACGGCCGCCACCCAGGCGAGACCCGCCCAGGTGAAGATCAGGTTCAGCGCGTCGGCGAACCAAGGCAGCCAGCCGGCGACGAAATGGTACTTCTGCCAGAAGGTCAGCTTGGTATCGCCGAAGAACATCTTGCCGGCATGCGCCTTCATGATCTGCATGGCGCCGTAGGCCCAGCGGAAACGCTGCTTCTTGTAGCCGGAGAAATGGTCGGGGGTCAGGCCATGACCGAACCGCTCGCGGCTGTACATCGCGCCGTAGCCGTTCTCCATCAGGCGCAGGCCGAGTTCGGTATCCTCGGTGATGCACCAGGTCGCCCAGCCGCCCATCTCCTCCATGCAGGAGCGGCGCACCAGGGTCATCGTGCCGTGCTGGATGATGGCGTCGTATTCGTTGCGCAGGCACATGCCGATGTCGAAGAAGCCGGCATACTCCCAGTTCAGCATTTCCTTGAACCGGTCGCCGCGCCAGTCGCGATGGTCCTGCGGTGCCTGAACGTAGCTGATCTTGGCATCGTCGAAATACGGCACCAGCGCCTTCAGCCAGTCCGGGCGTACCATGTAGTCGCTGTCGATGACGCCGATCACCTTCGCATCGGGCGCGGTCTGGCTCAGCACAAAGTTGAGCGCACCGGCCTTGAAGCCCTTCATGACGTCGAAGTGGAAGAACTTGAAGCGCTCGCCGAGCTGGGCGCAGTAATCCTGCACCGGACGCCACACCGCGGGATCCTTGGTGTTGTTGTCGATGACGATGACTTCGAAATTGGGATAGTCGAGCCCGGCCAGCGAATCGAGGGTCTGCATGACCATCGCCGGCGGCTCGTTGCAGATCGCCAGATGCAGCGACACCTTGGGCCAGTCGCGGTCGGCGAGCTGGCGCGCGATCATCTCGGCGGCGGGCAGCGCCTCGCGGGTCCAGCGGCCGCGCCAGATCGTCTCCGCCATCTCCAGCGCCTGCACCAGCGCCATGCCGAGGCTGGAGATGAGGAAGAAGGCCAGCACACCCCAGCCGATCTTCTCGGAGGTGAGCATGTAGGTGCCGGCAGCCACCGAGCCGCCATAGGCCACGGCGCTCGCCGAGAGCGCCACCAGGGCACAGAAGCCCAC
>LSKJ01000884.1 GCA_001557035.1 Rhodospirillaceae bacterium CCH5-H10 | reverse complement strand
GTTCAGGATCTGGGCCTGGATCGAGACGTCGAGCGCCGAGACCGGCTCGTCGCAGATCAGCATGTCGGGGCGCAGTGCAAGCGCGCGGGCGATGCCGATGCGCTGGCGCTGGCCGCCGGAGAAGGAGTGCGGATAGCGGCTGAGGTGGCGGCGGTCGAGGCCGACCATTTCCATCAGTTCGGCGACCATCTCGCGGCGGTAGGCATCGTCGCCGACCTTATGGATCACCAGCGGCTCGACCAGGATGTCGAACACCGTCATGCGCGGGTTGAGCGAGCCGAACGGGTCCTGGAAGATGAACTGAAGCTTGGTGCGGAAGCGGTTCAGCTCCTCGCCCTCGAGGCTCATCACGTCGATCTTGCGGCCCCAGTCGTCGAAGATCACCCGGCCGCCCTGGCCCGCATCTGCCGAGATGCCGCGCATCAGCATCTTGCTGAGCGTGGTCTTGCCGCAGCCCGATTCGCCGACGAGGCCCAGGCACTCGCCCCGCATGACGTCGAAGCTCACGTCGTTGACGGCGCGGATGGCGCGCGTCGTGCCGCCGCCCATCAGCTGTTCCATCAGCGTGTCGGCCTTGCGGATGCGAAAGGTCTTGGTGACGTGACGCACCTTGAGCACCGGCGCGTCGGAATTGAAGGTCTCAGTCGGTGACGAGACCGGTTTTTCCTTCAACAGATGGCCGGTCGTACCCTTGATCTCGCGGATCGGCTGCAGCCGCTCGCCGGGCTTCATGTCGAAGCGCGGCACCGCGTGAAGCAGCGCGCGGAGATAGGGATGCTGCGGATCGCGGAAGATGTCGTGCAGATCGCCCGATTCGACGACCTTGCCGCGATACATCACCACCACGTCGTCGGCGACGTTGGCGACCACCCCGAGATCGTGGGTGATCATCAGCAGCGCCATGCCCAGCTCGGACTGCAGATCCTTCATGAGGCGCAGGATCTGGGCCTGGATGGTGACGTCGAGCGCAGTGGTCGGCTCGTCGGCGATCAGCAGGGCCGGCCGGCAGACCAGCGCCATCGCGATCATCGCCCGCTGGCGCAGGCCGCCCGACAGCTCGAACGGATAAGTGCGCAACGCCCGCTTCGGGTCGGGAAAGCCGACCATGCGCAGCATGTCGACCGTGAGCGCATCGATCTCGGCGCGGCTGAGTTTGCGCCCGTTCTTGCCGCCGAGCGGGCCGCCCGGCCGGGCGCCGTGCAGCTCGACCGCCTCGCCGATCTGGTCGCCCACCGTGTGCAGCGCCGACAGCGAGGTCATCGGCTCCTGGAAGATGATTGAAATCTGGCCGCCGCGGATGCGCCGCATCTCGGCACCGGCGCGATCGAGGCGCGCGATGTCGACGACGCCTTCGCTGACACGCGGATCCTGGAAGAGGATCGAGCCGGTGGTGATCTTCGCCGTGCGGGGCAGCAGGCCCATGATGGCCTGGCTGCAGACCGACTTGCCGGAGCCCGATTCGCCGACCAGCGCCACCGTGCCGCCGGGCGGGATTGAGAAGGAGACCTTGTCGACGGCGCGCAACACGCCTTCATGCACGCCGAATTCGACGGTCAGGTCCTCGACGCGCAGCAGATCGTTCATACCGTTTCTTCCTGACCCACGACCACGATGCCCATCGACCTCAGATTAGCCCGCGTCGCGTCGCTGAGCGGCGCACCCGTGGCCTCGGCCGCCTGCGCCGCCCGCTCCACGATATCGTGAAAGCCCTCCAGGGCGGAATCGACCTTTATCAACCTGCTACCTGTCGAACCGACACTGAGTTGCATCCAGCCATCAGACCGGTCTCGCTTGGTCGAGAAATAGCTGAGCTTCAGCCGGTCGAGCCGGTTCCACTCCACCAGCGTGCCGCCCGGCCCGTCCGCGCAGAGCGTGTCCGGACTGAACACGTAGCGCGTCCGGTGCCGAAGCGCCGTACGGACGAGAAACAGCGCAAACAGCGCTAGGCCCGCCAGCAGGATGGCCGCCAGCCAGCGGTTCACGTCGAGGAGAAGCAGAGGTGCGCCGCACAGGGCGACGCCCGTCGCCGCACGCGTATAGTCCGCAACCAGCGTCTTCTGCGGATAGCGCAGATCGGCGGAATTCACCCGCGCCCTCCCTGACCCCTGACTTCAACACCGAACAGCGCGCGCGCGCCCTGCACACGGACATTCTCCAGTGTCTTCGTTATTTCCCACAACGACCTTAGGAAATCCCATGCCCCGGCGTCCATCGCAAGATGATGACTGAGCACGCCGACCGGTTCGCCGTCGCCCGCGCGCGCGCGCGCAAGCGACGCGACCAGCGCGTCGAGCACGGCCTCCTCGCCGGCGAACCGGCGGCCGCCCTTCCAGTCGATCAGGTCGACATGCGTGTTGACCTGCAGCAGGCCGCGCACCGGATGGACACGCGGACGCGGCCCGAAGGTCGACAGGCCGCGATAGCCGATCTCCGGCAAGGTCGGCACGAGGACCGGCGCAATGCGGTTCCAGGGCGGTACCATGACGGGGAGCGCGCGCGATCCGAACAGTTGCTCCAGCGCCATCCAGCCCGTGCCGAGTTCTCCCAGGGTCAGCATCGCCGGCCGCTGCAGGCCGATCTCGATCTTCTTCTCCGGGGCTACGGCATGGTTGGTGTGCGCATAGCCATGCTGCAGCACGTCCACGTCCGGCTCGTCGGCGAGACGGCTGGCCAGCGCGGCCGTGGCCCTGGCGGGCACGACCGCCAGCGCGAGCGGCGTTCCGGTCTCGCGCGCAATGGCGAGGAGGCGATCGAGCGGCTCGCCGACATCGACGGCGTCGTCGTCGCGCCACCACAGATCGGCCGTGCGGCCCGCCTCGCCCCAACGCTCGGCCTCGTCGGCGAGCGCCTGCCAACGGTTCATGGCGACACCATCTGTTTCAGCGCCGCGACCGTGGCGGCGGCACCCTTTGCATCGACCGGCGGAAAGCTGCGGATCGAAGGACCGGCCCAGGCCCTGGTGATCGCCGCCGCGAGGCTTGCCGGCGAGAGATCGTCCGGCGCGACGGCAGCGACCATGCCGCGCTCGACCAGCACCCTCGCGCGATCGGCCTGCTCGGTTTCGCGCGCCGTGCCGAACGGCACCAGCACGGCGCGATCACCATGACAGAGCGTCTCGACCACGGTGTTGTAGCCCGCCTGTGAAATGGAAAGAGCCGCGTTACGCAGCAATGACGGAAAATCGGCGCGCACCGGCTCGACGATGACGTTCTCTCCCGCCGACGCCTGCAGCGCTGCCACTTCGACATCCGGCATGTTCGGTCCGACCAGCAGGCGCCAGCGGCGATCGGCCAGCGGCGAAAGCGGTCGCGCGGCGATGGCGGCATGAAGTAGCGGCGCCCCGACGGCGCCACCGCCGGCCGACACGATCACCTCGCCCTTGCCCACGTCGGTCTCCGGCGAGGGTTCCATGCCCGCATCGGCGACGTAGCCGGTGTAGAGCGCGCGGTCCTGGATGTCGGGCCAGGCCGGAAAGCTCTCGTCGAGTCTCACGAGCGCGGGGTCGGCATGGACGAGCACGGCGTCGAAGGCCTCGAAGGTCTGCACCATCTCGTCGACCCGTGCGGGCGAAGCGGTACGGCGCAGCACGTCGCGGATCGACGAGACGATCCACGGTGCCGAGGCCCGATCCTGCGCGGCGTCGAGCAGGGGCATCAGTTCGAAGCGAAGCTGCGTGCGCCCGAACGGAAACTGCTCGGTCAGCAGAATGTCAGGCTCCTCGGTCTCGAACAGGTCGAGCAGCTGCCGGGTTCGCTTCGCCTTGAAGCCGTCGTCGACCGGCGTGCCGTCGAGTCGCGCCAGCTCCTTCAGCCGCGAATCGGCCGCGCGCAGCGGCGGCAACTGATGGAGGCGTGCCCCGCCCAGCGCCAGCCCGTCGACCGGCGCGCCGCCCGAGACCAGCAGCACGTCGAAACCACCGGCGGAGATTGCACGCGCCAGCGTCGCGGCGCGGCGCAGATGGCCGATGCCGAGCAGATGCTGCACGTAGAAGAACACGCGCGCCGTCATGGCGTGCCTTCGAGCGGCACGTTCAGTCGCTCGATCGCCACGCGCCCCTCGTCCCAAGCGACGAAGAAGTGTGCGCATTTCCAGTCGAGCTTGTGCGGCGGCCGGCCCAGCATGTTCCAGCCGGTCGCCAGCGCCAGCAGCGCCCGGATCGCGGCCTTGTGCGATACGGCAACGACCGGCCCGGTCAGGGTCGAACTCCACGCCGACAGGCGCATCATCGCCATGCGCGGCGACTCGCCGCCCGGCGGATGGAAGTCGAGCCCCGCCGCTTCCGCTGCCGCGAACCGTTCGCCGCCGGTCGCGCGAAGCTGCTCGACGGTAAAGCCTTCCCAGATGCCGAAGCTCATCTCGCGCAGGCGCGAATCCAGAACGACCGTTGCCGGAGGCTGCACGAGCTCGGCCGTCCGGCGCGCCCGCTGGAGTGGACTGCTCACCCGCATCCAGCCGTCGGCCGGCGGCGGCAGGCGCCAGCGCCTCGCCGCCGCCTCGCCTTCCGAGCTGAGGCCGGTGTCGGTGAGACCCTGCAGCCGGCCCTCGCCATTCCAGACCGTGGGCGCATGGCGCAGGACGGCGAAGGGTATCGCCCTCATCGCCGCAAGGTCGCCAGGGCGGCGGCCAGCGCGTGGGCGGCGGCCCGTTCGTCGTGCCGGGAGGCCACGCGCGCGGCCGCAGCGACGCCCAGCCGCGCACGCTCTTCCGCTGAATCCAGCAGGCGCGACACGGCGGCCGCGAAGGAGACTGCATCGCCGATCGGCGTCAGCAGGCCGGTCACGCCATCGGCCACGACCGCGGGCACACCGCCGGTGCGGCCGGCGACGACGGGCAGGCCGGTCGCCTGGGCTTCGAGAAAGGCCATGCCGTAGGCTTCGTTGATCGCGGGCCAAAGGTAAAGGTCCGCCGCTGCGTAAAGCGCCGGCAACTCGCCGTGCGGCACGGCGCCGGCGAAACGCACACGCGCGCCGAACGGCGCCATCAAGGCTTCGATTTCAGCGCGCGCCGGCCCGTCGCCCACCAGCAATGCCCGCCACGCTTTGTCCTCCAGCAAGGCGAAGGCGCGCGCCAGCACGCGGTAGGACTCGAGCTTGTCGCGGGTGCGCATCATGCCGACGCTCAGCAGCAGGGGCGGCTGTGCCGGATCGCGGCGCGAGGGAACTCGGAACGGCGCGACGTCGATGAAGGGCGGCAGCCAGAACTGACGCGCGCCGGGACGCAGCCGCGCCTTCACGCCAGCCACGTCGCGCGGATTGACGGTCAGCACCAGATCCGCCGCCGCCAGCGCACGCTCGACCGCGCGATGGCCGATCCGTGTCGGCCCCTGTGCGCGGCGCGGCGCGTGCGAGGCCTCGACGATCACATAGGGAATGCCCAGCGCCCGCGACACGACGGGCCCCAGCCAGTCGGGCTTGCGGTAATAGCAGTGGTAGGTGAACCACAGGTCGAAGCGCTCGGGATGATGGGCCGGCAGCGCCCGCCAACGATCGATCAGCCGCGCCGCCTGCGCCCTTGCCCGTCGCTCCAGGGCGAGATGCGTGGCGACTGGCGGCGCGCCCGGCGCGACCCGGCTCGCGCGCGGCATCAGGACCTCATGGCCGAGACGTTCGAGGAGTCGCAGCAGCCCGCGCGCCATCTCGCGGTCGCCCGAAGGCAGGGGGTTGTCGGGCGCCTTCAGCGGCGTGTGCAGCAGCACGCGCATGACTACTCCGCGGCGCGCGCGGCGACGGTGTTTTCGCTGCGCTGGCCCTGCAGCGCCGACGCGATCCATTCGACGCCGGCTTCATAGGAGAAGCGCGTCCGCACGACCTCGCCGGCGCGATGCGCCAGACGCTGTCGCAGGGCCGGATCGGCGATCATGCGGCCGAGCGCAATTCCCAGTTCACGCGGCGCGGCCGGCGGCACGAGCAGGCCGGTCCTGCCGTCCTCGATGAACTCGCCGATGGCCGCCGCCTGCGTCGATACCAGCGGCAGGCCCTGGTGCGCGGCTTCCATCAGCACGTTGGGCAATCCGTCCTGGTCGCCGTCGGCGGCCTTCTTGCTCGCCAGCACGAAGAGATCGGCGGCGGCGAGGGCCGCGAACACCGCCTTCTGCGGCTGGCCGCCGTGCCAGACGCAGCGATCGGCGAGGCCGAGCGAGGCCGCCTGCGCCTTCAGCGTGTCGGACAGGCCACCAGCGCCGATGTGCTCGAAGCGCCAATGCAGGTTGGCCGGCAGCGAGGCCAGCGCATCAAGGAGATCGTCATAGCCCTTCTTCTCGACCTTGCGCCCGACCGACAGGATCACGACCGGATCGCGGGGATCCGAGCCGTCGCGCGGCGGACGCGCGGGCGGGGGCGCCGGCAGATGGGCAAAGTCGAGCCCGTGATAGACGAGCTTCAGCTTCTCCGGGTCCGGCGCCAGTTCCTTGAGCCTCTGCAGGCCGACGTTGGTGCAGGTCACCAGCCAGGCGCAATCGTCCAGCTTCTCGCGGACGTCCCAGTCCTCGCTGGTCCAGATGTCCTTGGCGTGCGCCGACACGCTCCACGGCAGGCCGCGCATCGTCGCGGCGTAGCGCGTGACCGATGCCGGCGTGTGGAGGAAGTGGGCATAGAGCCGCTCGATGGTCGGCGGCAATTCGGCCGCCAGCACCAGCGCCTGGCCCCAGCGGCGGACACGGTTCGAGGTGCGGTCGCGTTCCAGGTCGGAGTGGAATTTGGCCCGCGCAGCGGCATAGCCCGGCAGGCGACGCGCCTTCAGCCAGGCGGCGAAGACACGGCCCGGCTCGTCCTTCAGATACTCCGGCAGGTAGGTGACCCGGCCGCGGACCCGATCGTGGACGGGATGGCGTGCCTTGTCGGTCGGCCGGCGCATCGACCAGAGTTCGAGCGCGATGCCGCGCGCCTCGAGTCCGGCGATCTCCTGCGCAATGAAAGTCTCCGAGAGGCGCGGCCAGCCCTTCAGGATGACCGCGACTTTTGCCCCGCCCGTTTGCGACATCGATGGCCGAAGATCAGGTCCGCGCGCGTCCCGGCAACGGCACCGGGTCGGCGGACGCGAGTTCGCCGCCTTGCACGGCGCTTTCGAGCGACGCGGGGCCCCGATGCGGGTGGGAAAGCTGCTTGGACACGAGGCGCCAGACGTTGCCGAGGCCGTCGAGCAGCCCCGGGACCACGACGTCGCTCGGCAAGCCCTGCTGCGGCAGATGACGCAGGGCCGTCGCCATGGCCTGCGGCGCGCGGCCACGATCGGCGTCGAGCATTTCGATCAGACCGATGTTGCGCGCGGCCCGGGCGCGGATGAATTGTTCGAGGCGCGGCCGGGTGCGCGGCACGATGATCGCCCGCTTGTCGAACGACAGTATCTCGCAGAACGTGTTGTAGCCGCCCATGGCGACGACGCCGGCCGCCTTCTGCATCAGGGCGCCGAGATTGTTGGTGAAGGTGAGCGTGCGGATGTTCGGGAACTTCGCCGCGCGCTCCTTGAAGGCCTCGCGCGCGGTGGCCGACATGAACGGGCCAAAGACGATGACCGCGCCATAGGGAATGTTCGGATCGGTCTCGTAGGCGGCCAGCACCCAGTCGACCAGCTCGACGCCGTCGCCGCCGCCACCCGGCGTGACCAGGATGAAGGGACCGTCGATCTCCTCTATCTCGTGCGGCACGTCGCCATGCAGCGGCAATTCACGGCGCAGATAGCCGGTATAGACCATCTTGTGCCGCACCGACGGCGGCACGTCGATGCCGGTCAGCGGCTTGTTGATCTGCGGCAGGCCGTAGACCCAGATCTCGTCGTAGAGGTCGCGCAGCGCCGGCACGACGTTCTTGCGTTCCCATTCCTTGGCGAGCTGGGCGGGATCGTCCATCACGTCGCGCAGGCCGAGGACCAGCGGGGTGCCGCGCTCCTTCAGCAGCCGCAGCGCCGGGCCCACCTCGCCGCGCAGGCCGAGCGGCTCCTTGTCGACGATAAAGAGGTCGGGCCGGTAGATGTCGGCGGTGTCGCGGATGATGCGGGTACGCATTTCGAGCGTGTGCTCGACGTTCATGCGCAGGTTGGCCGAATCGTACTCGCCGGTTTCGATCTTCACCACGCCGGGGATGCGCACGAAATCGACGCCCGAACGGAATTCGTAGGAGCCGACCACCGGCGAGCCGGACAGGATCAGCACCGAAACCGACTGGTCGGCCTCGACGATGGCATTGGCGATCGTGCGGCAGCGACTCACATGGCCGAGGCCGAACGAATCGTGGCTGTAGAGAAGCACACGCTTGGATCGGGTGCTGGCGGGCATTGGCCTCTCCCTCGCCGAAGCGGCTATTGCCCCGACCGGTGAACGACCGCCCGACTATGCCACAAGCCGGCGTTGGCGCGAACCCCCGGTGCGGCAACCGGGAAAATATCTAATGTAATCAAGGGACTGATCGCCTATAGGGGGAGGCGCGATCGTGGCGACGCAGGATTCATGGAACGCAGCCTCTTCTCCTACATCTGGCGGCACAGCCGGCCCGAACAGGTCGTGATCCTGCTGCTGGTAGTGCTGGCCCAGGTTTTCTACTTCATGTCGTTGACGGTGCCCAAATCCGTCATCAACAACGGCATCCAGGGAAACGCGTTCAAGGACAGCAAGACCATCCCGTTCCTGGTCTGGGAACTGGACCTGACCGCCATCTTCCCGGGCAAGGTGATCCGCTTCTTCGACGGGTTCCAGGTCGACCAGCTCCAGTATCTCGTCGTCATGAGCTTCGTCTTCCTGGGCGCCGTCGTCGTGAACGGGCTGTTCAAGAAGACGATCAACACCCAGAAGGGCCGCATGGGCGAGCGCATGCTGCGCCGCCTGCGTTACGAACTCTACGACCGGATCCTGCGCTTCCCGCCGGCCCATTTCCGCAAGGTCAAGCAGGCCGAGCTGGCGACCATGGTGAAGGACGAGGTCGAGCCCCTGGGCGGCTTCATCGGCGACGCCTTCGTCCAGCCGATGTTCCTGGGCGGCCAGGCGCTGACCGCGATCATCTTCATCATGATGCAGAACTGGCTGCTCGGGATCATCGTGATCGTGCTGCTGGCGGTACAGATGGCGATCATCCCGCGGCTCAGGAAGCCCGTGCTGGTGCTGGGCCGGCAGCGCCAGATCTCGGCCCGCCAGCTTGCCGGCCGCATCGCCGAGACCGCCGACGGCGTGCACGAGATCCACGTCCACGGCGCCGCCAACTACGAGCGCGCCGACATTTCCGAGCGGCTCGGCCGCATCTTCAAGATCCGCTTCGACCTCTACCAGAAGAAGTTCGTCGCCAAGTTCTGGAACAACATCCTGTCGCAGGCGACGCCGTTCGCGATCTACCTGGTGGGCGGCTACTTCGCGATCACCGGCCAGATGGACGTCGGCGCCGTGGTCGGCGTGCTGCTCGCCTACAAGGACCTGCCGTCCCCGATCAAGGAGCTGATCGACTGGGACCAGCAGCGCCAGGACGTGCAGATCAAGTACGAGCAGGTGATCGACCAGTTCCAGCCCGAGGGCATGATGCCGCCGGAGCTGCAGGCGATCCCCGACGGGCCGCCGCCGCCGCTGGGCAAGGAGCTGGCGCTGGCCGGCGTGGTGGTGTCCGAGGATGGCCGGGTCAAGCAGCTCGACAGCGTCTCGCTAACCCTGCCGACCACCAGCCGCGTGGCGGTGATCGGCGGCTCGGGTTCGGGCAAGGAAGTCCTGGGCTATGTGCTGGCGCGCCAGACGCTGCCCAGCAGCGGCTCGATCCGCATCGACGGCAAGGATTTCTTCCAGCTTCCGGAGTACGTCATCGGCGCGCGCCTGGCCTATGTCGGCCAGGACACCTACCTGTTCCCGCTGTCGGTCCGCGACAACCTGCTGTTCGGCCTCAAGATCCGCCCGGTCGCGCCGGCCGCCTACGACGAGGCGACGAGGGCGTTGCGCGAATCCTTCTGGAAGGAGTCGGAGCGGGCGGGCAATCCGGCCTTCGACCCCAATGCCGACTGGGTCGACTACGAGCTGGCGGGCGCCACCGGCCCGGCCGACCTGCTGCCCTGCATGGTGCAGGTGCTGAAGCAGGTCGAGCTGGACGAGGACATCTATTCGCTGGGCCTGCGCGGCACGATCGACGCGGCGGCACGGCCCGACCTTGCCGGGAAGATCCTGAAGGCCCGTCATACGCTGCACGAACACCTGCAGGACGGTACCTATGCCGGTCTCGTCGAGCCGTTCAACGACGACCACTACAACAAGAACCTGTCGGTGGCCGAAAACCTGCTGTTCGGCACGGCGCTCGGCAAGCAGTTCGACGGCGACAATCTCGCGGCCGATCCCTACGTCCTGTCGGTTCTGAAGACCACCGGGCTCGACCTCGACCTTCAGCGCATGGGTCTGACCATCGCCGAGACCATGGTCGAACTCTTCTCGGGCCTGTCGCCCGACAATCCGTTGTTCGAGCAGTACAGCTTCATCTCCGCGGACGAGTTGCCCAACGTCCGGCTGCTGCTGCAGCGCCTGGGCGGCAAGGGCATCGAGGCGGTGCCCGAAGCGGACCGGGTCAGGCTGATGACCCTGCCGTTCCGCTACATCGAGGCGCGCCATCGCCTCGGCCTGATCGATGCGGCGATGGAGGAGCGCATCCTCGGCGCCCGGCGCGCCTTCGCCGAGGGCCTGCCCGCCAACCTGCGGGACGCCGTCGAGTTCTACGATTTCGAACGCTACAACAGTGCCGCCACCCTGCAGGACAACATCCTGTTCGGCCGCCTGGTCTATGGGCAGGCGCAGGCAGAGGCGCGCATCGGGACCCTGATCGCCCAGGTGTTCAACGAGCTCGGCCTCCGCGATTCGGTGATCGAGGTCGGCCTGGAATACAATGTGGGCGTCGGCGGCAAGAGACTGCCCTCGACGCAGCGCCAGAAGCTCGGCATCGCCCGGGCGATGATCAAGCGTCCCGAATTGATGGTGGTCAACGAGGCGGTAGCCATGTTCGATGGCCGCACCCAGGACCGCATCCGCGACAACATCCTGGCCTGCGCGACCGAGGGCAATCGCGGCGTGGTCTGGATCGCCAACCGGCCCAACCAGGCCGAACCGTTCGAGACGATTGTCGTCATGCAGGGCGGCCGCGTGGTTGCCCAGGGATCGCCGTCGGAGCTGGCGGCTAAAGGCGGGCTCTACACCGAGCTCATGGCATCGGCGTAGGCGTACCCAGGAGAACACGATGAACCTCAACGAAGAAGTAGAGCTGCTGAAGGGCGTGCCGATCTTCTCGAAGGTCGAGCAGGCGAGACTGAAACTGCTGGCTTTCACCAGCGAGAGGGTGAATTTCGCCGTCGGCCAGGAAGTCTGTCACCAGGGCGATCCGGGCGACACGATGTATGTCATCCTGGGCGGGACTGCCGACGTGCTGATCGATACGCCGAGCGGCCAGATCGCCGTGGCCGAGATGAAGCGCAACAGCTTCTTCGGCGAGATCGCCATCCTGTGCGACGTGCCGCGCACCGCGACGATTAAGGCCAAGGAACCGCTCGCCACGCTCAAGATCACAAAGGACATGTTCTATCGCCTGGTCGCGGAATTCCCCGAGATGGCGATCGAGATCATGCGCGAGCTGGCCCATCGCCTTGAAGACACCAACCAGAAGCTGCGCGCCGCCACCCGGGCCGCCTGAGCGTTCGAAGAGTCATCGTATCGTCATGAGCCGTCTCGACAGTTTCATCGCGCGCATGCAGGCGCAGCGCGATGCCTTGAATTTCCTCAAGCCCCTGGTCGATGTCGTGCCCGGCCCGCTGCTCGAAGTGGGCCTGGGCAACGGCCGCACCTACGATCACCTGCGCGAGTTGTTCGCCGGGCGCGACATCTACGTGTTCGAGCGCAAGGTGGCCGCCCATCCCGATTGCATCCCGCCCGACGACCGGTTGTTCCTCGGCGACGCCGATCGGACGATTCCCGAAGCGGTGCGCAGGCTCGGCGCAACGGCGGCGCTGATCCACACGGATCTGGGAACCGGCGACCACGAAGCGAACGTCGAGATGGGCAAATGGCTGGGGCCGGCACTCGACCGCCTGGCCGCCCCGGGTGGCTACGTGCTGGCAAACCAGGCGCTCGACGTCGCGCGCTGGCAGCGCCAGCCCGATCCTCCGGGCGTGCCGAAGGACCGGTACTTTCTCTACCGCGTGCGTTAACGGCCGAAGAGCTGGACGAGCGCCAGCAGCACGATGGCGCCGACGACCGAGCCGATGAACCCGGCCGGCTGGCCGGCCCGATAGAGGCCGAGCGCCTGGCCGCCATAGGTCGCGATCACCGAGCCCGCGACGCCGATCAGGACGGTGATCCAGAAGCCCTGGATCATGCCGCCGGGACCGATCCAACGGGCGAGGAGACCCACGACGAAGCCGATCAGGATGGTGAAGATGATTTGCAGCATGGCGGGCTCCCCCTAGACCTCGAACGTCGCCGACACCGGCACATGGTCCGATGCCTTCTCCCAGTCGCGCAAGTCCACGTCGATGTGATGGCTGCGGATCGCGCCGGCAAGACCGGGGCTGGCCAGGATATGGTCGAGCCGCCGGCCGCGGTTGGACACGCGCCAATCGTTGTTGCGGTAGCTCCACCACGAATAGAGCTTCTGGTCCGCAGGGACAAACCGGCGCGGCACGTCGATCCAGTCGAGCGAGGCCTGGAGCTTGCCGAACAGTTCGACCTCGACCGGCGTGTGCGAGACGATCTTGAGGAGCTGCTTGTGACTCCAGACGTCGTGTTCCAGCGGCGCCACGTTGAGATCGCCCACGGTGATGCGGCGCAGGCCCTTGCGGGCGCGCGGACCGGGTTTGCGCTCGGCATACCAGGCCGCCATCTCGCGGTAGAAATCGAGCTTGTGCGCGAACTTCACGTTGAGGTCGGGATCGGGAATGTCGCCGCCGGCCGGGATGTAGAGATTGTCGAGCAGGATCGGGTCGCCGCCGACGTCCAGGGCGACCTCGACGTGCCGGCAATCCTCCTTGCCGCACCGGTGGTGGATGTTGCCGGCGGCGAACGGCACCCGGGAGAGGATCGCCACGCCGTTATAGGCCTTCATCCCCTGCACGAAGCGATGGGTGTAGCCCATCCGCTCGAAGGCCTCGTGCGGGAAGAACTCGTCCGGGCACTTGGTCTCCTGAAGGCACAGCACGTCGGGCTTGCGCAACTTCACGAACCGTTCGACGTTTTCGATCCGCAGCCGGACCGAGTTTATGTTCCAGGTCGCAATGGTGAGACTCATCGCCGGGCACTATAGACGATCCGGAGACGATCTCGTCGGGAACATCTCGACCAAGGAGACCTGCCATGCAGATGGATGGCGACCAGAGCAACAACATCGAGGATCGCCGCGGCGACGGCGGCGGGTTCGGCGGCGGGGGATTCGGCGGCGGCGGCTTTCCCATCCCGATGGGCGGCGGGGGCGGCGGCCTGTTCAAGGGCGGCTTCGGCCTGGTGGCCTTCGTCGTCATCGCCATGATCATGGGCGCCGACCCCGGCGCCATCCTGAGCGACATCGCGGGCGGCGGGGGCGGCACTTCGAGTTCCATGCCGGCGCCTCCCTCCTCCTCGGCCAGCCGGACCCCCGGAACGCCGGCGCCGGCCGGCGACGCGGAGGCCCAGTTCGTGTCGCGCGTGCTGAAGAGCACCGAGGATGTCTGGCAGGACATCTTCCGTGACATGGGCCGCCAGTACCGCGACCCCAAGCTGGTCCTGTTCCGCGACGCCACGCGCACCGAGTGCGGCGTCGGCCAGGCCGCGATGGGACCGTTCTATTGCCCGGCCGACCAGAGGGTCTATCTCGACCTCGGCTTCTTCGACGAGATGGCACGCCGCTTCCGCGTGCCCGGCCAGTTCCCGCAGGCCTATGTGATCGCCCACGAAGTCGGCCATCACGTGCAGAACCAGCTCGGCATCTCGGCCAAGGTCCAGCAGATGCGCCAGAGCATGAGCAAGCGCGACGGCAACGCGCTGTCGGTGCGCACCGAGCTCCAGGCCGACTGCTTCGCCGGCGTCTGGGCCAACCGCGCCGACAAGCAGCGCGGCGGCAGGATGATCGACGACAAGGACGTGGAGCAGGCGCTGGCCGGCGCCTCCGCGATCGGCGACGACGCGCTACAGAAGCAGAGCCAGGGCCGCGTCGTGCCCGACAGTTTTACGCACGGCACCAGTGCGCAACGCGCCCGCTGGTTCCGCAAGGGGCTCGACACCGGCGATCCGCGCCAGTGCGATACGTTCAGAGCGCAGCAACTCTAACAGCTTTGGCGAAGCCAAAGCTGTTGGCGGGCGGCAGCGCCTTCTGAGGCGCGAGAGCCCGCACCGAGCAGAATAGATATGAACTTCATCAGACCGCGGGCCTCCCGCCCACGGTCGCCCTGAAAACTAGACCAGCACGCACGTCACCGTGCCGCAGCCGTCGACGAAGCCCGACAGCGTGTCGCCCTTCACCACCGCGGCGACACCATCGGGCGTGCCGGTGTAGATCAGGTCGCCGGCGGCGAGTTCGACGAGGCCCGAGAGGTACGAAATCGTCTCCGGCACGCTCCAGATCAGCGCGTTGAGATCCGACTTCTGGCGGGTCTTGCCGTTCACGTCGAGCTGGATGGTGCCCTTGGCGGGATGGCCGATCTTCGCAGCCGGATAGATCTCGCCGATCGGCGCGGACTGGTCGAAGCCCTTGCCCATGTCCCACGGGCGGCCCATGTCCTTGGCTTGGTTCTGCAGGTCGCGGCGCGTCATGTCGAGGCCGACGCCGTAGCCGTAGACATGCTCCAGCGCCTTCTCGACCGGGATGTTCGACCCGCCGGACTTCATCGCCACGACCAGCTCCATCTCATGGTGCAGGTTCTTGGTGGCGGGCGGATAGGCGACCCTGGTCGGGTTCTTCGGATCGGCGCAGATCACGATCGCGTCGGCCGGCTTGGTGAAGAAGAAGGGCGGCTCGCGGTCGGGATCGTGGCCCATCTCGCGGGCATGGGCGGCGTAGTTGCGGCCGACGCAGAAGATGCGGCGCACCGGGAACAGGTCGCCGGTTCCGTGGACCGGCACGCCGACGGTGGCCGGCGGTGTCACGACATAAGCCATCGCTTTCTCCCTCAAGAGCGTGCCTTTATGAAGGGCACCGGAGTACTGGGCAATGACCGACGACAATGTGCTGATCGTACAGGCCGATTCGGCCGACGCGTCCCTGGGATGGGCCATCCTGGGCGAGCGGCGCTGGCGTTGCACCGTGGGTGCAGGCGGGATCCGCGAGGACAAGGTCGAGGGCGATTCCGCCACGCCGGTCGGCGAATTCCCGCTGCGCCGCATATATTTCCGCAACGACCGGCTGGTCCTGCCGAAGGTTTCCCTGCCGGCACGGCCGATCAACGAGCATGACGGCTGGTGCGACGACCCGCGCTCGCCGACCTACAACCGGCTGGTCAGCATCCCGAACGAATGGAGCCACGAGAAGATGTGGCGCGAGGACGGGCTCTACGATCTCGTCGTCGTGGTCGGCTACAACGACGATCCGCCGGAAGGCGAATGGGGCAGCGCCATCTTCCTCCACATCGCGCGCGACGATTACGCCGGCACGCAGGGCTGCGTCGCCTTCTCCCGCGACGATCTTCTGGAACTGCTGCCGCTCCTCACCCGCGAGACACGTCTGCGCGTGCTGTCGCATGCCGCCGACGAGCAAGCCGCGCCGCACTCGGAAGAAGACGAGCGCATGAAGCAGTTCGAGGATTTCGACGAGAAGGACTGGTAGCGGCAGCTCGTGCTTGTAATTCCGGCGCGGGCTCTCGCGCCTTTGAAGGCGCTGCCGCCCGCCGGGCGCGTCTGGACGCGCCCTAACCCACCATCCGCCCGATCGTGCGGGCGGTGTAGTCGACCAGCGGGATGATGCGCGCGTAGTTGAGCCGCGTCGGGCCGATCACGCCGATGGCGCCCAGGATGCGTTCCTGCGAATCGCGGAAGGGTGCGACCACCATCGAGCAGCCGGTGTTGGCGAACAGCGGATTGTCGGCGCCGATGAAGATCTGAACGCCCGACGCGGTGTTGGCGAGCTCGAGCAGGCGCACGAAGCTCTCGCCGCGCTCGAGCGCATCGAACAGGATGCGCACGCGCTCCAGGTCCTCGATCGCCGTGATGTCCTCGAGCAGGCGCGCCTGGCCGCGCACGATCAGCGCGCCGCCACCCGGCTCGCCGGACCACGTCGCCAAACCGGACTCGATCACGCGCGCGGTGAGGTCGTTCAGCTCGGCGCGCTTCAGCTTGATGTCCTCGAGGATCAGCCGCCGCGCTTCCTCGAAGGTGCGGCCGCTCAGCCGCGCGTTGAGATAGTTGCTGGCCTCGGTCAGCGCCGACGGCGGCATGCCGAGCGGCGTGTCGATCACGCGGTTCTCGACATGGCCCGACTGCGTGACCGTGACGACCAGCGCGCGGCCGGGCCCGAGATTGACGAACTCGATATGCTTCAGCGGCTGCTCGGTCTTCGGCGCCATCACGAGGCCGGCGCAGCGCGACAGGCCCGACAGCATCGTGGTCGCCTGCTCCAGCGCCTCGGTGACGCTGCGGCCCGAGGTGGCGCAGCGCGCCTCGATCGACTCGCGCTCCTCCTCGGAGACGTTGCCGACCTCGAGCAGGCCGTTCACGAACAGCTTCAGCCCGGCATCGGTCGGCAGGCGGCCGGCCGAGGTGTGCGGCGCATAGAGCAGGCCGGCATCCTGCAGGTCGGCCATGATGTTGCGGATGGTGGCCGGCGACAGGGTCTCGGTGAGCTTGCGGGTGAGCGCACGCGAGCCGACCGGCTCACCGGTCTCCACATAGCCTTCCACGACGTGGCGCAGCACCTCGCGGGCGCGCTCGTTCAGTTCCGCGACGGAAGCTGCCTGCCGGGGCCCGGTCGATGAGTCGGCGAACGAGCCGCCGGGAACGCCGAGTCGATTGATCTGCATGGAAAAAATGTAGGTAGTGCAGCCAGCAGGGTCAATGAACCTGACGCCGGAGCCCGTGCCGGCTGGATTCGCCCCCTGCCGGGCGCTACACACCGGCCGCCCGTCCCTCCAGGAGAACCGAATGCGCCCTTCAGGCCGCGCCCCCGACCAGCTTCGCCCGGTTTCCCTGGAACCCGGCTTTTCCCGCCATGCCGAGGGATCGTGCCTCGTGAAGTTCGGCGACACGCACGTCCTGTGCACCGCCTCGGTCGACGAGAAGGTGCCGCCGTGGATGCGCAACAGCGGCAAGGGTTGGGTGACGGCCGAGTACGGCATGCTCCCGCGCTCGACCCATACCCGCACGGACCGTGAGGCCGCGCGCGGCAAGCAGTCCGGCCGCACGCAGGAAATCCAGCGCCTGATCGGCCGCTCGCTGCGCGCCGTGGTCAATCTGCAGGCCATGGGCGAGCGCCAGATCAACATCGACTGCGACGTGCTGCAGGCCGACGGCGGCACGCGCACCGCCAGCATCACCGGCGCCTGGGTGGCGCTGCATTTCGCCTTCCAGCGTCTCATCAAGGACGGCAAGCTGGCCGCCAATCCGTTGAGCGGCGAAGTGGCGGCGGTCTCGTGCGGCCTGTGGGAGGGCACGGCCGTGCTCGACCTCGACTATCCGGAGGATTCGAAGGCGGAGGCGGACGCCAACTTCGTGCTGACCGGCAAGGGCGGCATCGTCGAGATCCAGGGCACGGCCGAGCAGGATCCGTTCTCGGAAGATCAGTTCCTCGAGCTGCTGAAGCTCGCCAAGAAGGGCATCGGCGAACTGAGCAAGCTGCAGCGCGCCGCGGTCGGGCTCGACTGATGGCCCGCCGCTTCGTCCTGCCGAAGCTCGTTGTGGCGACCCACAATCGCGGCAAGGCGGGCGAGATCCGCACCATGCTGGCCCCGTTCGGCGTCGAGATCGTCTCGGCCGCCGATCTCGGCCTGCCGGCCCCCGACGAGACCGGCACGACCTTCGAGCAGAACGCCACGCTGAAGGCGCTGGCCGCGACGCGCGGCAGCGGCCTGCCGGCGCTGGCCGACGATTCCGGCCTCAGCGTGCACGCGCTCGACCATGCGCCTGGCCTCTACACGGCCGATTGGGAAGGGCCGACGCGTGACGCGATGGTCGGCATGCGCCGCATCCAGGACGAGCTGGCGGCGCGCAACGTGCCGACGACCGACGCCGCGCGCGGCGCCACCTTCCATTGCGTGCTGGCGCTGGCCTGGCCCGACGAGCATGTCGAGCTGTTCCACGGCACACTCGATGGGGCGATCGTCTGGCCGCCGCGCGGGACGGGCGGCCACGGCTACGATCCATGTTTCCAGCCCGCCGGCGACACGCGCACCACGGCGGAGATGTCCGACACCGAGAAGAATGCCATCAGCCATCGCGGCCGCGCCTTCCGGATGATGGTCGAGGCCTGTTTCGGATGAGCCCGGCGCCACTGGGCGTCTATGTCCATTGGCCCTTCTGCAAGTCGAAGTGCCCCTACTGCGACTTCAACAGCCACGTCCGCGAGGGTGTCGAGCAGAAGCGCTGGCGGGCGGCGCTGTTGCGCGAACTGGAGCATGCCGCGCGCGAGGCGCCGGGGCGGCGGGTCGAGACGATGTTCTTCGGCGGCGGTACGCCCTCGCTGATGCAGCCCGAGACCGTCGCCGCGCTGATCGCACGCACGCGGCAGCTCTGGGATAGCGCGCCCGGGATCGAGATCACGCTGGAAGCCAACCCGACCTCGGTCGAGGCCAGCCGCTTCGCCGCCCTGGCCGAGGCCGGCGTCAACCGCGTGTCGCTGGGCGTGCAGGCGCTCGACGCGACGGCGCTGAAATTCCTCGGCCGCGAACACTCGACCGACGAGGCGCTGGAAGCGCTGGCCACCGCACGCCGTCACTTCTCCCGCCATTCCTTCGACCTGATCTATGCGCGGCCCGGCCAGACGCCGGAGGCCTGGGCCGAGGAGCTGGAGCGCGCACTGGCGCTTGCGGGCGAGCATCTGTCGCTCTACCAGCTCACCATCGAGCGCGGGACACGCTTCTTCACCGATCATGCGCGCGGCGGCTTCGTGCTGCCGGACGAGGAAATCTCGGCCGCGATGTTCGAGCAGACGCAGGCGCGGCTCGAACGCGCCGGCATGCCGGCCTACGAGATTTCCAACCACGCTCGGCCGGGGGCTGCCTGCCGCCATAATTTGATCTATTGGCGGTATCAGGATTACGTCGGCATCGGCCCGGGCGCGCACGGCCGCTTCGCCGTCGGCAACGCCAAGCGGGCGACCCGGCGATCGAGCGGACCGGAAGCCTGGCTGGAAGCGGTCGAGCGGACGGGCCACGGTACGGCCGAGACGTCGGCGGTCGAGGGACGGGATCTGGTGGAGGAGGCACTGATGATGGGACTGAGGCTGGCCGACGGCATCGACCGCGCCACCTTTGCGTCCGTCGCCGGTGCCGATCCGGTCGATGCGCTCGATGCGGCGCGGCTCGAACCGCTGGTTCGGGCGGGTTTCCTGGAGATCGACGCCACGCATCTGCGCGCCACGCCCGAAGGGCGCCAGCGGCTCAACGCGCTGCTGGAGCGGCTGGTCGCATGAGGCTCCTGCTCGGTCTCATCGCGCTGCTGGCCATGACGGGCATCGCGTCCGCGCAGCAGACACAGCCGGCGCCGCAGAAGCCGCCGGCGAAACCGCCCGCGCAGGCCACCAAGCCGGCAACGCCGGCCGCCAAGCCCGGCCCCAAATCGCCGTTCACGCCGCCGGCCTTCAAGATCACCATCGCCACGGAGGGCGCCTTCCCGCCCTTCAACTATCTCGACCGCAAGGGCCTGCCGGCGGGCTTCGAGATGGAGCTGGCGCAGGAAGCCTGCATGCGCATCAAGGCGGAGTGCGAGTTCATCGCGCTCAAGTGGGACGAGCTGATCCCCGGCCTGATCGACAAGAAGTTCGACATCATCATGTCGTCGATGGAAGTGACGCGCGAGCGACGCCAGCGGATGGGCCTGTCGAGGCGCTACTATCTTTCGCCCGGCGCCTTCATCGCCGCCAAGGGCGCCCCGTTCGACGGACCGCCCTCGCTGCTGCGCAACAAGCGCATCGGCATCCAGCGCGATTCCATGCATGCGGACTGGGCCGACAAGAGCTTCCGCCGCTCCGCGCAGCTCAAGCGCTACGACTCGGTGGCCCAGGCGCTGGTCGCGCTGGCCAACGATGAGGTCGACGCGGTGTTCGGCGACAAGGCGCAGCTCTGGCTGTGGAGCCAGAAGCAAGAAGGCAAATGCTGCGAGCTGGTCGGCCAGGATATCAAGGACACGCAGACCCTGGGCGTCGGCGTCGCCGCCGGCCTGCGCAAGGAAGACATCAAGCTGCGCGAGGCGTTGAACAAGGCCTTCGGCGAGATGATGACGGACGGCACCTACAAGAAGCTCAACGAGAAGTATTTCCCGTTCCCGCTGAATTGACTGTCATTGGAGCGCGCCACTCCAGTGGCGCTCATGATCATGATGCGCCACTGGAGTGGCGC
>LSKJ01000883.1 GCA_001557035.1 Rhodospirillaceae bacterium CCH5-H10 | reverse complement strand
GCCACGACGTCTGAGGTCGCGCCGAACTCGCGCGGCGCGGCGCCGACGGCCACCGCGTCGTCGTCGAGCGCCAGCAGCTCGGTGAAGCGATCGTTGAAGATCTCGAGCCGGCCCTCGCGGTCGAACGAGGCGATGCCCATGCCGACATGGTCGAGCGTGTTGCGCAGGATCTCGTAATTGTAGCGAATCGCCTCGGAGGCCTCGTCGATGATGGCGCGCGCGCTGCGCGGCAGCAGCCGGCCGCGCCGGGCGGAGGCCGCCACGATGACTCGCGCCGAGGCCGCGCCCAGCGTGCCCGACAGCATGCGCTCGGTGCGAACCACCGCCGTTTCCAAGGACAGCTCGCCCGAGAGGGTGCGGGCCGCGCGCTCGACACCGACGAAGCGCGCGAGCAGCTGGCGCAGTTCCTCGATTCGGGCGGCATCGGCGGGCGAACGTTTCGTCGGCGGTTTGGGCTCTGCACCCAGGACGAAGGCATCCGCCTGCTCGCGATCGCGGCCCACCGGGCGGACCAGCAGCGAGACGCCCACCAGCAGGGCCGTGTTGACCGTGAGGCAGACCAGGAAACCCTGCAGCACCGGATCGAGCGCAGCCAGCGGCTCCGGCAGCCACGGCGTGAAGGGCATCATCGGACCGCCGCCGGTTTCCTGCCGCAGGGTCGGCAACAGCAGCGCGTAGAGCCAGACGACGAAACCGCCGGCGAGGCCCGACACGACGCCATAGCGATGGGCGCGCTGCCAGTAGAGCCCGAGCACGACGCCCGGCGCGAAGTTGGCGACCGCGCAGAAGGAGATCAGGCCGATCGACGCGAGCGGCAGGTAGCCCGAGATGATGCGTTCGTAGGCATAGCCCGCCATCAGGATCAGCACGACGGCGGCGCGGCGCACCAGCACCACCAGCGGCCCCATGTCTCGTGCGACGCCGGCCTGCCGCTTCAGCAGGTAGGGCATCAGCAGCTCGTTGCCGATCATGCCCGACAGCGCCATGCAGGCCACGATGACCATCGAGGTCGCCGCCGACAGGCCGCCGATGAACACGAAGGCCGACAGCCAGCTCTCGCCGCCGACCAGCGGCAGCTTCAGCACGTAGAGGTCGGGACTGACCTGCGGCCCCAGCAGCAGCAGGCCCGCCGCCGCGATCGGGATCACGAACAGGTTGATCAGCACGAGATAGGCCGGGAACAGCCAGCGCGCGGTCCGCAGGCTCGCGGGATGATCATGCTCGACGACGGCGACGTGGAACTGGCGCGGCAGGCAGAGGAAGGCCATGCCCGAGAGCAGCGACATCACCACCCAGGTGAGCGGCGAGGCCTCGCGCGTCAGCCGCTCGGCGACGGCCGGCGCCTCGGCGAGCCGCGCCACCATGTCGGACGGTCCGTCGAACAGGAACCACACCACGAAGGGGCCGACCGCGAGCAGCGCCAGAAGCTTGACCACCGATTCGAAGGCGATGGCCAGCATCATGCCGCGATGCTGCTCGGAGGCCTGCACGTTGCGCACGCCGAACAGGATGGTGAACAGCGCCATCAGGGCCGCCACGATCAGCGAGGTGTCGGCATGCACGACGCCCGGCGCGCCGCCGACCCACGGCGAGGGCGCGGCGATGGTGCGGAACGACGCCGACACGGCCTGCAGCTGCAGGGCGATGTAGGGCAGCACGCCCACCGTGGCGAACAGGGTGGCGGTGACGCCGACGGCGCGGCTCTTGCCGTAGCGCGAGGCCAGGAAGTCGGCGATCGAGGTGACGTTGTGCTGCTTGGCCACCCGCACCATTTTCCGCAGCATCGGGTAGCCCAGCGTCACGACCAGCACCGGGCCGGTGTAGATCAGGATGAAGTCGATGCCCGAGGTCGCCGCCCGCCCGACCGCGCCGTAGAAGGTCCAGGACGTGCAGTAGATGGCCAGCGACAGGCCATAGACGACCGGCGCCACCGAGTTGTTCGACCAGTCGCGCGCGTAGCGGTCGCCGAAATACGCCACGGCGAACAACAGCCCCAGATAGGCCAGCGACAGGGCCAGGACAGCCGGTTCGACCAGCATGCGTGCGCGTTTCTCCCCGGCGTCATTGAACCGTGTTGCCGGGGCCAAGACAAGTTCAGCCCGTTTGCATCGATCAACATGTCACTGGAGGGGCTCAACGCTGAGAAGATCGAGACCGGGTATTGAGGAACAGTAGCTCAGCACTCTGAGGCCGGCCGCACAACACTCAACGGAACTCAGCCGTTCAGGCCAAGTCTCGAAGCGCGTGAAGAGCACAAAACAAAGGCAGAGAGTGTCACATGAATATCTAGAACAAGGCCCCCTGAGCGGCCTTCGAGCCGCTGGGCTTATTGTCATTGCGAGCGTCGATTAAAATAATGTCTCGATGTCCCGCCATTTTGAGTTCCTCCAAGATCCTTAACACTCGCGAGTGCTCAGCTTCGGAGAAAAAGATGATGACTTTGATGGATGCTCCAGCCTGTGCAGCCGATTGATAAATTTCCGTCTGATGCACAAGATTCTTCTTTAGCTGAGTATTTTTAGCGAGCTTCATCTCGATAATAGTCTTGTCTCTAGCTCCCTTGCTCACTTCGAAGTCAGCGGGTCCACGGCCATGATTGACTTCCGGGCTTAGAGCATATGAAGAATCGAACCAAATATAGCGAAACAGGCGTTGGACATCCTCTTCTCGCTGGAATGGCCTCTTGTTGATATAGAATTGTCGATATCCGCCGTTTTCAATTGTGTGCTTGAAGAATGCAAGCCTGCGGTGCGCTTCTTCATAGCTAGAACCTAGCTCCTTGCTCAAGTCATGATAAAAGGGCGTACTCTTTAAAGATCGGATAAGGTCCTGAGCACCTCTTATCAAAAAATCTTCGACAAGCTGAAGCCGAAGCTTACTTACATCAATGGCCTCGTCGCCATGATCTTCTTTATAGCGGATGTACCAATCAATCATTTCCGGATAACGCCTTATCGTTGCCAGTGCTGCCGCCTGCCGCTCGCTCTTCGTTGGCTCGCGATCCGTCGGATTCGATAAGAGCTTCGCGAAGTAATTGTTTATCTGTCCGCGCAATTCGTCATCCGGAATCGCGCTCGGGATATCCTCAAACTGATCGGTCAGATCGCGTCGGTTAATCCAAGTGTCGTCCTTCGTTAGCATATCCTTCGGGCAAAGAAGAACGAAGTCACCTTCTGCCCAAGGTAGCTCGAAGACGCGCGGCATCCAGCGCTCGGTCTCGTAGCTGAAATCGACGCCCGATACCGCAACCCGCTTGCGTTGCTCGGGCAGCAAATGTTCTTGAGCGAATCTCTCGGTTAGTTCACACAAATAATGCTTTATAAGATTAGTCGTGAAGTCACTAATGTTGTCTCGACCGACTTTTTCTCGAACTAGGCATACCTTCTCAAGGTGAGTCCCCTTCGTAATCCGCTCCTTTCCCAAGGTCGAAAAAAGGCTATTAAGATTTCGATGGAGAGCTCTAGCAAAATCCATCCCTAAGCCACTGCCGTCATTTCCCAGCTGCGAGAATCCCAGCCAAGTCTGCTTGATCTCTGGAAAGCAGTACCAAGACTTCAGGAGCGCCGGATCAAGCACCCCGGCCTCTGCTCTATCTCGAAGAAAGAGAAGATATTTGACGATACCATCGTGCAATGCCACGTAAGTGGGCTTCTTGCTGTTAAACAAGAGAAACGGATCAACAAAAAGAGGTAAGTCGGCAATCAGCGAAATGTTTACCACGCCTGCTTCGTCAAGCTTTTGCGGATCGACTTGGAAGAAGTCTGAAAAGAACGTCGCCATTCACTGTTGCCCTCAGCAGATGAGCGGATGGTAGTAGAAGGTTGTCTGGGTTCTACATTTTTATTTCTGCACTCTGTCGATTCCGCCCGAGACGTTGATTCGGATCCGCTTCAGGTGCTTCGGCTTGCGTCTCGTTCACGGTGAAATGAACCGCTGACCGCCTGCAATTGCATTGCTGTAAGGAAGGCCGGTGCTAGCGGTGCTTGCTCGCACCGAACAACTTCAACCGAGCCTTTGCGCCATTGACGATCGAGGCTGCCAGTCGTTCCGGGAACTCCTTCGGCATGGCCGACTGCGCATGGTCGATGGCTGCTTCCGCGGTCTGCGCGATCTCATCCAGGACGGCGATCGCGGTGGCCTGCGGGATGTCGCACAGCCTGGCGGTCTGCAGGAAATGGCGCGGCGTGATCTCGTCCAGGCGATAGTGGCGGTTGCTGCCCACCGCCATCGCAAGCTTCATCTGCGTGCGGCGAAGCTGACCCGAATCGAAATTCGGCTGCACGGAGAGCACGTCATAGATCGGGGCGAGAGCGAAGCGTCCGCCGGGCGCGAGGCGGATGCTGAAGTTCTTGGCATGTCCGTCCGTTGCCGCGAGCAGCCAGAACAGGACCTGTGTCTTGAAGAAGCGTCGCAGGTCGAGGTCCGGCGTATCGCTTCCCTTCAGCAGGTGCGCGATGGCGACCATGCCGGGTCCACCGCTCTGCTCGTACTTCAGGCTGGGAGGAACCGACAGGGCCTGGCAGCAATCCTCCTGAGGCACCCGCAGGAGGCGCCTGTCCCGGGTCCACAGGCGATCGAAGCGCTCGACGACCAAGGTGCGCCGTCCTGCAAAATCGGCGATCTGCGATTGCGCCGCCGGAAGGCCGAACGCCTCCATCAGGCGCAGGCAGAAATGCTCGTTCTCGACACTGTACGACAGGTCGAGACCATTCGGCAGCGTGCCGATCTGCGGCTTGAGGATGTGCGTCGTCGGCGTGGTGCCATGCGGCACATGCCAATGCTTCTTCCAGAACAGGAGCGCGGTTTTCTCCTGCACTCCGGCCAGCGAGATCCGCAGGTCGCCGGCTTCGTCAATGCCGAGCGGGTTGCGAGCGAGGCTCCCGAGCACTTCCGAGATGTCGGCATCGCTGATGCGCCGCGCGTCCAGCCTGTCGGGAGGCGCCGCCGCCTCACCTTCGGGAAGGAACTGCAGGGCGCCGACGCAATCGCGGCCGATGGCGCCGAGCAGACTGTAGGAATCGGTCCCTTGTGCCCGCGCGCGCTCGGCGACACGGCGGCGAATGTCCTCATCGTCAGGGAGAAGATTGTCGAAAAATGCGACGACGGGAGTGCCGACATAGCGACGTTCGCTCAACGGCAGGGACAGCGACACCGGAATCGCGTTCTTCCAGCCGAGCCACGCGTCTGCATACCTGAAGTCTATGGTGCCGCCCGGTTCGCGACGAAGCTGGCCGACGCGCTTTCCATTCAGGAAGACATCGAGCGGTCGCGTGGCGCGGGAACGAGCCATCAGAACAGCTCCTCGAGTTCCTCCACGCGGCTCGTCGTGCGGGGTCGAACGACCAGCTCCAGCCCGAGCGCTGCCAGCGAATCCATCAGGGTCTGGAGCTGCGTGGCCGGCTCTCCCTTCTCCAGCTTGGAGACGGTCGCCTGACGGGCATTCATGCGGGCGCCCAGCTCACCTTGCGTGAGACTCAGATCCTTGCGGCGGCGCTGAACCGCGGTCCCGAGCTGCTTCGTAGTCCTGGCGATGATCTCCATGCCCACAAAATACGCGAATGCGTATTTATTATCAATATACGGTATCGCGTATTAAGACAATATATACTCATATGCGTATCAAACCACAATTCCGCCCGCGTGCGCATTTCCCCCGCGCTCATTGAACCGCCCCGATGGGGCCGCTAAAAGCTCGCCCCATGGCATCCTACCAGTACATCTACGTGATGAAGGGTCTGAACAAGACCTTTCCCGGCGGCAAGCAGGTCCTGAAGGACATCTGGCTGTCGTTCCTGCCCGGCGCCAAGATCGGCGTGCTGGGCCTCAACGGCTCGGGCAAGTCGACCCTGCTGAAGATCATGGCCGGCCGCGACGACAGCTTCACCGGCGAGGCCTGGGCAGCCGAGGGCGTGAAGGTCGGCCTGCTGGAGCAGGAGCCGGGCCTCGACCCCGCCAAGGACGTGCTGGGCAACGTGATGGACGGCGCCGGCGACATGGCGAAGGCGCTGGCGCGCTTCGAGGAGGTGTCCAACGCCTTCTCCGATCCCGACGCCGACATGGACAAGCTGATCGCCGAGCAGGCCGAGCTGCAGGAGAAGATCGACGCCGGCAACGGCTGGGACCTCGGCCGCACCGTCGAGATCGCCATGGACGCGCTGCGCTGCCCGCCGTCCGACGCCAACGTCGAGAAGCTCTCGGGCGGCGAGAAGCGCCGCGTGGCGCTGTGCCGCCTGCTGCTTTCCAAGCCCGACATGCTGCTGCTCGACGAACCGACCAACCATCTCGACGCCGAGTCGGTGGCCTGGCTGGAGCGCCACCTGGCGGAGTTCCCCGGCACCGTCGTGGCCGTCACCCACGATCGCTACTTCCTCGACAACGTCGCCGGCTGGATCCTCGAACTCGACCGCGGCGCCGGCATCCCGTGGGAAGGCAACTATTCGTCCTGGCTGAAGCAGAAGGACAAGCGCCTCGAGCTGGAAGAGAAGACCGCCGACTCCCGCCGCCGCACCATGCAGCGCGAGCTCGAATGGATGGGCACCAGCCCTTCGGCCCGCCGCTCCAAGAGCAAGGCGCGAATCGCGGCCTACGAGCGCATGGTCGAGGAAGAGCAGAAGGCGACGCTCGACTCCCAGCAAATCGTCATCCCGGCCGGCCCGCGCCTCGGCGACCACGTCATCCGCGCGGAGGGCATCTCCAAGGGCTTCGGCGACCGGCTGCTGATCGACAACCTGTCGTTCAACCTGCCGCCGGGCGGCATCGTGGGCGTGATCGGCCCCAACGGCGCCGGCAAGACCACGCTGTTCAAGATGATCACCGGCCAGGACAAGCCCGACAGCGGCACCTTCTCGGTCGGCCCGACGGTGAAGCTGGGCTACGTCGACCAGAGCCGCGAGACGCTCGATCCCAACAAGAGCGTGTGGGAAGAACTCTCGGGCGGCCTCGACATCATCAAGCTCGGCAGCCGGGAAATCTCCAGCCGCGCCTATTGCGGCTCGTTCAACTTCAAGGGCGCCGACCAGCAGAAGAAGGTCGGCCAGCTCTCCGGCGGCGAACGCAACCGCGTGAACCTCGCCAAGATGCTGAAGAGCGGCGCCAACGTTCTGCTGCTCGACGAGCCGACCAACGACCTCGACGTCGACACGCTGCGCGCGCTCGAAGAGGCGCTGGTCGAGTTCGCCGGCTGCGCCGTCGTGATCTCGCATGATCGCTGGTTCCTCGACCGCACCGCCACCCACATGCTGGCCTTCGAGGGCGACAGTCATGTCGAGTGGTTCGAGGGCAACTACCAGGATTACGAACTCGACCGGCACCGCCGCCTCGGCACCGACGCCGACCAGCCGCACCGCATCAAGTACAAGCCGCTGGTCCGTTAAGGAACGGCGGGCGCGGAAATGGCAGCGACATGAACCCGCTCAACGAGGTCCAGTGGGGACACGATTGGGCGTGGGGCGTGCCGCTGATCGCGCTGACCTGCGTGATCCACATCCTGTGCCTGGCGGTGTTCACCGCCCGGGTCGACCGGGTACTCGACACGATGCGCGACCGCGGCCGCCACGTCACCCTCACCTTCTCGCTGGTGATGGCACTGGCGGTGACGCTGGTGACCACCCTGCACATCCTCGAGGGCGGCATCTGGGCGCTGGCCTTCCGTTTCCTCGGCGCCATCCCCGACAACCGCTCGGCCATGCTCTACTCGCTGGGGGCGCTGACCACCTACGGCGACACCACCATCCACCTCGCCCACCAGTGGAAGATGCTGGGCGCGCTGGAAGCAGTGAACGGCATGCTGCTGTTCGGCCTCACGACAGCCTTCCTCTTCGCGATGATCCAGCGGGTGCTGCCACCGGCGAAGCGGTGAACCACTATTTGAGGAGCGCGCTGGCTTCGGTCGCTGCCCATGCGGCGAGGTCACGCGCCGCTCCGTCGAATTCGCTCCGCACTCTCGTGGGAGAATCCGCGCCCATGAAGTAGCGGGTGAGTCCCTTGTGACTACGGAAAATGACGTCACTATTTTTCGAATCTATTTCCGGATCGACCTCGGACTTCCGCAGCGCCACCGACCTGGGGCGCAGACCCAACGTCCCGATGAACTGCAGCGGCCGCTGATCGCCGGCAATCGAATAGTGGATGTAGAAGAAGAGGACGGCATCGGCAGTGGAGGCCTTGAACGCCGCCCTCCATTCCTCGGGCGAGCGAACCACCGTCGGGGAGACTCGAATCCTGGGGCCGACGATGCCGGCAAAGGCCTGCTGCGTTGCCTGCAAGGTGTCATCGCCGTAGTTGAAAGTCGTCAGGGCCTTGTTGACGAGCTCGATCCGCTCCCTCTGTAGGGCCCCGCTCAGGCCACTGACGAAGCCCCCCACAAGGCCCGCCCCCGGGGTCGGCGCAGAAGAGGCATTGATAGGCAACTGATACTGGGCGACGATGACCTCGATGCTGCCCAACTTGCCGCGAGCATCCTGCGCCAATGGCACCTTCGGCATCGAAGAACCTGGCCCTTCGCAGGCACCCAGCGAGAATGTCGCGAGTACTAGGGCAATAATCTTGAGATACATAGCGTCCGAAGCGATAGGCGATGCGAGAGATACCAACCTAAACAGTCCGGGCGAATTAACGAAGAGATTTTCGCCGTTTTGTTGTCGATCAGGCAGAGTCCGATCTAGGCGGCTTCCCGCCGGCAGAGACATGAAGCCCTCACCGGAAACTCCGTCCGCGCGGAAGCCAGATCCAGACGCGCCTTGATCAGCGGCGCCTCGACCGTCTCGCCGCGGCGGACGAGGCATTCGTGGAGGCCGTGCAGGCTCCAGACGTTTTCGGGGTGCCAGCAGGCGCGGTTGGTCTTGCCGTCGAAGCCCAGGTCGGCGCGATAGACCGCTTCGGCCTCGGCGAGATGGCCCTGCTCCAGCAGCAGCGCGCCAAGCGCGTGGCGGGTCGGCTGCATCCAGCCCCAGGGCTCGTCATAGGGCAGCGAATCGTCGAGCTCGACGGCACGGCGCAGATGGGCGAAGGCCAGATCGAAGTTGCCGCGGCGATACTCCAGTTCGCCGGTCAGCATCTCCTCGCCGATCGCCAGCAGGTCGAGCATCGTGTTGTTGTGCAGGCGCCGGCTCTTCGGGACCCGCGCGCAGGCGGCGCGGAAATCGGCGCGCGCCTGCTCGGCCTTCTCGATCTGGCCCAGCACCGAATGCGCCACGCCCTTGGCGTAGAGTGTCATCGCCGTCGTCGAGCAGTAGAGGTCGGGATCCTTCGGCAGGTCCTGCGCGATGATCTCCTCCCACTTGCCGAAGCGCACCAGCACATGCTGCTTCATCGAGAGATAGCCTTCGACGAAGTCGGCCATCGGCGGCGAGGGAATACGCAGCAGTTCCTCGGGCGTGGTGTCGATAAGCTCCTGCGCCGCCCGGATCGCCGGCGTGTACTGGCCGAGGAACATGGCGCCGTAGACGATGAAGTGATGGTCGTGGCTGCGATACATCGAATAGACGTTCATGGCGCCCTCGCGCGCCAGGTACTTGCGGTCGACCACGACGGCCTTCTGGTTGTAGACGACGACGTCGCGGTAATTGCCGCACAGCACGTCGATATGGGTCGGCATGTGAACGAGGTGGCCCGAGTCCGGCACGAGGTCGCGCAGCCGGTCGCCGGCGCGCAGCGCGCGCTGCGGGAACGGCGACATCTCCATCAGATGGACATAGAGGTGCAGCAGGCCGGGATGATCCCAGCTTGCCGGCCTGTCGCGGAAGGCGCTTTCCAGTACCTCGACCGCCTCCTCCGTGCCGGCGCCCGGCGTCGCCTTGCCGGTCTTGAGGTCCCACATCTGCCACGGCGTTTCGTTCATGATCGCTTCGGCGAAGACCGAGCGCAGGTCGAGATCGTCGGGATGCGCCTTGAAGAGCTTGCGCATCTCGACCGTGAACGCCTTGTCCCACGTCGTCTGGTCCTCGATCACCTCGCGCTGCGGATAGCGCGCCCGCAGCGCGCGGATCAGCGCCTGCTCGACCGGCGAGGCGTACGGCAGGGCGGCCAGCGCGCGCTGCATCGCGTCGTAGGAAGCTTCGAGCGCGCGCGCCTTGCCGGCCGGGTCGTAGCGGTGCCAGGGGAGATTGTAGTTCGGACCGGCGGCATAGGAGATGCCCCAATGCGCCATCGCGCAGTTGGGATCGTGTTCCAGCGCACGGCCGAAGCACTTGATCGCCTCGGCATGGTTGAAACCGTAGAGCCAGTTCAGTCCGCGATCGAACCAGGTCTGCGCCTCGGGCGACGAGGTGGTGACGGTGCGCTTGTAGGCGCCGAGATCGTAATAGTCGTCCATGGCCTTCTCCCGCTGCGGTCCGCGCCCATGGTGCCGCCGGCCGGCGCCTTGCGCTAGTCTCGAAGGATATGGACAGCGGCAAACGAATCGTCATCTGCGGCGGCGGCGCGATCGGGGCAGCCATCGCCTGGTTCCTCGCGCGGCGCGGCGCGAGGCCGGTCGTGGTCGAGCGGCATGAAGTCGGCGGTGCGGCGTCGGGCAAGTCCGGAGGTTTCCTGGCCCTGGATTGGTGCCGCGGCACGGCGCTCGACCGGCTGGCGCGCCGCAGCTTCGCGCTGCATGCCGAACTCGCGCAGGAGCTGGGCAATCCCTGGGGCTACCGCACGCTCACGACCTTTGCCGGTCATGCCCGCGAAGGACGGCGCGCCCACGCCAACAGCCGGGCCGGGCGACCGTGGCTGTCGGCCGACGTGACCTTGACCGGCCAGATCGGCACGCCGCAGACGACGGCCCTGGTCGAACCGCGCGCCTTCACGACGGGCCTGATGCGCGCGGCCGAAGCCAATGGCGCCGAACTGAGGCACGGGACCGTCACGGGACTGCTGCGCGGTGCGAGCGGTGCCGTCGCCGGCGTCACGCTCGAGAGCGGCGAGAGCATCGAAGGCGACAGCGTGGTGATTGCGATGGGCCCGTGGTCGATCCTCGCCACGCGCTGGCTGCCGCTGCCCGCCGTGTACGGCTTCAAGGGCCACAGTCTCGTCTTCCGCACCGGCGACGCGGTGCCGGCCGAGGCGCTGTTCCTCGAATACGAGCAAGCGGGCGGCGAGACACTGACGCCCGAGATCTTCGCCCGCGCCGACGGCACGGTCTGGGCCTGTGCCGTGT
>LSKJ01000882.1 GCA_001557035.1 Rhodospirillaceae bacterium CCH5-H10 | reverse complement strand
TAGGAGCGCAGCGACGGCAGCGGGGCCACCCGCTTTATCTTGCCGTCCATGATCTAGGTCCTTGGGCCGATGAATCTGATGAGCATCTTCACGGGCACAGCTTGAGGATCCAGCCGTCTGCTCTCCGCATCACGGCAGCCGCACTGCCTTTCCACTGCGAACAAACAAGCTGTCGGTTCGCGCCTTCAACAGCGATATGCTCTTAGCAGACCGGCCGTCCGATGGCCGATCGATTGACGTCTTCGACCCTGCCGGCGTGACGAAGGATTCGTCCTGATCACGCACTACGAACAGCGGCGCATCCCGCCAAGAGACGATACGATGTCTGGCGGCGACAATGTCATTGGCCTGCCCCTCTCCGATGAGCGGCGCGAGCGCGTCCACGTAGAGTTGCGTCTCATGCGGCAGCGCTCGGCCTGTCGACAAGTGTTCGTGGTACCGCCCGGGACCTGCATTGTAGGCGGCCAGAAAGCCCGGTGAGCCATAGCGATCATACAGCTCGCGCAAGTAAGCCGCGCCTGCAAGGATGTTGTCGCGCGGATCATACGGACTGTCACCGAGACCATGTCGGGCACGCAAACCAGCCCAGGTTTCGGGCATCACCTGCATCAATCCCATGGCGCCTTGAGGCGAGAGAGCCAGCACATCGCCACCGCTTTCGATCGCCATCACCGCTCCAATCCAGGATGTGGGAACGCCAAATCGCTTGGCCGCCTCGCGCACGAAGGTTGCATAGGGACCGGCGTCCGGTGATGTCTTTGGCCACACTGCGGTGACCGATTCGGCACGGGCTGTACCGGCAAAGGAGACCGCGGCGAAAATAAGCATGATCGCAGCCATTGCTACGATGAATGAATGTGCTTTCCGACAGATTCTGGCCGAGAAGGAGAAAGGGTCTCGACGTCCTGCACACGGACGGGCGGGCGTTTCAGAGAGGCGGCACAGCATGGTCAATCTTCCTCTACCCAAACTGGATAAGCGCGACCGATGACGGCGGAAGTCAGCGTCGGCCCGAAGTACCGCCCGTCCAGGGAATCCGCCGATTGCGAATTCATCAGGAAGAGCGAGTCACGAGCGATCACACGGCAGCCCTGCCAGATTGGCAGAGGTTGGCCCCTTCGATCACGCTCCCGTGCCATTCCCACAGCAACCTTGTCGATCGTGATGACAGGCCCATCCCGACAGACGGTCTGACCAGGAAGTGCCAGGACATGCTTCAACATGGGAACGCCACGCGGCAGGTAGTTGCCGGCTTCGAGGTAGCTGGCGAGCGGTTCCGGCGGTAGGACAGCAACCAGTTCGGAGACATACCGCTCGTCGGTCGACTGCAGCCGGTAGAGACCTATGGGCACACTGGCTGAGGCATTCCACAGGTAGAGCGGGAGTACAGCGCCACCGAATGTCCAGGCCAAGGCACCAACGCTGGCTAGCATGGCCACGAGCACCTGCGCGCGACTGATCATGAGCCGATCCTCTGCCGAAGAAGCCAGGCCTTGTGCCGCTCCAAGGTGTAGGGTCGCAGCGCCTCGCCGACCGACAGACGACTATGGACATGACGCCAATAGTCCGGTGCCGCGTCAGACGGATCGACGCCAAGGGTCTCGACGATGTCGATCATTTGCAACACGTGCTTGACCTTCGGCCAGCCCGAAGCCCGCAACAGGATGTCGGCACCCGGCCGGACGAAGGGGATGGTCGCGCAGGCTTCGCTCGAGCGCACGGCGCGCAGGATGTCGATGCGGGAGGCGATCGTTCCGTAGTCGTTGGCAGCCCAACGGACGAAGCCGAAGACGCTGCCGGGCGCAAAAGAGAGGACCCGCCGCCGTCGATCGTGGATCTGTTCGTTTACCGGCCGGCCGAAGCGTATCCATCGCTCGATATGCTTCTCGAGCCATAGCAGTTCGACATGCGTGAGATCGGTCATGCGCGGCCTCGTCGCCGGATCGAACCCACGCCCTTTGGCCTTTCCCTTCCCGGCAAGGCTGCGATCCCCAGCGGTGGACAAATCCGATGCGTTAGACAGATTCTGAAAGAATCTGGGTTAGGGAAGTTAAGGAAGCGCCAAGCCGTTGAGTGCCAAACAGAATCTCGCGATTCTGGTCCCCGATAGCATGAGGTTCCGGTCCCCGATGGCACGAGGGTCGACGTCCCCGTTAGCACGAGCCGAGTCACAGCTTGTCCCCAGACGGACTGACCGGCTTATGGACGAACGGCTCGCGCGGGATCGCCACGAACGCAAGCCGCTCGGCGCCGCGGAAGCCACGCTCGATGCAAAGCCGATAGCCGGGCAGGGCCTGTCGGCGGACGATCTCACGCACATCGTAGGCGAAGTGTTTGAGCGGTGAGAGGCTGCCGGACTTGGCGTGGAGATGCGAAAAATCGAAGCTCCAGCCGTCAGCCTGACGGCCGCCGTGCTTGCGGACGATGCGATAAAGCCAGCGCTCCAGAC
>LSKJ01000881.1 GCA_001557035.1 Rhodospirillaceae bacterium CCH5-H10 | reverse complement strand
CTGCTGACCAGCTCGCTGGGCGACCTGCTGGCCATCTCGCCCTACACGGGCGAGGTGCTGGGCAAGATCAATGTGCGCGACCGGGTGCGCCTCGGTCCCGTCATCGCGAACCGGACGATCTATGTCCTGACCGACTCCGGACGACTCGTTGCCCTCCGCTGATCAAAGCCCCCCGGCCCAGGGGTTGCGCCGGGTCGCCATCGTCGGGCGACCCAACGTCGGAAAATCCACGCTGTTCAACCGGCTGGTCGGCCGCCGCCGCGCCATCGTGGACGATACGCCGGGGGTGACGCGCGACATTCGCGAGCAGCCCGCGCAACTGGGCGATCTCGCGTTCATGCTGCTCGACACGGCGGGCTGGGAGACAGCCGGCGGCGAGGCACTCGAGGCGCGCATGCGCCGCTTCACCGAGCGTGCCGTCGAGAGCTCCGACGTCGTTCTGTTCCTGATCGATGCCCGCTCTGGCGTCCTGCCGCTCGACGAGAGCTTCGCGAGCTGGCTGCGCAAGCGCTCGGCGAAGGTGATCCTGGTTGCCAACAAGTGCGAGGGACGTGCCGGGCAGCAGGGGCTGGCCGAGGCGCACGGTCTCGGGCTGGGCGAGCCGATCCCGGTCTCGGCCGAGCATGGCGAAGGATTGAGTGACCTCCACGAGGCTCTGGGCCGTCACATCGAGCCGATGCCGGAAGAGGACGAGGCGGCCGAAGCAGACGCGGTGGACCCCGATCTTGCCGACGTGCCGGAAGGCCGGCCGCTGCTGCTGGCCATCGTCGGCCGTCCCAATGTCGGCAAGTCTACGCTGCTGAACCGGCTGGTCGGGGAGGAGCGTGTCCTCACCGGGCCCGAGGCCGGCATCACGCGCGACTCGATTCGCGTCGAATGGGAGTGGAAAGGCCGTCCGGTACGCCTGGTCGACACGGCGGGAATGCGCCGCCGCAGCCGGATCGAGGCCAAACTCGAGGCTGCATCGGTGGCCGATTCGCTCGACACGATCCGGCTCGCCGACGTGGTGGTGGTCGTCCTCGACGCGGCCGACATGGCCGAGAAGCAGGATCTCAACATCGCCGGCTGGGTGATCGAGGAGGGCCGGGCGCTCGTCATCGCGGTCAACAAGACCGACCTCCTGGCCGACGACCAGTCGGGCTCCGCGAAGCAGTGGCGCAAGCTGCGCGATCGCCTCGAAATGTCGTTTGCGCAGGTCAAGGACGTGGCCATCGTCGGCTTTTCGGCGCTGACCGGCCGCGGCGTCGACCGGCTGCTGCCAAAGGTGTTCGAGACCTACGAAATCTGGAACAAGCGGGTCACGACGCCAAAGCTCAACCGGTGGCTGCGCGAGATGGAGACCCTCCATCCGCCCCCGCTGGCCAGCAACGGCCGCCGCATCCGGCTGCGCTTCATGACCCAGATCAAGCGCCGCCCGCCCACCTTCATCCTGTCGGTCAGCCAGCCGGAAGAGCTGGGCAACGACTATCTGCGGTTCCTGACGAACCGGCTGCGCGACGATTTCGACATGCCGGGCGTGCCGATCCGGCTCAGCATGCGCAAGCCCAAGAATCCCTACGAGGGGCGTCGCAAGCCCCAGCGATAGGCGGCCGCCTGACCGCCGATCGGCCCGCATTGCGGCCGATGGCGGAGACGTGCCTTGCCCGCGACCGACCTGCTGCCCTAGGCTCGTTCCAACAAAGGCGAAATAACGAGCGGCACCGCAGCCGCCGTCGGGATGAAAGGGTTACTGCAATGGATGTCCAATACGTAGCGCCGAAGACGCTGGAGGAGGCGGTTCGTGCCTTCGCGGCGGCAGCGGGCTCGGGCCGGATCCTGGCCGGCGGCACCGACCTTCTGGTCCAGATGCGCACCGGCATCGTCTCGCCGGGCACCATCATCGACATCAAGAAGATCGGCGAACTGACCTCGATCGAAGAGACCAAGGACGGGGGCTTCCGCGTTGGCGCGGCCGTCTCCGGCATGGTGCTGCGCGAGCATCCGAAGCTCAGCAAGGTCTGGCCGGGCGTCGTCGAGGCCGCCAACCTGATCGGGTCAACCCAGGTCCAGGGCCGGGCGACGGCGGGCGGCAACCTGTGCAATGGCTCGCCGGCTGGCGACAGCGTGCCGGCCATGGTCGCGGCTGGGGCCACCGTCACGATCCAGGGACCGAACGGCCGCCGCGAGCTGGCGGTCGAGAAGGTGCCGAAGGGACCGGGTCGCCTCAACCTCGAAGCCGGCGAGATCGTCGTTTGCTTCAACCTGCCGGCGCGGGCCAAGGGGTCGAGCGACGCTTACCTGCGCATGATCCCGCGGACCGAGATGGACATTGCCGTCGTGGGCTGCGGCGTCAGCCTGACGATGGACAAGGGGATCTGCACCGCCGCGCGCGTGGGCCTGGGCGCCGTCGCGCCGACCGTGCTGCTGGTCGAGGACGCGGCCAAGGCGCTGATCGGCTCGAAGCTCGACGAAGCGGCGCTGGCCAAGGCCGCCGCGGCCTGCAGCGCCGCCTGCCGTCCGATCGACGACAAGCGCGGCACCATCGCCTATCGCACCAAGGTCGCCGGCGTCCTGCTGAAGCGCACCGCACTCATTGCCGCCGAACGTGCGGGAGGAAAGTAAGACCATGGCCAAGCTTCACGTTTCCACCACGATCAACGGCGAGCCGCAGGAGTTCCTGTGCGATGCCGAGCAGAGCATGCTCGACGTACTGCGCGGACCGCTCGGCCTGACCGGCGCCAAGGAAGGCTGCGGCACCGGCGACTGCGGCGCCTGCACCGTCACGCTGAACGGACGGATCGTCTGTTCCTGTCTGATGCTGGCGGCCGAGGCCGAGGGCCAGGAGATCGGCACCATCGAAGGCATGGCCGGCGAGGAGCTGCATCCGCTGCAGCAGAAGTTCCTCGAGTCGGCGGCACTCCAGTGCGGCATCTGCACGCCGGGCGTCCTCATGGCCGCCAAGGCGCTGCTCGAGCGCAATCCCGATCCGACCGAGCACGAAGTCCGCTTCTGGCTGGCCGGCAACCTGTGCCGCTGCACTGGTTACGACAAGATCATTCGCGCCGTGATGGATACCGCCGCCGACATGAGGGCCGCCCGATGAGCACGAAGACTCCCGAGACCGCCAACGACAACAAGTGGATCGGCAAGCGCACCATCCGCCCCGACGGTGCCGACAAGGTGACGGGCCGCGCGGCCTATGCCGCCGACACGACGATGCCCGGCATGATCTGGGGCAAGGTGCTGCGCAGCCCGCACCCGCACGCGCGCATCAAGTCGATCGACACCAGCAAGGCCGAAGCCCATCCCGGCGTGAAGGCCGTGATGACGGCCAAGGACATCGTCAACTTCCCGCTCGACAAGTCGGTGATGCTCGGCATCCAGGACATGCGCTGGATGTGCCGCAACGTCATGGCGCGCGAGAAGGCGCTGTTTGCCGGTCATCCCGTCGCGGCGG
>LSKJ01000880.1 GCA_001557035.1 Rhodospirillaceae bacterium CCH5-H10 | reverse complement strand
GCCCGAAGATCAACGTCATCCCGGTCGAAGGCGGCTTCCATGCCGTGCGGCCGGAATCCATGCAGCTCGTGGCTCCCTTCGAGGCGGGCGCGATCGCGGGCCATGTCCGGCTGGTCGAGCACATGGGCTCCGAAAGCCTCGTCCATGTCGAGGTGAAGGGGCAGCCGACGCCGCTGATCGCCCGTATCGACGCTCATTCCGAGCGCGATCCGCAGCGGGGTGAAGCCGTCGGGATGAAGCCGCTGCCTCATCGCGTCCTCAAGTTCGATGTCCAGGGAAGGCGGGTGCGGTGACGACGCCCGTCGCGAACGACGCCACGCCCGCCGAGCGCCGTGCCGCGCTGGCGCTGGTCTCGCCCGCGTGGCTGATGTTCGTCGTGCTGCTGGCCGGGCCGACCCTGGCCGTCTTCGTCCTGTCGCTCACCGACTGGCAACTCGGTGCGCCGACGATGAACTTCATCGGCCTCGGCAACTACGAGCAACTCTTCGCCGACCGGGTGTTCTGGAAGTCGTTCGGCAACACCGCCATCTACTGCCTCGTCACGGTGCCGGGCTCGGTGTTCCTGGGCCTTGGCCTCGCGCTGCTGATCGAGGGCGCCACGTTCGGGCGGGGCTTCTATCGCGCGGCCTACTTCCTGCCCGTGACCTCGACGCTGATCGCCATGGCCGTGGTCTGGGAATTCCTGCTGCATCCCAGCGTCGGCCTGATCAACGTGGTGCTGGAACAGGTCGGCATCCAGGGTGGCGACTGGCTGAAAAACCCGAACCGCGCGCTGTTCACCCTGGCCGGTATCGGCATCTGGCAGTCGGCCGGCCTCAACATGGTCCTGTTCATGGCCGGGCTGAAGTCGATCCCCGCCGATCTGTACGAGGCCGCCGAGATCGACGGCGCCGCCTCGGCCTGGGAGCGCTTCCGCTGCGTCACCTGGCCGATGCTGGGGCCGGCGACCCTGTTCGTCACCGTCGTTTCGGGCATCCGCTCGTTCCAGGTCTTCGACACGGTCGAGGTGCTGACCAAGGGCGGGCCGAACAAGGCGACCGAGGTGCTGCTCTATACGATGTACACCGAGGCCTTCAATTTCTTCCGGACCGGCTATGGCGCGGCCATCACCGTGGTGTTCCTGGTCGTCGTTCTGGCGTTGACGCTGCTGCAGGTGAAGGCCGGCGAGAAGAGGACGCACTACGGATGAGGCGCCCCGCATGAAACCCGGCGGCTCGATCCTGGGCCACGTGCTACGGCACCTCCTGCTGATCGCCGGGCTGGTGATCATGCTGACGCCGTTCGTCTGGATGATCTCGACCTCGCTGAAGCCACCCAACGAGATCTTCTCGACCAAGCTCAGCCTGCTCCCGAACAACTGGGCGGCGGCGGAGAATTACGGCAAGGCGTTCACCAAGGTGCCGCTGCTGCGCTACCTGCTGAACGGCGTGATCGTGACCGGCGGCATCTTCCTGCTGCAGCTGATCGTGTCCCTGCCGGCCGCCTACGCTCTCGCCAAGCTGCGCTTCCGAGGCCGGGACATCCTTTTCACCATGGTTCTGATAGGGCTGATGATCCCGGCCCAGGCACCGGCAATTCCCCGTTACGTCATGCTGTATGAAGTCGGCCTGCTCGACAGCTACGCCGCCCTCATCATCCCGTTCGTCTTCTCGGCCTTCGGCATCTTCCTGATGCGACAGTTCTTCAAGACGGTGCCGGACGACCTGATGCATGCCGCCCGGATCGACGGGCTGGGCGAGTTCGAGATCCTGTGGCGGATCATGCTGCCGCTCGCCATGCCCGCCATGCTGGCCTTCGGGGTCATTTCCGTCGTCTCCCATTGGAACGATTTCTTCTGGCCGCTGATCGTCATCCAGACCGGCGACCTTGCCACGCCCCCCCTGGGTACGCTCTTCTTCCGCAACGAGGAGGCCGGCAGCGACTTCGGCCCGCTGATGGCCGGCACGGTCGTCATTACCGCGCCGCTCGTCCTGCTGTTCCTCGCCGCCCAGCGGCGCTTCATCGAGGGAGTGACGCTCAGCGGCATGAAGGGGTGAAAGGAAACGGCAACAAAGCCGTGTGATGAGAGGAAACGTCCAACGAAGGGAGAAATCATGCGCAAGTTCTTGGGGTTGGCGGCGCTCGCCGCCGCATTCGTCGCGGGTCCCGCGGCGGCACAGACCGAGATCACCGTCCAGTACGCGATCCCCGACATCTTCAAGGATGTCCAGGAGGAGGTCGCCAAGCAGTTCATGGCGGCGAACCCGAACATCAAGGTGAAGTTCACCCAGCCGACCAAGGAGTACGAGGACGCGACGCAGCAAGTGCTGCGCAATGCCGTCACCGGCCAGCTCCCCGACGTCACGTTCCAGGGCCTCAACCGCCAGCGCATCCTGGCCGATCGCGGCATCGCCCAGCCGCTCGACCCGTTCATCGCCGCCGAGAAGGACTGGGCCAAGGCCGGCTATGACGGCGCGCTGCTGACGCTGGGCCAGGTCAAGGGCAAGCAGTACGGCATGGGCTTCTCGCTCTCTACGCCGATCATCTATTTCAACGCCGATCTCGTGAAGAAGGCCGGCGGCGATCCCGACAACTTTCCCAAGACCTGGGAAGGCATCTTCGCTCTGGCGAAGAAGATCAACGATCCGGCCAACAAGATCGCCGGCTTCCACTTCGACTGGGACATCACCGGCAACTGGATGTGGCAGGCCCTCGTCTTCTCCAACGGCGGCACGATGCTGACGGCCGACGAGAAGAAGGTGGCCTTCGACCAGCCGCCCGGCCAGAAGGCGATCGAGACGCTGCGTCTCATGATCACCGACGGCGGCATGCGCGACGTGAGCCAGGCGACCGCGCTGCAAGACTTCGTCGCGGGCCGTCTCGGCATCTGGGCGCACTCGACCTCGCGCCTCGGCGGCGTCACCAAGCAGGCGCAGGGCGTGTTCCCGCTGCGCACCGCGACCTTCCCGCTGGGCGCCGGCGCCGATTCGCGCCTGCCGGCCGGCGGCAACGTCGCCATGATGCTGGCCAAGGACCCGGCCAAGCAGAAGGCCGCCTGGGAATACATCAAGTTCGCCACCGGCCCGGTCGGCGCCACGATCATGGTCAAGGGCACGGGCTACTTCCCGGCCAACGCCATCCCGGCGAAGGATCCGAAGATGCTGGGCGACTTCTACGCCCAGAATCCGAACCATCGCGTCGCCATCGGCCAGCTCCCGAGCATGACCGCCTGGTACGCCTTTCCGGGTGAAAACGGCCTCAAGATCACCGACGTGATCAAGGACCATCTGCAGACGGTCGTGAACGGCAGCGCCAAGCCCGCCGACGCGCTGAAGAAGATGACGTCGGACACGCAGGCGCTGCTGCCGAAGTAACGCTAGACTAAACGTGAGGGCGGAGCAGCCCCTCCTGCTCCGCCCGTCATGTCAGAGGAACGACGTGCAGAAATTCATCCACATCACCGACACCCATTTCGTGCCGCCGGGCAACCTGCTCTACGGACTGAACCCGATCGACCGGCTGGCGCTCTGCGTCGCCGACGTGAACCGCAACCATCCGGATGCGGCCTTCGCGATCGTCACCGGCGACCTCGCCCACAAGGGCGAGATGGAGGCCTACGCGGCACTGAAGCGCGAGTTCGACAAGCTGGTGATCCCCTATCACCTGCTGGTGGGCAACCACGACGACCGCGATAACTTCCGCACGACCTTCCCGCAGGCGAAGTTCGACGAGAACGGGTTCGTGCAATACACGATCGACATGGGCGAGGGCGTGACGGGCATCTGTCTCGACACCAACGAGCCCGGCAAGCCGTGGGGCACCTTCTGCGAGAAGCGCGGCGCCTGGCTCAAGGAGACGCTCGACCGGCTGGGCGACAGGCCGGTGATGATCTTCATCCATCATCCGCCGTTCAAGGTGCGGTTGAAGCGCATGGACGACATCTCGCTGCTCGATCCGCAGCATTTCATCAAGGCGATCGAGGGCCGCCGGAACATCCGCCACCTGTTCTTCGGCCACCTCCACCGGCCGATCGCCGGCGCCTGGCGCGGCATCCCGCTCTCGACCCTGCGCGCGACCAGCCACCAGGTGGCGCTCGACTTCGTCATCGAAGGCCGCATCCCCGGCAGCCACGAGCCGCCGGCCTATGGCGTCTGCCTGCTGGAGGAAGATCAGATGATCGTGCACATGCACGACTTCCTGGACCGGACGCACACCTTCCTGCTCTAGAGTTCTTCCGTCTGGAGTGACACACACCACCTCATCCTGAGGAGGCCCGAAGGGCCGTCTCGAAGGATGGGTCACGAACGCGGTGCTCGTGCCCATGCTTCGAGACGCGCTCCTGCGGAGCGCTCCTCAGCATGAG
>LSKJ01000879.1 GCA_001557035.1 Rhodospirillaceae bacterium CCH5-H10 | reverse complement strand
ATCGGCGACGAGGCGGGCGGCCTCGCGCGCGTCCAGGAACTGCGTCAGGCGCTCGCCCACTTCCGCGGCAAGGGCAAGTTCGCCGTGGGCTTCGCGGAATCCCTGGGCAGCGGCGGAAACCATGTCGCCGACTACTATCTGGCCGCCGCGCTCGAGCAGATCTGGCTGCAGCCGAGCGGCGGCTTCGGCGTCACCGGCATCGCCGTCGAGACCCCGTTCCTCAAGGGCGGGCTCGACAAACTCGGCGTCAAGGTCGAGGGCGGCCGGCGCTACGAGTACAAGAGCGCTCCCGATTCGTTCACCGAGACGGGATACACCCGCCCCGCGCGCGAGAATCTGCAGCAACTGATCGACAGCCTGTTCGGCCAGTTCGTGGCCGACGTGGCGCGCGATCGCAAGATGGAGGCCGGCCAGCTTCGCCGCCTCATCGACAATGCGCCGCTCGAATCCGAGCAGGCGCGCCGCGACGGTCTCGTCGACAAGATCGGCTATCGGGCCGACGCGCTGGAGGACGTCTATCAGCGCGCCAACGGCAAACGCGAGCTGGTCACGCTGGCGGAGTATGCCGGCGACGAAGCGCGCCCCCAGACCCGCGGCGAAGTCATCGCCCTGGTGCGCGCCAGCGGCGCGATCATGTCCGGCGGCGGCCGAAGCAGCCCGCTCGAGGACGAGGCGGCGGCCAATGCCGAGGACGTCGTCGAAGCGCTGGAAAACGCCTCGCAGGCCAAGGACGTGCGCGCCATCGTGCTGCGCATCGACTCTCCCGGCGGCACCTACCCCGCCGCCGATGCCATTGCCGACGCGGTCGGCCGGGCGCGCGCCACCGGCAAGCCCGTCATCGTCTCGATGGGCGACGTGGCGGCCTCGGGCGGCTATCTCGCCGCCGTGCGCGGCGACGTCATCGTGGCCCAGCCGACAACCATCACCGCGTCGATCGGCGTGTTCAGCATCTGGCCGATGGCGCAGGAGCTGCTGACCTCGCTCGGCATCAACGTCGAGCGCGTATCGGTCGGCCGCAATGCCGGCATGCACTCGACCTTCCAGCCGCCGACGCCGGCACAGCGTGCCGCCGTCAATCGCGAACTCGACGCCATCTATGCCGCCTTCACCGCCCAGGTCGCCGAGTTCCGCAATCTCGACGCCAACCGCATCGACGCCGCGGCCCGCGGCCGGGTGTTCAGCGGCGTCGACGCCAAGCGCGCGGGCCTGGTGGACGAACTGGGCGGCCTGCAGCTCGCCCTCAACATCGCCAAGGCGAAGGCCGGCATCGACGAGGGCCGCAAGGTCGAAATCCGCCGCTATCCCGACGATGGCGACCGCCTGCAGCGCGTGCTCGATCACCTGTTCAAGCTGGCCGGCGTATCGACCGCGCCCAGCCTCGGCATGCCGCGCGAGGTCCGCGAAGCGCTGGCGAAATTCGGAGTCGCCGCAGGGCCGGGCAACGCCCGCCTCCCCCCGCTGCCGCCGCTCTGGCGCTAGCGCCGCTCCTCCAGCAGCGCGACGATCGCCTTCCACATCGTCCAGGCATTGGCGAGGTTCACCTCGCTGAACTGGACGTGCCCGATGTCGTCGACCAGGAACAGCGACACCCTGGCCTTCGACGCGGCGACCGCGAGATCCTGGCTTTCGCTGTAGGGCACCATCGGATCGCTGCGGCCGTGCACCAGGATGAGGTGTCCGCGCAACTTCGACAGATCGTGGAAGGCCAGGTTCAGACCATCGATCTCGCGGCGCACGTTCTCGGGCAGAGCGGCGATCAGCCGGTCGACGGCATCGGGATCGCGGTTGTCGACCAGGGCAAGCACCGCGCGACCCTGCGGTCCCAACAGAGCGACCTCGCGCGAGATGTCGGCGTTGCGGTCGCGGAAGCGCAGCTGGGCGATCTCCTGCAGCAGGCGCGCATCGCGCGGATCGTCGAGGCGGCTCGCATTGGCGCGCAGGATGGCCCAGCGCCCGTAGCCGTTCGGCTCGATCCTGAACTCGCGACTGTCGCCTCTCGGCCGGAACGCCCCCGTGGTGACGAAACGGATGGTCGAGTAAGCATCGCGGTAGCCGCCGATAGCGACGACGAAGGCGACCTTCGGCGCGAGATCGTCCTCTATGGCGGCGATGATCGCCGGCGCCGCGGCATAGGAGATCGCCGCCACGCCCAGCGGCAGATCGGGAAAGCGGCCTTTGAGCTCGCGCATCGCGCTGGCGACGCGATCGCCGTCGGCGCGCGACAGGATGAGCTGGCGCACTTCCGGCAGCTCCGGCACCAGCACCGCGAAGCCGGCGCGCGACAGGCTGCGCGCGAAGGCCTGCAAGCGCGGTTCGTCGCGCCCCAGCACGGCGGCGCCCGGTACCAGCAC
>LSKJ01000878.1 GCA_001557035.1 Rhodospirillaceae bacterium CCH5-H10 | reverse complement strand
GGCGGTTGCGATGGCGCCCGCCGAAACAGACGTTGGCGCAACGCTCGGGCAGGTCGATGTGGCCGATCGGCTTGCCCGAGGCATTGAACACGCGCACGCCGTCGAGCTCGGCCGAGCCCATGCCCCAGCCGCACCACAGGTTGCCGTCGACGTCGACCCGGAAGCCATCGGGCGAGCCGCCCGGTCCGGCGTCGATCAGCACCGAGCCCTTGCCCAGCGACGTGCCGTCGGCCGAGAGGTCGTAGGACAGGATCGTGCGGTGCGGCTCGGCGCGCGAGGCCACGACATAGAGCTTCTTCTCGTCGGGCGAGAAGGCGAGGCCGTTGGGGCCGGGAATGTCGTCGGCCATCACGGCGAGCTTGCCGGTCGTCGGATCGAGCCGATAGACGGCGGGCTTGTTCTGGCTCTCTTCCTTGTGGCCTTCGTAGTACCCGAGGATGCCGAAGGTGGGATCGGTGAACCAGACCGAGCCATCGGACTTCACGACGACATCGTTGGGCGAGTTGAGCGGCTTGCCGTTGTAGGAATCGGCCAGCACCGTGATCGCGCCGTCATACTCGAAGCGCACGACGCGGCGGGCGTCGTGCTCGCAGGCGATCAGCCGGCCGCGGCGGTCGCGCGTGTGGCCGTTGGCGTTGTTCGAGGGCTTGCGGAAGATCGAGACGTTGCCCGTCTCCTCGTCCCAGCGCAGCACGCGGTTATTGGGGATGTCGCTCCACAGCAGGTAGCGCCCGTCGCCAAACCAGACGGGCCCCTCGGACCAGCGGCAGCCGGTGTAGAGTCGCTCCACCGAGGCCAGCACCAGCCGGTACTGGTTGAACGACGGGTCGAGCACGCGCACCGCCGGATCGGGGTAGCGCTCGCTGGGCTGCCACATCTTGGTTTCCTCGTTCTTTGTTCTGGCACAAAGTTCGCGCCGAATTTCGCGCGAGAATGCCTGTCCGGCGCCGCTCGGTCGAGAGACAAAGGCTCATCTTTCCGGGACGGGGTTCCGGGGAGCGGCTTCATGTCTGTCGCACCCGCGAATAATTCGTGGGAATGGCCAAGCAGGCCTGTGATATTACCGCCGGACCCGCCCACCGGCGTCGGTGGGCCAACGTCAAGTCAGCAAGCTCTACGGGATGGTTGTGATGAAGCCGACCTTTGTGACCATTGATCGACATCCTGGCCGCTCCGCCCAGACCATCGGTGTGGCGCGCGCGCTCGGGACCGATGAGACCCTGATTCACGAGCCGTCGGTCGGCGTCGTCGGCACCAAGGGCGACAGTCAGTGCTACCTCGGCGTTCTCTCGAAAGTCGACGCGATCCATGCCCAGCTCAAGGCCCGCATCGGCACCGGCCCGAACCAGCTCAAGATGCGCCTGGTCCAGCCCGAGTACACGATCGCCACCTCGGACGGCATCCGCAACGGCACGCGCGAGATGCGCTATTCGCTGATCGGCCGCGAAGTGACGCAGGACGCGCTGTGCGAGCATCTGAGCGCCACCGGTCTTGCCGGCACGATCGCGGTCGTCGCCTGCGACAAGCCGCCGGTCGGGACACTGTCTGCGCTGCTGGAGCACAATCTGCCGTCGATCATCATGTCCGACGGCGCCATCCATCCCGGCAAGGAGCCGAACACGGGCGAGCCGCTCGACATCGTGAGCGCCTACCAGGTCGCCGGCCATCCCGATGCCGACTATCGGCACCTGATCGCCTGCCATGCCTGCCCGGGCTATGGCAGCTGCGGCGGCATGTTCACCTACAACACCATGCAGACCTTCATCGGCGTGGTCGGCATGCAGCCGCTGCACATGGTGGCGCCGCCGTCCGACGATCCGCGCCGCACCGGCCAGTTTGCGGCCGAGTTGGTCGATCTGCTGGCGAACCTGATCAAGAACGACCTCAAGCCGCGCGACATCGTCGTGCGCGATTCGATCCGCAATGCTGTGATCGTGTCGATGGCCATCGGCGGCTCGACCAACGTGGTGCTGCACGCACCGGAGATTGCGCGCGCGGCCGGCTTCAGCGACTTCTGGAAGGACGTCATGACGCCGGAGGAGTTCAACTACCTCTCGCAGCATGTCGTGCCGGTGCTCACCGACGCGCGGCCCTACGGCAAGTACTCGATGGTCGACATCGACGAAGTCGGCGGCGTGCAGGTGATCGTGCGCGAGCTGCTCGACGCCGGCCTGCTGAACGGCGACGTGCTGACCTGCACCGGCGAGACGCTGGCCAAGCAGGTCGAGCGGCTGGGCGCCAAGAAGGCCGACGGCCGCGTGATCTATCCTGTCGAGAAGCCCTACAAGCCGACCGGCGGACTGCGCATGCTGGGCGGCAACCTGTCGCCGGACTTCTCCGCGATCCTGAAGCTCGCGGGCGTCGAAGGCGGCCTCGAGGACAATCTCTTCCGCGGCCGCGCGCGCGTGTTCGAGGGCGAGGCGGGCCTGCTCAAGGCGCTCGACGAGACACCGGACACATTCCAGAACCACGACATGATCATCGTGCGCTACGAGGGACCGAGCGGCGCGCCGGGCATGCCGGAAATGCTCGATCCGACGTCGCGCATCACGACGCTGTGCCGCGAGCGCAACATCGTCGTGGCGCTGATGACCGACGCGCGCTTCTCGGGCGGTTCGGTCGGCCTCGTGATCGGCCATGTCGGTCCCGAAGCGGCGATCGGCGGCCCGATCGGGCTGGTCGAGGAGGGCGACGAGATCGTGGCCGATCTCAACATCAACGAGCTGAACTGCACCCAGCTCGCCGACCCCGCCACCTACGCCAAGCGCAAGGCGGCGTGGGACAAGGTCGTCGCGGCCAATGGCGGCCTGCATCCCAATTGCGGCACCGCCGACACGCGCCTGCTCCATCGGGCCCGCACCAGCGCGGTGCCGGCGACGCGCGGCGGCGGCCTGCATCCCAACCGCGAGGTCTGGGTGCGCGCGCCGCGCAAGGCCGAGCGCCAGGACTTCAAGCTGCGCAACAAGCACCGGCCGGAAGCCAACAAGAGCTTCTGAGGGGCCAGCGGACTTAGCTGAAAACAAAAACGCCAGAGGATCAAACCTCTGGCGTTTTCATTGGAGCGCTCTAGTCACCCTCGACGCCGTACGCCGCCTTCGCTGCTTCCTGGCTGACGAGGCCGAGTTTAATGTCGCGTCTGACGGCTTCGGGGTCACGCGTCGCGGGATCGCCGTAGCCACCGCCGCCGGGCATCTCGACCACCAGACGCTCACCGGCGGGAATGGTCTGGAAGCCCTTGGCCTTCAGCTCCTGTCCCGAGGCCAGCGACAGGCGGCCGTTGCCGCCGGGCTTGCCGCCGTCGCGGCCGCGCGCCGGATACTTGACGCGCTCGAAGGTCGCGAAGATGCCGAAGGGCGCGCCCTCGCGATGCTCGACTTCCATGACCTGCCCGAGGCCGCCGCGCTGCTGGCCGGCGCCGCCGGAATCCTGGCGGTACTCCTTCTTCCACACGACGACGGGCGCGATGGTCTCGGTGATTTCGACCGGCACATTGCGCACGCCCGAGGGGAACGGTGTCGCCGAAAGTCCGTCGAGCGTCGGCCGCGCGCCGGTACCGCCGGAATGGAAGGTCGTCACCATGAAAGGCCGGCTGTTGCCGATGGTGCCCGTCATGCCGTGGCCGGCGCCGAGCTTCAGGTTCCAGAGGTTGGACGTGCCCTCGGCCGGCACCTGGCCCGGGATCACCTGGTGCAGCGCATCGAAGCAGACATCGGGCAGCATGTGGCCGATGGTGCTGCGCGCATTCACCGCCGCGGGATAAAGCGCGTTGACGATGGTGTTTTCCGGCGCCGTGACCAGGATCGAATCGAGCGTGCCGGCATTGTTCGGGATGGTCGGCGCCACGACGCACTTGATGCCGAAGGCGGTGTAGGCCTCGGTGTAGCACATCGGCGAGTTGATGCCGTAGATCGACGAGCCCGACGTGCCGGCATAGTCGACGGCGATGTGGTCGGCATGGATCGTCACGGCGGCATGCAGGTCGATCGGCGCATCGTAGCCGTCGATCCGCATGTGGCCCTTCCAGGTGCCGCGCGGCAGCTTGGAGATCGCCGCGATCATGCCGGCGCGGCTCTTCTCGATGATGTGCGTGCCCAGTTCGTCGAGATTGTCGATGCCGTGCTCGGCCATCATGTCGGAGAGTCGTTTCTCGCCGATGCCGTTACAGCCGACCAGCGCATGGATGTCGCCCTCGACCTGCACCGGCTCGCGCACGTTGGCACGCACGATGCGCATCACGCTCTCGTCGATCACGCCCTCGCGCATCAGCGGCAGCAGCGGCAGGAACAGGCCCTCGTGGAACACCTGCCGCCCGTCGGGCGACTGGCCGAGACCGCCGATGTCGACCACGTGCGTGGTGCAGGAAAACAGCGCCACCAGCTTGCCGTTGTGGAAGGCGGGCGAGGTCACGACGATGTCGTAGAGGTGACCGGTGCCCTTCCACGGATCGTTGGTGATGTAGGCACCGCCTTCCTTCATCGTGTCGACCGGGAATTCGCGGATGAAGTGGATGACGCTGCGCGCCATCGAGTTCACATGGCCCGGTGTGCCCGTCACCGCCTGCGCCAGCATGCGGCCTTCGAGGTCGAATACGCCGGCCGAGATGTCGCCGGCCTCGCGCGCGCTGGTCGAGAAGGCGGTGCGCACCAGGGCGCGCGCCTGCTCCTCGACCACCGACAGCAGGCGGTTCCACATCACTTGCAGGCGAATGTCCGCTGGCGTGCTCATGCGCGGTCCTCCAGGACGATCTGGCTCACGGAATTGATGCGGGCGGTGAAGCCCTTCGGCACGACGGTCGTCGTGCCGTCCTCGACGATCAGCGCCGGCCCGTCGAATGTCATGCCGGGCTTCAGCGCCGCGCGCTCATGGAGAGCGGTCTTCTCGCGGGCGCCGCTCGCGGGATCGAGCACGTCGCGATGACCCGACGGGGCCGGCGCGGCAGATGCGGCGATGGCCGTCGCCGGCGCTGGCAGCGGCCGGTCGGTGGCGAGAGACAGGGTCCAGGTCAGTGCCTCGACTTCAAGTTTGGGAATGGCGCGGCCGAACACCTGCTCGTAGGTCGCCTCGAAGCGGCGGCGCAGTTCGCCTGCTGCATCGGGCGCGAAAGGCTCATTGGGCAAGGGGACCGCGATTTCGTGGCCTTGCCCCCGATAGCGCATGAAGGCCTGGCGCGATTCGACCAGCGTCTCGCCGGGCGCCGCCGGCCGCACCACGGCTTCCGCTTCGGCGCGCATGGTGGCGAACAGTTCGTTCAGCATCCTGGAGTCGAGCATGTCGAGCCGCTGATGGCGCGTCCGCACGACCTCGTAGGCGATGGAAGCGCGCAGGAAGCCGAAGGCCGAGCCGACGCCCGCACCGACCGGCACGATCACCTGCTTCATGCCGAGCTTGCGGGCGAGGCGCGCGGCATGGAGCGGTGCGGCACCACCGAACGCGATCAGCGCGCGATCGGCCGTGTCCTTGCCGTTCTCGACCGCATGCACGCGGGCCGCACTGGCCATCGTCTCGTCGACGATCTCGGCGACACCAGCCGCCGCGCCCTGGGCATCGGTCTTGAGAGGGCCAGCCAGCGCCCGTAGAGCGGCCTCGGCCTTGTCGCGGTGGAGCGGGATCGCGCCACCGGCGAAACGCGTGGGATCGAGGCGGCCGAGGGCCGTGTCGGCGTCGGTCACGGTCGGCTCCGTACCGCCGCGGCCATAACTCGCCGGGCCGGGTACGCTGCCGGCGGAATCGGGGCCGACCTGGATGCGGCCCAGCGCGTCCAGGCGCGCGATCGAGCCGCCGCCGGCGCCGATCTCGACCAGCTCGATCACGGGAATACGAACCGGCAGGCCGGAGCCCTGCACGAAGCGGTAGGCGCGCGCGACCTCGAACTGGCGCGAGCGCTGCAGTTCCAGATCGTCGAGCAGGGTGAGCTTGGCTGTAGTCCCGCCCATGTCGAAGGCGACCGCCTTGCGGGCGTCGTTTTCGGCGGCGACCGTACGCGCCAGGATGGCGCCGCCGGCCGGACCGGATTCGACCAGGCGCACCGGATAGCGCCGCGCCGTGTCGACCGTCGTGATGCCGCCCGACGACATCATCAGCAGGAGAGGGCCTGCGATGCCTTCCTTCTTCAGGTCGGCCTCGAGCTGGCCGAGATAGCCCGCCATGCGCGGCAGGACGTAGGCGTTGGCGATGGTGGTCGAGGTGCGTTCGTACTCGCGGATCTCGGGACAGACCTCGCAGGAGAGCGAAATTGCCACGCCCGGCAGCTCCTCGGCGAGGATCGCGCCGGTGCGGCGCTCGTGCGCCTCGTTGGTGAAGCTGTGCAGGAAGCAGACGGCGACCGCCTCGATCTTCTCGGCCTTCAACTGCACGGCGACGCGGCGTACCGCCTCTTCGTCGAGTGCCAGCAGCACGGCGCCGTCGGAGGCCACGCGCTCGGGCACGCCGAAGCGCAGGTCGCGCGACACCAGCGGCTGCGGCCGCTCCATGTAGATGTCGTACTGCTCGAAGCGATGCTCCCACGCCATCTCGACGGAATCGCGGAAGCCCTCGGTGGTGATCAGCGCGGTCCGCGCGCCCTTGCGCTCGATCAGCGCGTTGGTGGCGAGCGTCGTACCGTGCACGACCAGGCTCACATCCTGCGGCCGGCACTTCGCCTCGGCGAGGATCGAGCGCACGCCCTCCAGCACGGCGCGCTCGGGCGCGTCGGGCGTGGTCAGGATTTTGATCGAATGGGAGGTCGTGCCGGTTTCGAGCACGACGTCGGTGAACGTGCCGCCGATATCGACGGCCAGACGGGAGGACATTTCTACTCGTTGATCTTGATGTTGCCCTTGCGCACCACGTCGCCCCAGGTGACGGAATCGCGCTTGAGGAAGGCCACGAAGTCGGCCGGGGGGAGAAGGGCTGGGGTGAGGCCGTTCTCGTCGTACTTCTTCTTCACCTCGGGCTGCGCCATCACCTTGGCGATGGCGTCGTTGAGCCGGTCGACGATCGGCTTGGGCGTATTGGGCGGGGCGGCGAGCCCGTACCAGTTCTCCGCTTCGTAGCCCTTCACGGCTTCGGCCATTGCCGGCGTGTCCGGCAGGACGGGCCAGCGCTCGGGCGAAGTAACGGCCATGGCGCGTGCCTTGCCGCCGCGGATCAGGCCGAGCGTCGCGGGATCGCCGAAATAGGCGTCGACGATGCCCGCCGCGAGATCGTTGAGCGCCGGCCCGGTGCCGCGATAGGGCACATGGATCATTTTCAGGCCGGACATCTGCGTGAAGAGTTCGCCCGCGAGATGCTGGCTGGTGCCGATGCCGCCGGAGGCCCAGCGCAATTCCTGCTTCTTCGCCAGCTCCATGAATTCCGGCAGCGTCTTCGCCGGCAGGTCGTTGCGCACGGCCACGATGAAGGGCATGCGCACCAGCCGCGTGATCTGTGTCAGCGTCGTCGGATCGTAGGGCATCTTGCGCAGGTGCGGCCCGGCCGTGAGCGTGCCGGCGCCGGTCAGCGACAGCGTGTAGCCGTCGGGTGGCGCATACGACATCGCCTCGACGCCGATGATGCCGCCAGCGCCGCCCTTGTTCTCGATGACGATGGTCTGGCCGAGTTCCTTCGACAGCGGCTCCATCATCAGCCGCGCCGTCAGGTCGACGCCGCCTCCGGGCGGGAAGGGCACGATTATCTTGATCGGCCGCTCGGGATACTTGCCCTGCGCTGAGGCGGCACGGGCGACGAACGGCGATGCGAGCGCTGCGACCAGAAACTGACCCAGAAGTTGGCGACGAGTGTTACGCAAACAGACCCCCTTTGGGCGCAATGCTCAGAGCGCCACCTTCCTGAAAACCTCGACGAAGCGATCGACGTCCTGCTCGTCGTTATAGACGTGCGGGCTGATGCGCAGCCGGCCCAGCCGCGGCGCGGCATAGACATTCTCCGCCGCGAGCTTCTTCGGCAGTTCGTCGGACATGCCCTTGGGAAACTGAAGGCAGATGAGATGCGGTGCGCGCAGCTTGCGATCGAGCACGCGCACGCCCGAGTTGGCGAGTCCGTCGGCCAGCCGGTCCGTGAGCATGCCGAGGCGCGCCACGATGTGATCGTTACCCCAGCCGGCCATCATCTCCATGCCGACCGCAGCCATCTCCAGGGTGATGAAATGGTCGCGCTCGCCCATGTCGTAGCGCCGCGCGCCGTCGGCATAGGAAAGATCGCGGAAGTAGACCTTCTGCTCGGCGGCCACGCCCTTGCGCGCGGGCGCGGTCTGCTCCAGCGGCACGCCGTTCTGGTGGCGTTTGGCGACATACATGAAGGCGCGGCCATAGGGGCCCAACACCCATTTGTAGGTCGGGAAGATCAGGAAATCGGGATCGAGCGTCTTCACGTCGATGCGGCGGACGCCGGCATCGTGCGTGGCGTCGACGAGGAAGGCCGCGCCTTCGCGGCGAACCGCCTCGGCGATGCGCGACAGGTCGAGCGCGCCGCCGTCTGACCAGTGGACCGAAGAGATCGAGACGAGGGAAAGGGGTGCGGCGTCCGCAGCGCCGATGGCGTCCAGTACCGCCGTCGTCCAGTCGCCGTCGGCCGGCTGCTTCACCTGTTCGACCGTGTAACCGCCCTGTTCGGCGCGGCTCATCCATTCCAGCACCGGCGAGGTGTGATCGTCCTGCAGCACCAGCACGCGGCTGCCGCGCGGCAGGCTCATCACCTTGCCTGCCGTCGACACGCCGTAGCCGACCGAGGGGATCAACGCGACATCGACGGGATCCGCGCCGATCAGAGCTGCGGCCGCCTTGCGCGCCCGCTCGTACTGGCCGGACATGAAGTCGGCATCGAGTTTCCAGGGCTGGCCCTTGCGGCCCACGCCGATGCGCCCGGCTTCCTGGACGGCGAGCGGCAGGGGGCTCCAGGCAGCGGCATTCAGGAAGCACACGTCGCGCGGAATATCGAACAGATGACGCTGGGAGCTGAGCATTGGGACCGCCGGTTTGAACTGGCGGTGAGCCTAGGCGATTGCCGGGCAAAGAAAAAGGACGCCCGTCCTGCGACGAGCGCCCTTTCCTTTTTAGTCCGTCCAGAATGCGCGCGGCGTTAGCCGTCGATCGCCTTCTTCACCGCGTCCTTGGCCTTGCCGACGGCCTGTTGGGCTTCGCCCTTGCGCTCCTGAATCGCGCCTTCGACCTTCAGCTTGTCGCTGTCGACCATATTGCCGACGCCCTGCTTCACGTTGCCGATGGCCTCGTTGGCGAGACCCTTGACCTTGTCGGTGGTGCTGCTCATGACAGTCTCCTCTTCGATCTGTTTGGTGCCGCTTCAACGCCGCATCGCTCAGTCCGTTCCGGGAATTCTTTCTGCCCGGGCTATGCCTTTTTCCCATCGGGAACCGTTCGCATTTCCCGACGTTAAACAGGAACGCGCTCGGCGCGGTCGCTTGATCTCGGTGGCCCTCGAACGCGGCGTGTAGCGGTCGACGGCCTCTTCGCGCCCTAGGCACCCGAGGCGCGAGGGGACGATATGGCAGTTACGGATTTCGACTTCGGCTCGGCGTTATTCCTCGACCTGGACGGTACGCTGCTTGAAATCGCTGCGACGCCGGAGCTGGTTGTCGTCCCGCCCGCACTGCCGGGGCTTTTGGCGCAATTGCATACTTTGCTGGGCGGTGCTCTTGCCATCGTGAGTGGGCGCTCGCTCAAGACGATCGACCAGCTCCTCCAGCCGTTCACGTCCGCCGCGGCGGGTGAGCACGGCGTGACCCTGCGCTTCAGCAACGGAACGGTCGAGGAGATGCCTGCGGGCCTGGCCGTGACGCAAGCGTGGCGCGATTCGCTCGTCGCCGCCACCGAGCGCTGGCCCGGTGTCCTCATCGAACCGAAGCCGCACGGCTGCGCCATTCACTATCGTCTGGCGCCGGAGCGTCATGACGATGTCTGGCGCGTCGTGCGAGCGCTGGTGCCTGACGATCATCCCTGGTTCCGGCTGATCCCCGCGCGTGAAGCCGTAGAGATTGGTCCACGCTCCACCTCGAAGGGACATGCGGTTGAAAGATTCATGAAGGACAGCGTTTTCAAGGGCCGGCGGCCGATCTTCGTGGGCGATGATTTCACCGACGAGGCGGGCATGAGCGCCGCGCGCCGCCATGGCGGCGAAGGACTGCGCGTGCAGGAAGTATTCGACGGAGATCCTGCCGAGGTGCGGGCATGGCTGGCGCGCAATGCAGAGCGCCTGGCTGGTGCATCAAATGTCGTGGCGGCGGGAGCCTCGGCATGAGCAGTCTGGATCTCGGAGTCGTCGGTAACTGTTCCATCGCCAGCCTGATCGACAAGAACGGCCGCCATGTCTGGCACGGGCTTGGCCGGCTCGACGGCGATCCGGTGTTCAATGCGCTGCTCGGCGGCAAGGATCCGCAGGCCGGCTTCATGGACGTCGTCGTCGACGGTATGAAGGAGAGCCGGCAGCGTTACGTGCCGAACACTGCGATCCTGGAGACCACCATCGACGGTGCCGGCGGAACGGCGCGCATCTGGGATTTCGCACCGCGCTTTCGTCGCTTCGGGCGCATGTTCCGCCCGCCGATGCTGGTGCGGCGGCTCGAACCCGTCGCGGGGCGGCCGCGCATCACGCTGCGCCTTCGGCCGACTTTCGGCTACGGCGCGCACAAGTCTCAGGTCACGGTCGGCAGCAATCACATCCGTTACTACGGCGACGCCTCCGTGCTCCGCCTCACGACCGACGCGTCGTTGAATTATGTGATGCACGAGACGGAGTTTTCCCTCGACCGGCCGCTGACCCTCATCGTCGGCGCCGACGAGAGCATCACCGACAATGTCGACCAGCTTTCGCGTTCGTTCCTCAGTGAGACCGAGGTTTACTGGCAGGGCTGGGTCCGCGACCTGAACATTCCGTTCGACTGGCAGGTCGCGGTGATCCGTGCCGCCATCACGCTGAAGCTCTGCAGCTACGAGGATACGGGCGCGGTTCTGGCGGCGCTGACGACGTCGGTGCCCGAGGCGGCCGGCACGGTGCGCAACTGGGACTACCGCTTTACCTGGCTGCGCGATGCGTTCTTCACCGTCACGGCGCTCAACCGACTCTCGGCGACGCGCACGATGGAAAGCTACGTGCGCTTCATCGTCGACGTCGTCGAAACCGGCAGCAGCCGCGGCGAAATCCATAACGTGGCGCCGCTGTTCCCGATCGCGCCGGGAACCGACACGGTCGAGCGCCTGATCGATTCGCTGCCCGGCTATCGCGGCTATGGGCCCGTGCGTATCGGCAATGCCGCGGTGGGCCAGCGGCAGAACGACGTCTACGGCTCCATGGTGCTCACGGCCGCGCAGATGTTCTGGGACGAGCGACTGCCCCGGCAGGGCGATGTCGAGCTTTATCGCCAGCTCTGCGTCGTCGGCCACGAGGCGCATCGCGCAGCGCTCACGCCCGATGCCGGACTTTGGGAATATCGAGAGCGCGAAGAGGTGCATACCTTTTCCGCGGCGATGTGCTGGGCGGCCCAGCATCGGCTCGGCCTGATCGCGCGCCGTGTGGGCCTCGATGGCGAATCGCGCGAGTGGCTCGCCAAGGCAGGCGTGCTGCGGCAGGAGATCCTCCAGCGCGGCACCACGTCGGATGGCTGGCTGTCGGGTGTGCTCGATCGCGACATGGCCGATGCCTCCAGTCTCGTCTTCCCCGAGATCGGGTTGCTGCGGTCCGACGATCCCCGTTTCCACGCCACGCTCGACATGGTCTCGAAGAAGCTGATGAAGAACGGCTTCCTGATGCGCTACGTCGAGGCCGACGATTTCGGCGCCCCGTCCAACGCCTTCCTGCTCTGCACCTTCTGGTACATCGATGCCCTGGTCAGCGTCGGCCGGCGCGAGGAAGCGCTCGAACTGTTCAACAATGTACTGTCCCGGCGCAATCACGTCGGCCTCCTGTCGGAGGACCTCGATCCGCGCACCGGCGAACTGTGGGGCAACTTCCCGCAGACCTACAGCCAGGTCGGCCTGATCCTGTCGGCAATGCGGCTCTCGCGGAGCTGGGAGGAGGGCCTTTGGCACGCCTCGTAATCGTCTCCAACCGGGTGCCCGTGCCCAAGGCGCGCGGCACGGCCGCCGGCGGCCTTGCGGTCGCCTTGAAGGACCTGCTGACGCCCGGCGCGATGTGGTTCGGCTGGAGCGGACGGTTGACGTCGGATCCCTCGCCGCAGCCGGCCATCGTCGAGGCGCGCGGCGTCACCTACGCGACCGTGGACCTGACGCCTGAAGCCTATCGCGGATTCTATGTCGGCTTCGCCAACGGCGCGCTGTGGCCGCTGCTGCACTTCCGTCTCGGCCTCATGCATTTCCGGCGCGAGGATTACGAGGGGTATCTTTCGGTCAACCAGTCCTTCGCCACATCGCTGGCGCCGCTGCTGCAGGGCGACGATACCGTCTGGGCGCACGACTACCATCTCATTCCCTTCGCCCGCCTGTTGCGCAAGCAGGGCTTCGGGGGCCGGCTGGGCTTCTTCCTCCACGTCCCCTTCGTGCCGCCGTCGATGATCGAGGCGATGCCGGTGGCGCGCGAGCTCGTCGCCGATCTTTGCGCCTACGATCTCGTGGGCTTCCAGACGGAGGAACATGCCCGCGACTTCCGCGATTGCGCGCAGCGGATGCTGGGCGCCACGGTGGAGGGCGAGTGGATCCGGCTCGCCGGTCGCCGGGTGCGGGCCTTCGCCGATCCGATCGGCATCGATGCCCAGGCGTTCGCACGGGACGCCGAACGAGCGGAGAACGACAAGGCGGTGCAACGTGTTGCCGAGAGCCTGTCGAACCGCTTTCTCGCCATCGGCGTCGATCGCCTGGATTATTCCAAGGGCCTTCCGCACCGCTTCGAGGCGTTCGGCCGGCTGATCGAGAAGCACCCCGAGCACAAGCGCAAGATCCATTTCCTGCAGATCTGTCCGCGCTCGCGCGAGGAGGTCGACGAATATCGCAAGCTGCGCACCGAACTCGACCGCTTGGCGGGGCGCATCAATGGCCGGTTCTCGGAGTTCGACTGGACGCCGCTGCGTTACTCCACGCGCGGCGCGCCGCGCGCGACCTTGGCGGGCCTCTACCGCCTAGGCCGGATCGGTGTGGTCACGCCGTTGCGCGACGGCATGAACCTCGTCGCCAAGGAATACGTCGCTGCCCAGTCGGACGAGGATCCCGGGGTGCTGGTCCTTTCGCAGTTCGCCGGTGCGGCCCAGGACCTGACGGAAGCGCTGATCGTCAATCCATTCGATCCCGACGCCATCGCGGACGCCATGCATGTGGCGCTCACCATGCCGCTGTCGGAGCGGCGGGAACGCCACGGCGTGCTGAAGGAGAAGGTGATGCGGACGACGGCCGAAGCCTATTGCCGCCGCTTCATCGATGCCCTCGAGGCTCCGGCCTTCGCGCGCGCCGCTTAGGAAACAAGGCCGAAGGCCGCCGGATAGACGATCAGGCCGTCGTCGCCGTCGAGCGCGCCGGGCACCAGCTCCAGCGCCATGAAGGACTCGCCTTCGAACGGCGCATCGAGGCCGCTCGCCAGTTCCGCCGAGAAGCCGAAGCGCGGATAGAATTCAGGGTGGCCCAGCACCACGACGGCCTGCCACTCGCGGTGCCGCGCCAGCTCGAGCCCGGTTTCCACCAGCGCGCTGCCGATGCCCGAGCGCTGGCGCGCCGGGTGAACGCACATCGGCGCGAGCGACAGGGTCGGCACGGCGTCGTCATCGACCATCACCGTCAGCGCGCTGAACAGAATGTGGCCGACGATCATGCCGTCGTCGACTGCCACCAGTTCGACGGCGTCGATGAAGGCCTCGCGCAGTTCCTCGACCAGTCCGCCTTCGAACGTCCCGCCGAAGGCGAGGTCGTTCAGGTGGCGGATGGCAGGATCGTCCGCCGGTTCGCGCTCCCGGATCACCACATCGTGGCCGCTGCCCGGCCCGGCCATTCCCGATCGTAGGTTTCGCCGCCCACCCGCTCGCCGCTCAGCGCGGCCAGGATCTGGCCGGCGCTCGGCAGCGACTTCGGATCGACATGCCGCGCGGGATTCCAGAGTTCGGAGCGGACCAGCGCCCGCGCGCACTGGAAATAGATCGCATCGACCTCGATCACGGTGACCGAGCGCGGCGCCTTTTCCTCGACGGCGAACGACGCCAGCAGGTCCGGCGCGACGCTGAGATGGGCGCGGCCGTTGACCCGCAACGTGTTGCCGACGCCGGGAATCATGAACAGCAGCGCGACCCGCGGGTCGCGCACGATGTTGCGCAGCGAATCGATGCGGTTGTTGCCGCGTCGGTCGGGCAGCATCAGCGTCTTCTCGTCATGCACCCGCACGAAGCCCGGCCGGTCGCCGCGCGGCGAGCAGTCGAGACCCTCGGGGCCGGAGGTCGCCAGCGCGGCATAGGGTGAGGCTTCGATATAGGCGCGATAGTGAGGCGTGATCCAGTTCACCTCCTTCACCGTCGCGGCTTCGAGCGGCTGTCCGTAGATTGCTTCGAGCTCGGCTTCCGTTCTTAGGATGTCGGGCATTCCACCTCCCTTACTTTAGCGACGCGCGAAACGTCAGGGCTTCGAGCTGCAATACCGCTTCAAGTGGTGGCTTCAAAGTGAAGAGCCCCGGCTGCTGCGAGAAATCGTGTACGCGATACAATCTGAATGCGTCGGGCCGTTCCTTGGCAACTTCATTTTCGTTGGACGTGAGGTAAAAGGGTGTTCTGCTGCCGCCGCGCGTTGTTTTGACTTCGATCCATCGCTCAGACCCCGATGGGTCATATGATCGAATATCATAGCCGGCGCCGTCCCCGTCTTCCTTGGAAACCCATCTGACTCTCTTGGCGAGGTCGGAGCGATCAGCCGAAATGAGCAACTGCTGCTCGCGTTCATAGATGAATTCCTCGCCCGCCGTTCCAAGAGATCGATTGAGCTGATCCCGGAGCGCAGGATCGAACTTTCGGGCCACTCTTTCGAAGGCATTCTTTGCCGCTGCGTTGATAGGAAGCGGTGTTGGTGGCGGGCTTTCGAAGAGTAGCTGCGAATCGGCGAATCCAACCAACGGATGAGCGAATAATGGAACTGGGTCCGGATGAAGCTGCAGGTAGCGGCCGATTGCATCTGCTATCGCGCCTTGGAAGTTCCGAGCGGGAACGTAACCACGAATCCGAGGAAGGCCGAGTCCAGCCAGAACGGCTGAGATGTTCTGGTGTTTGAATTCAATTGAGCCATTTGAGCGCTGGATAAGCTTCATCAACGCTCGCCGATGCTCGGTCTTGCGTATGGTTTCGCCTGCTTGCTCTTCCTTCAACATGGCGAAGTAGTCGGCAACGATGAGGTCGAGTTCGGAGTTCGACCAATCGGTACCGGCTACTTCAGTGTCTGCCATGCCGGCCTCGGCTTAAGCCCACTGCGCAGGAGAAGTGCCGAGCGGTTCGGCGGGTCTGGCATAGAAGGGCGGTGTCTCGCCGAGCTGCACCACCGGCTTCAGGTGGCGCAGGCGGCCGAGCGGGCCGACGCTTTCGGTGAAAAGCGGCAGCAGCGTGGCCTCCGGCAGTTCGGCGGCGCCCTTCGAGGCGTCGACCGTGCCGAGGTTCGCGAGCCAGTGCGCGACTTGGACCAGCGATACGCGGACCTGCCACGAGCCGCCCTGTTCGACGCGGCGGGCCAGCGCGACCAGCGCGCCCAGCGCGCCGAGGTAGCCCGCGATGTAGTCCAGGGCCTGGACCGGCAGGTTGCGCGGCTTGTCCAGCGAGCCCTGCGTCGCGGCGAGGCCGGTCACGTTCTGGACGATCGAGTCGAAACCGCGCCGCGACGCCCAGGGGCCTTCGTGGCCGTAGGCGCAAAGGGTTACGCAGACGATGCCGGGCCGCAGCGCGGCCACCTGCTCGGGCGAGAAGCCGCGCGCCGACAGCGTGCCGGGGCGGTAGCCCTGGGTGAAGATGTCGGCCTTCTTCAGGAGCGCCTTCATCGTCTCGACGCCGGCTTGTTCGCGCAGGTCGATCCAGGCGCAGCGCTTGCCATGGCCGGTGTCCATCAGAAGTTCGGCTTGATACGGCAGGTGCGGCGCCGCGACGTGCAGCACGTCGGCGCCGTTCTCCGCCAGCACGCGGCCGCTCGTGGGGCCGGCCAGCACGCGCGTAAGGTCGAAGGCGCGCACGCCGGACAGCGGCCGGTCGCCCTTCGGCAAAGGTTCGGCCGGTGCGTCGCCGATCTTCACGATGTCGATCAGCGGCAGCTTCGCGACCGCGACGCCATGCGGATGGGCGTTCCATTCCTCGCGGCTGCGCGTCAGTCCGCCGACGCAGCCGCCATCGGCAATCGCCTGTTCGATCGCGAGCCCGTCCCATTTGGCGACGGCGGCCGCCAGCGCCTCGCGCGTGTCGCCCTCGGCGCCGGCGATGCGCAGTGCGCCGGCGCGATGGTGCGGGTGGTTGGTGTGGATGAACATGTGCCGGCCGTCGCGTGTCGGATAGTGGCCGGACAACGGATCCCAAGAGACCGGCCGCTCGCCGTTGCGCAGCACATAGGTGTTGGAGCGCAGCGACGCGGTCGCGGCGTTGAGGTCGATGTCGACCGACTGCGGCTTGCCGGTCCGCAGCCGCCACAGGTCGGAGACGGCAAGGCCGACGGCGCCCAGCGCCGCGGCGCCGGCCGTCCCGACGCGCCACGGAGTCTGGAAAACGGGATCGCCGTCGCCGGTGATCGTGAGCCGGTCGTCCGCCCGTCTGGCACGACCGAGCTGACCCAGGATCGAGTAGGCCAGATCGTCGTTCACTTCCCGCCCGCCATGATCTTCGTCAGCAGCGCCATGAACTCGTTCGGACAGGTGATGTGCGGATTGTGGCTGCTGTCGAGCTCGTGGCAGGTCCAGCCGGCTTCGCTCCTGGCGCGATCGGCGAACTGGCGGAACACGTCGCCCGGCCCGTTGCGCGTCGCGTAGATGTAGTCACGCGGCGGGAGAGGCTCCTTGGACTCGAGCTTGATGCGCTGCTCGAAGGTCTTGATCGGCTGCGGACGGCGGCGCGGGCTGGCCCAGGCGACATCTTCCGGCGCGGTGTCCGACGGCATCGGGTTGATCGGCAGCTTCCAGCCCTCGCCATCCTTCTCCGCGCCCTTGCGCATGTTGCCTTCGGCCTTGGGACCGACCAGGTCGAACAGGCTCTGGCCGTCACGGGGAGCGAAGGCGTCGATATACACGATGCGTGCGAGACGGCTGCCGACCCGGTCGGCGACGCCGGTGGCGACCATGCCGCCGTAGGAGTGACCCAGCAGGACCACGTCGTTCAGGTCCTCGAATTCGATCTCCGCCACGATGTCCTCGACATGGGTCGAGAGGTCGACATTGGGGGTGGCGAGGTGGGCGCGCGCGCCCAGGCCCGTATAGGTCGGGGCAAAGAACTGGTGGCCAGCCTCACGCAACAAAGGCCGCATTTTCTTCCAGGCCCAGGCGGCCGACCATGCCCCATGCGCCAGAACGATATTTGCCATGACCTTACCTCCCGCTGGCGAGCCAACATTTTCAGTGCTACTACGACTTACTCTCAATGAGCAGCCAACCAACCATAGCACTTGGCACCGCCCGCGTGGGCTTCCGTGGCCGCATACATGCCATCGCGGCGGGACGCGTCGCCGCAGGCATGCCGGCGCCCGAACTCGAACGTCGCCTGATCGAGCTGGGCTTCGTCGAGGGCGCCGACGTGGAGGTGCTGCACCAGGGCCTGTTCGGCCGCGATCCCATCGCGGTGCGGGTCGCGCACACGACGATCGGGCTTAGCCGCCGCGAGGCGATGGCCATCCTCGTCGAAGTCGGAGCCTGACCGTGAACGCCACTGTCTCCGCCACACCGGTGGTCGCGCTGGTGGGCAATCCGAACTGCGGAAAGACGGCGCTGTTCAACGCCCTGACCGGCAGCCGGCAGAAGGTCGCCAACTATCCGGGCGTCACGGTCGAGAAGAAGGTCGGCCCGCTAACCACGCCGGCCGGGCGCACGGTCCGGGTGGTCGACCTGCCGGGCACCTATTCGCTGCGGGCGCGCTCGCCCGACGAGGAGGTGACGCGCGACGTGGTCCTGGGACGCACCCAGAACGATGTGATCCCTGACCTCATCGTTTGCGTCGCCGACGCCTCCAACCTGCGCCTCGCCCTGCGTCTCGTGCTCGAGCTGAAGCAGGTCGGGCGTCCGGTGATGCTGTCGCTCAACATGATGGACATCGCGCGCAAGCGCGGCATCGAGATCGACACCGAAAAGCTCGGGCGGGAACTTGGCCTGCCCGTGGTGACCTCAGTCGCCGTGCGCCGTGGGGGCACCGATGCGCTGCTGGCAGAAGTCGACCGTCGCCTCACCGCTGCCGAAGGCGCCGGCCGGACCTCGTGGACCGCGCCAGATGCGGCCGCCCTGCGCGGCGCCCAGCGCGAGGCCGATCGTATCCTCGCGTCCGTGGTGAAGGGCCAGGGCAAGCCCGACAGCCTCACGACGCGTGTCGACGCCGTGCTCCTGCATCCGGTGGCCGGTCTCCTCGTGCTGCTCGCCATCCTGTTCGTGATGTTCCAGGCGGTGTTCACCTGGGCGCAGCCGGCGATGGAGCTGC
>LSKJ01000088.1 GCA_001557035.1 Rhodospirillaceae bacterium CCH5-H10 | reverse complement strand
GAGGGCTGGACCTGCGCCAAGTTCCTGCTGGCCAACGAGCGGCTGGGCATCGCCGAGGTCCCGTCGTCCAAGCGCGGCGTCTCGGTGTTGCGCAAGATCGCCCGGATCGAGCCGCAGGACGGCCGGACGCTGGCCGACGATCCCGCCTTCACGGCCCAGATCGCCGACATCGACCTGCAGGTCCAGGCGCTGGAGATGAGTGAGCTGCGCGTGCTGTCGACCATGGCCCAGGGCGGCGCCCCCGGTCCCGAGGTTTCGACGCTGAAGGTGCGCGGCTCGGAGATCCAGCAGCGCATTGCCGAGCTCACCATGGAAGCGGTGGGCGAATACGCCCAGCCCTACCAGCCCGGCATGCTGTTCCACGACACCAACGAGACCCCGGTCGGTCCCGACCACGCCCCGCCGGCCGCGCCGCGCTATTTCAACATGCGCAAGACCAGCATCTACGGCGGCAGCACCGAGATTCAGAAGAACATCGTCTCGAAGATGGTGCTGGGCCTCTGACGGAGGCTATAACCGCATCCAAGAATTCCGGAGGAGAAACCATGGATCTGTCCCTTTCCGACGAACAGAAGCAGCTGCAGGAATCGGCCGAGCGCTTCGCCCGCGAGAAGTACACGTTCGACA
>LSKJ01000877.1 GCA_001557035.1 Rhodospirillaceae bacterium CCH5-H10 | reverse complement strand
TCCCAGTTCGTTTCGAGTGACACGTTAGCACAAGCCCCGGAGAATGACCGCCATGACGGGCAGAATCCTCATCGCTCCACCGGCCAGCGCGACGGATCACGACGCGATCGCGGACCTGGTCCGTGAATATGCGGGGTCGCTGGGCTTCTCGCTCGACTACCAGGGCTTCGAGGCCGAACTGGCGGATCTTGCCACGAAATACGGCCCGCCCGGCGGCGCCCTGCTGCTGGCACGGGTCGACGGCGCTGCAGCCGGCACGGTGGCCTTGCGAGAGCTGGCGGCCGGCATCGGCGAAATGAAGCGCCTGTACGTCAGGCCCGATTTCCGCACGCTGCGGCTGGAAGACGGCAACTCCATCGGCCGCGCGCTGGCACACCGGATCGTCGAGGCGGCGCGCGCCTGCGGGCATCGACGTCTCAGGCTGGACACAATCGGCCCCACAATGGGAGCCGCGATCAAGCTCTATCGCACGATGGGCTTCACCGAGATCGCACCCTATTACCCGAGCCCGGTGCCTGGCACCGTGTACATGGAGCTGGTCCTGTGACCGATCTCTTCTACGAGGATTTCAACGTCGGCGACCGCTTCGTGAGCGGCGGCATGACGGTGACCGAGGCCGCGATCATCGACTTCGCCCGCCAGTGGGATCCGCAG
>LSKJ01000876.1 GCA_001557035.1 Rhodospirillaceae bacterium CCH5-H10 | reverse complement strand
GAGGATCGTTCCACCGCCACAGGCCGCCAGTGCATTGAAGAAGGCCAGCCGGACATTCTCGTTGCCCAGCACTGCCAGGAAGTGAGTCAGCGAGGGGTTGAACTTGCCGAATCCGTCGATCACCGGATTGGAATCGCTGATGGCGCCGAAGAACAGCATCAGCAGCGGGTAGATGACCAGGAACGTCAGGATCAGCAGAAGGGCGCCGACCCACAACGGCACGGCGAACCGGCGCGCGATGGGCGCAGCGTCTGTCGTTACAGGCAAAGCGGCAGCACTCGTCGCCGTCAACGCGTTCTTCCTCCCGGCTTGTCCGCAGCCTGGAAGGGTGCGGCTTCTTCATTAGGACTGCGATGCTAGCCCATCTGTTGCCCCGGCGCTACGTCCCGCTGATGCGCGAAGTCGTCGCCCGTCGATGTGAAGCCCCTCATCGAACCGAACGAACCGTCAGGGCCGCTGGTGACCCGCCTGGAGGAATACGGAGCCGCGATCGAACCCAGGGGCGGCGAGAGCCGCCGAGAGAAAGCGATCGAGCGCGGCCCGCCGTAGCCCTTCCTGGCTTGCGACGTTAACTTGTCGGGATGGAACTGAAGACACACAATCGCTACGCCTATGCGCCCCTGCGGGGCCGCGCCGACTACACCTGGCCGGCTGGCCGACGGCTCGCCGTCTACTTTGCCCTCAACCTCGAGCATTTTTCCTACGGCGAGGGGCTTGGTGCGGAACTGGCGCCTGGTGGTCCGCACCCCGACATTCTTAACTATGCATGGCGCGATTATGGCAATCGCGTCGGCGCCTGGTACATGCTCGACGCCTTCGATGGCCTGCGGCTGCCGATGGCCGCTTTGGTGAACAGCGCGATGTACGACTACGCGCCGGAGCTGGTCGCGGCCTGCCGGGCGCGCGGCGACGAGATCGTGGGCCATGGCCGCACCAATGCCGAGCGGCAGGGCGTGCTCGACGAGCCGGGCGAACGGGCGCTCATCGGCGAGGCCACGGCGCGGCTGGCGGAAGCCGAAGGTCGCCCGCCGGAAGGCTGGCTTGGACCGTGGATTTCACACAGTCACGTCACGCCCGACTTGCTGGCCGAAGCGGGCTATCGCTACCTGCTGGACTGGTGCATGGACGACCAGCCCATCTGGTTCCGGTGCCGCGATGACAGGCGCATCCTCGCGGTGCCCTATCCGCAGGAAGTGAACGACATTCCGCAGATCGTCGGCCGCAAGATCGGCGGCGACGCGTTCGCCGACATGATCGTCGACCAGTTCGACGAGATGATGGAGTTGTCGCAGGAGCGACCGCTGGTGATGGGCGTGGCGCTGCATGCCTATCTGGTGGGGCAGCCGCACCGGCTGCGGCATCTCAAGCGCGCACTTCGCCATATCGCCCGCCATCGCGAGTCGATATGGCTGACGACTCCCGGCGCCATCGCCCGGCATTGCGCTTCTCTTCCCGACGGCATCGTACCCTAGGAGCACCATGCGTCTTTTCTCGGCCACGCTGGCCACCGAAACCAACACCTTCTCCCCCTTGCCGACGAGCCTGGAGAATTATCGCGAGTCGGTGTTCTTCGGTGCCGGCGAGCATCCGACGGATGCGCCGCGCATGTGCACCGCGCCGCTGTTCGTGGCGCGCGCCCGCGCACGGGAAGAGGGCTTCGAGCTGATCGAGGGAAGCTGCTTTGCCGCCAGCCCCGCCGGCACGACCAACCGCGCCGACTACGAAACCATGCGGGACGAGATCCTGGGCCAGCTCGAGGCGGCGCTGCCGGTCGACGGGCTGCTGCTCGGCCTGCACGGCGCGATGGTGGCGCACGGCTACGACGACGTGGAAGGCGACATCATCGAGCGCTGCCGCGCGATTGCCGGGCCGAAATGCGTGATCGGCGTCGAACTCGATCCGCACTGCCATCTCACGATGAAGCGGGTCTCCAACGCCGACATCATCGTGCTCTACAAGGAATTTCCCCACACCGACGTCGTCGAGCGCGCCGAGGACGTGCTCGATCTCGTGCTGGCCACGCTGCGTGGCAAGGTGAAGCCCGTCATGTCGGTCTACGACTGCCGGCAGATCCAGAGCTATCCGACGACGATGCAGCCGATGCGCGGCATCGTCGACCGGATCATGGCGATGGAAGGCAAGGACGAGATCCTCTCGGTCTCCATCGCCCATTGCTTCCCCTACGGCGACGTTCCCGAGATCGGCACGCGCGTGCTGGTCATCGCCGACGGCGACAAGAAGAAGGCCGATGCGCTTGCGACGCAGTTGGGTGAGGAGCTGGTCGGCCTGCGCGGCAAGACCGCACCGCAGGCGCTGGGCGTCGCGGCCGGTATCGATGAAGGCGTGGCCTTCAACGATCTGCCGGTCGTCATCGCCGACCCCTCGGACAATGCCGGTGGCGGTGCGCCGTCGGACAATACCGACATCCTGAAGCACCTGATCGAGAAGAACGTCGAGAGCGCCTGCCTCGGTCCGATCTGGGATCCCATCGCCGTCCGCATCTGTTTCGACGCCGGGCTGGGCGCCCGCATCGGCCTGCGCTTCGGCGGCAAGATCGCGCGCAGTTCTGGCCAGCCGGTCGATGCCGAGGTCGAGATCATCGGCCTGCAGCGCAACGCCTGGCAGAGCTTCGGGCCGACGCAGGTGCCGGTGGGAGACTGCGCGGCGGTGCGGATCGGTGGCGTCGAGGTGGTGCTGATCTCGAAGCGCACGCAGGCGACCGGCCTTGAGCTTTTCACCAACCTCGGGATCGATCCTACGGCGCGGAAGCTCGTCGTCGTGAAATCGACGAATCACTTCATGGCGGCTTACGGACCGATCGCCAAGAAGGTGATCTACGTCGAATCGAGCGGCCCGTTGCCTCGGGACCACCGCAAGGTACCGTACGCGAAGGCCGAGCGCCCGATCTGGCCGCTCGACGAAGACGCCCGGCCACGCGGGCTGATCTACTAACGGGAAATCTCCGTCGTCTCGACCGGAGCCCCGAAGGGGCGGCGCGGAGAGACCTTATCTCTAGAAACAGCCGCCTACTCGTGGAGAGGAGGTCTCTCCACTCCGCGCTGCGCGCTACGGTCGAGACGACGGGATTTGGTTGCGTCGCGCTGGACAAGTCGGAGCACTGCTTTGCATACTCTCTGCGGGGAGTAAGGGAGTTTACAATGTTCAAACGCATCTTCGCGGGCGCGCTCGCGCTGGCCGTTCCCTTTGTCGCGGGCCCGGCGCTCGCGCAGGAGAAGGTCCTCAAGGCCGTGATGCACGCCGACGTGCGCGTCATCGATCCGATCTGGACGACCCAGACCATCGCCAACATCCACGGCGCGCTGATCTATGACACCCTGTTCGGCAATAACGCCGACCAGAAGCCCCAGCCCCAGATGGTCGGCAAGTACGAGGTCAGCCCCGACAGGCTGACCTATACCTTCACCCTGCGCGACGGCCTCAAGTTCCATGACGGCTCGCCGGTGACGACCAAGGACGTCATCGCCTCGCTGAAGCGCTGGGGCGCCAAGGACGGTGTCGGCCAGCGCCTCATGGGCTTCGTCACCAAGATGGAGCCGGTCGACGACAAGACCTTCACCATGGTGCTGAAGGCGCCGTACGGCATGGTGCTCGAGTCGCTCGGCAAGACCTCCAGCTCCATCCCGGCCATCATGCGCGAGAAGGACGCGCTGACCGATCCGCAGCAGCAGGTGAAGGAGGCGGTCGGGTCCGGTCCCTACATGTTTGCCAAGGACCAGTGGGTTCCGGGCAGCAAGGCCGTCTATCTCAAGAACAAGGACTACCAGCCGCGCACCGAGCCGCCGTCGTCCTTCGCCGGCGCCAAGGTTCCGGGCGTCGACCGCATCGAACTTGTCTGGATCTCCGATCCGCAGACCGCGATGTCGGCCCTGATCAACGGCGAGATCGACTTCTACGAGGCGCCGACCAACGACTTCCTGCCCCTGCTCGAAAAAGCCAAGGGCGTGAAGCTGATGAAGACCGGCAAGATCGACAGCACCCAGGGCTTCATCCGTCTCAACCACCTCCAGCCGCCGTTCGACAACGTGAAGGCGCGGCAGGCGATGTACTACCTGATCAACCAGGAAGACTTCCTGCGCGCCATCGTCGGCGACCCGAAATACTACAAGGTCTGCCCGGCACTCCTGACCTGCGGCGGCCCGTACGAGAGCGCCGGCGGCCGCGAGTGGATGAAGGAGTACAACCCGAAGAAGGCGCTGCAGCTCCTCAAGGAGGCCGGCTACAAGGGTGAACCGATCACCGTCCTGTCGGCGACCGACCACGCCACGATCACGCCGGCGACGCAGGTGCTGATCCAGGCGATGCGCGAGGCCGGCATCAACGTCGACGCGCAGTCTATGGACTGGGGCTCGGTCGTCTCCCGCCGCGCCAAGAAGGATCCGCCGGCGCAGGGTGGCTGGAACATCTTCGTCACCACCTCGGGCGGCGTCGGCTCGGCCAATCCCGTGCTCCACACCTGGATCGGCGCGGCCTGCGACAAGGGCCTGTTCGGCTGGCCCTGCGACGCCAAGATCGAGGAGCTGCGCAATGCCTTCGGCATGGCGCAGACCGAGGAGGAGCGGAAGAAGATCGCCAACGACCTGCAGGCCCGTGCGATGGAGCAGGTCGTCTACATTCCGTTCGGTCAGTGGGACACGCCGCTCGCCTATCGCGCCGACCGGATCGACGGGATCGTGCCGAACACGGGCCTCGCCGTGCTCTGGGGGATCACGAAGAAGTAATGCCGTCCCGAGTACGCGTAGCCGTCGCACGCAATGAGGCCTTGCCTGAGAAGGGCAAGGCCTCGTCATGACCGCCTATATCGTCCGCCGTCTCTTCGCCACGCTGCCGGTCATGGCCGTGGTGGCGCTGTTCGTTTTCTTCCTGCTGCGCTTCGCGCCCGGCGACCCGGCGGCGATCATCGCCGGCGAGGACGCGACGGCCGAAGCGATCGCCGCGGTGCGTGCCAAGCTCGGCCTCGACCGGCCGATGGTCGAGCAGTTCGTCGTGTGGACCTCGCAGCTTCTGCGCGGCGACATGGGCGTTTCGATCTTCTCCAACCTTCCCGTGACGCGGCTGATCTCGCAGCGTCTCGAACCCACGGTCGCGCTGACGCTCTCGACCCTGTTCGTGGCCGTGGCGATGGCCATTCCCATCGGTGTGCTGGCGGCGTGGAAGGCGCGCAAACTGGTGGACCGGCTGGTCATGGGCTTTGCCGTGCTGGGTTTTGCCATGCCGGTCTTCGTGCTGGCCTACATCCTGATCTATTTCTTTGCCGTGAAATGGCAGCTCCTGCCGGTGCAGGGCTACCAGCCGATCAAGGAAGGCTTGTGGCCCTTCGTCCAGAGCCTGATCCTGCCGTCGATGGCGTTGGGCATCACCTACATGGCGCTGATCGCCCGCACCACGCGCGCCTCGATGCTGGAGGTGCTGGCGCAGGATTATATGCGTACCGCCAATTCCAAGGGCCTGGCGACCAATCGCGTCCTGTTGCTGCACGCGCTCAAGAATGCCGCCGTGCCGATCGTCACGGTGATCGGCATCGGCATCGCGCTCCTGATCTCCGGCGTCGTCATCACGGAGACGGTGTTCAACATCCCGGGCCTCGGCCGGCTCACCGTCGACGCCGTGCTGAAGCGCGATTATCCGGTGGTGCAGGGGCTGATCCTGGTCTTTGCCGGCGCCAAGGTGCTGGTGAACCTGATCATCGACATCTCCTATGCCTTCCTCGACCCGCGGATCCGGTACTGACATGGCCGTAGTCACCGACGACCTCGCTCTGCCGCCCGCCCGCCGCTTCTCGCTGTGGCGGGCGATCCGGCGCAATCCGACGATCGCGTTCGGCGGGGTGCTGCTGACTATCCTGATCGTGATGGCGGTGTTTGCACCGTTCATCGCCACCAGCGACCCGTTCAAGATCGCGCCGGTCAACCGGCTGCGGCCACCTTCGGAGCGCTGGTGGTTCGGCACCGACCAGTTCGGCCGCGACGTGTTCTCCCGCACGGTCTACGGCGCGCGGGTGTCGCTGATCGTCGGCCTCTCGGTGGCGGCCTTCTCCAGCATCCTGGGCCTCGCGCTCGGCCTGGCGTGCGGCTACTTCCGCAAGGTCGATGCGCTCGTCATGCGCGTCATGGACGGGTTGATGGCCATCCCCTCGATCCTGCTGGCCATCGCGCTGATCACCCTGTCGCGGCCGGGCCTCGGCATCGTGATCGTGGCCATCGTGATCCCCGAGGTGCCGCGCATCGTGCGCGTGGTTCGCGCCGTCGTGCTCTCGATCCGGGCCCAGCCCTACATCGAGAGCGCCATCGCCGGCGGCACGAAGAACTGGAAGCTGCTGACGCGCCATATCCTGCCCAACACGCTGGCGCCGCTGATCGTGCAAGCGACCTATGTCTGTGCCTCGGCCATGCTGGTCGAAGCGGGCCTGAGCTTCCTCGGCGCCGGCGTGCCGCCGGAAGTGCCGAGCTGGGGCAACATCATCGCCCAGGGCCGCACCTTCTTTCAGATCGCCCCCTGGACCATCATGATCCCCGGCGCCTTCCTCGCGGTCACGGTCCTCGCCGTGAACCTTCTGGGCGACGGCCTCCGCGACCGGCTCGATCCCCGACTGGCGAGGCGGCTATGAGCGGCAATCCGGGCGCGATCCTCGAAGTTCGCGATCTCCACACCCAGTTCAGCACCCTCGACGGCATCGTGCGCGCCGTCGACGGCGTGTCGTTCGACGTGGCGCGCGGCGAGACGCTGGGCATCGTGGGCGAATCCGGCTGCGGCAAGTCGGTGACGGCCATGTCCATCCTGCGGCTGATCCCGCCGGAGACAGGCCGCATCGCCTCGGGGTCGATCAAGTTCGAGGGCGAGGAACTCACGACGCTCTCCGACGAGGCAATGAAGCGCCTGCGCGGTCATCGCATCTCGATGATCTTCCAGGAGCCGATGACCAGCCTCAATCCGGTTCTCACGGTCGGTACGCAGATCGCCGAGAACGTCGTGCGCCATCTCGGTGTCTCCTGGAAAGCGGCGCGGGAGCGTGCCTTCGAGATGCTCGACCTGGTGCGCATCGCCGACGCGCGCCGCCGGCTCGACGAGTATCCCCACCAGCTCTCGGGCGGCATGCGCCAGAGGGTCATGATCGCCATGGCGCTCTCCTGCGATCCGCAGGTGCTGATCGCCGACGAGCCGACGACGGCGCTCGACGTCACCATCCAGGCGCAGATCCTCGACCTGATGATCGAGCTCAAGGAAAAGACCGGCACCGCCATCGTGCTCATCACGCACGATCTGGGGGTCGTGGCCGAGACGACCGAGCGCGTCGTGGTGATGTATGCCGGCCGCAAGGTCGAGCAGGCGACCGTCGAGGCGCTGTTCGACGAGCCGTTGCATCCCTATACGCGCGGCCTGATGCGGGCGATCCCGCGGCTCGACGTCGAGGCGGATGCCGCCGGCACGCGACCGCGCCTGCAGGAGATTCCGGGCCTGGTGCCAATCCTTACCCAGCCGATTATCGGCTGCGCCTTCGCGCCGCGCTGCGGCTTCGCGACCGACCGGTGCCGCCGCGATGCGCCGCCGCTGGTGGATGCCGGGGCGGGCCATCTCGTCGCCTGCTGGGAGATCGACAGCGTAAGGAGGGCGGCATGAGCGACGGACCCGTCCTGCAGGTCGAGGGGCTCGTAAAGCATTTCCCGATCCATGGCGGCCTCCTGCAGCGCCGGATCGGCGAGGTGAGGGCGGTCGACGGCGTCACCTTCTCGATCCGTCGCGGCGAGACGCTGGGCCTGGTGGGCGAGTCGGGCTGCGGCAAGTCGACGATCGGCAAGGTCGTGCTGAAG
>LSKJ01000875.1 GCA_001557035.1 Rhodospirillaceae bacterium CCH5-H10 | reverse complement strand
TTCGCAGGTGAAGACCGCGACGGGCCGCGATCTGGTGATCGACGGACCGATCTCGCTCTCGCTGCTGCCGACGCCGACCGTTTCCGTGACGGGCGTGAAGTTCTTCAACGCCGCCGGCTCGAAGAACGCCAACATGGTCGAGGTCAAGTCGGTCACCGTGCAGCCCTCCCTGCTTCCCCTGCTCGTCGGCAGGATCGAGGTGGGCGAGGTGACGCTGGTCGAGCCGAAGATCGTTCTGGAGATCAACGCCGAGGGCAAGCCGAACTGGGAGTTCGCGCCGTCGGTCGCCGAAGCGAAGCCTGCCGCGGCAAAGCCCAGCTCGCCCCGGCCGCTCTCGCTCGGCCGGCTCACCATCGACAACGGCACGCTGATCTTCAGCGATTCGAAGGCGGGCCTGTCCGTGGTCGGCGAGAAGGCCAATTTCTCGGCGTCGGTCGGCTCCATTGACGGACCCTATACGCTGGCCGGCGGCGCCACCGTGAACGGCGCGCCGCTCAAGCTCGATCTTGCCGTCGGCGCGCGCGGTGCCAACGGCCATAGCGCCGACGTCGCCCTGCAGGCCGGCGGCGGCAAGCTCGGTTTCAAGGGCACGCTGAGCGAGTTGGGCGCGGCGGCAAAGGTTTCCGGGATCGCCTCGGTCTCGGCCGACTCGCTCACGATGTTCGTCGGCACGCTGGTCAAGCTCTCGGGCCAGCCCGAACCGGCCCTGCCGCCCTTGCTCGCCGGCAAGTTCACCTTCGACGGCGCCATCGACGTCTCGCAGACCGCCTTCGCCGCGCGCGACTTCAAGATGGCGCTGGGCCAGGACAGCGGTTCCGGCACGCTTGCCGTCACGCTGAAGCCCAAACTCGGCGTCGAGGGCAGGCTTTCGGTCCCGAAGCTCGATCTCGACCGCTGGCTGGCCGCGCTCCAGCAGCCGTCGTCGCCGCCTACGACACCTGCACCGCAAGCGGCACCGCCCGCGCCGGGCAATACGACCGCATCCGGCGGCTTCTTCGGCGACATCAATGCCAGGCTCGCCTTCGCGATCGGCGAGGTGATCTACAACAAGCAGCCGGTCCGGAACGTTGCGCTGGAACTCGAGGCCAAAGGCGGTGCCGTCGCCGTGCCGAAGCTCGCCGCGACCTTGCCGGGCGACATGGTCCTGCAGGCGCAATCGACCCTGACGGGCGATGCGGCGCGGCCGGGCGTCACCGGCCAGTTCAGCCTCGTCGGACCGAAGCTGCGCGAGACGCTGGCGTGGCTGGCCGTCGACCTCTCCTCGGTGCCGCCGTCCAAGTTGCAGAAGCTCAGCCTCAAGGGCCGCATGTCCTCGACCGGCGGCAACGTGCAGGTGAGCGACGCCGCCTTCGAGCTCGACGATCTCAAGGGCAGCGGCGGCGTGACCGTGACATTCGGCGTGCCGCTGTCGATCGTGACCAGCGTCAATCTCGACACGCTCGACCTCGACTCCTTCCTGGTGAAGACGCCGGCGCAGCCGAAGCCGGCCACGCCGTCTGCGGGGGCCGCCGCACCGGCTTCCGGACCGGCCGTCGCGGGACCGTCGGTCGGCCTCAAGGCCAGGGTGGCCAGGCTGATCTACAACAAGGAGACCATCCAGGGGGTCGATGTCGACGTGGCGCTGCAGGGCAATACGCTGCGGCTGAACGACATCAAGATCTCGAACCTGGGGGGAGGGCGCCTCGCCGTGCGCGGCAGCGTCGCCAACTATTCGGCGCCGATGCCGCGGCCCGACATTGCCTTCAACTTCGAGGCACCCGATTTCAGCCGCGTCCTGAAGGTCGCGGGCACCACCGCGCCGTCGGACCTCGGCGCGGTGAGCGCCAGCGGCGGCATCGCCGGCACGATCGAGCAACTCACCCTGCGCGACGTCGCCGTGAACATGGCCGGCCAGAGCGTCAAGGCGACCGGCACCCTGTCGCTGCCCGGCGCCTCCAGGGGCGCGCCGCAATCGGCGGCCTACAAGGGCAGCCTGGTGCTGAACGGCCAGGCGCTCGACGGCTCGATCGATGCCCGGCTGAGCGGCCGGACGACCGTCAATGCCGACCTGCGCGCGACCACGCTCGATCTCGACCGGATCGGCGGCAGCGGCCGTGGCGCGGCACCCGCGCGCCCGGCCGGCCGCGGCCAGGCGGCCGCCGCCAAGCCGATCGACACCGGGCCGCTGCGCAGCATCGACGGCACGCTGAAGCTGGCCGCCGGCACGCTGATCAGTGCGCCGATGCGCATCGGCAATGCCGATCTGGCGGCGACGCTCAAGGACGGCATCCTGACGGTGCAGCACTTCAAGGGCTCGCTGTTCGGCGGCTCGCTGGCGCTGGCCGGCACGGTCAACGCGACGCAGCCGGCGCTCTCGATCGACTTCCGGGGCGACGCCAACAACATCTTCCTGGGCGAGATGCTGCGCAGCACGTCGGGCACCAACCAGTTCGGCAGCGCCATCAAGGTGACGGTCGACGGCAAGCTGAACGCCAACGGGATCACCGTGCGCGGCGGCGGCGCGACGTCGGACCAGATCCGGGCGTCGATGGCCGGCGGCGCCCAGCTCGGCGGCCACATCTTCATCGGCGCCGACCGGGCCCTGCAGATGTTGGGATCGATGGCGGCGGGTGCTGCCAGCACCGTGATCGACCAGACGCTCGGCAACATGCTGGGCGCGGTCGGCCAGCGCGGTATGACGCCCACCAACATGCTCAACGCGATCTCGCTGGTGCTGAACCGCTTCGTGAACCACGACAGTCCGATCTCGGGTCGTGTCGACATCGCGGGGGGCGTGCTGACCGACAAGGGCCTCGCGGTCCAGGGTAATCGCGCGACGGCGCGGATTTCCACGCGCACCAACCTCGGCGCCTCGACCACCGACACGACGGTGAATTTCTACATCGCCGAGGACGGGTCGGCGCCGTACCTGATCACGACCGCGCGCGGGGCCATGTCCTCGCCGTCGCTCAACGTCTCGCGCGGCACCGCCAAGGACCCGCCGGGCATGGCGAGCACCCTGCCGGGCGTCCAGCAGCTCGAGCAGGTGCTGCCGGGCCAGCCGCGGTCCATCATTCCGAACATCCCGATCCCGATTCCCAATATTTTCGGTCGCTGAGGAGTTGCCGTGCTCGATCGTCTGAAGTCCGTGTTGAAGGCGCGGTTCGGTTCCGCCCCTGAGTTGACCGAGTCCCCGAAGGGTGTCGAGGTCCTGGCCGAGATGGCCAACCGCCGCGTCGTGCGGCGCTATTCCGACAAGCCCCTCGATCCGGCACTGCTCGACACGCTCTGCGCCGTGGCGCTGTCGGCGCCGTCCAAGAGCGACCTGCAGCAGGCCGATATCGTGATCGTCACCGACAAGGCCCAGCGCGAGAAGCTCCAGGCCCTGATTCCGGAGAATCCCTGGGCCGCGGCCGGCCCGGCGTTGCTGGTCTTCTGCGGCAACAACCGACGCCACCGGCTGCTGTTCGAATGGCGGGGCCGCCCGTTCGTGAACGACCATCTCGATCCGTTCTTCAATGCCGCCGTCGATGCCGGCATCGCGCTGGCCACTTTCATTGCCGCCGCCGACCGGGTCGGGCTGGGGACCTGCCCGATCAGCCAGATCCGCAACCAGGCCGCCCAGGTTGCGGACGTGCTGGGGCTGCCGAAGCATGTGTTTCCGGTCGCCGGACTGGGGGTGGGCTGGCCATCCTTCGAGGGCGTGATGAGCCCCCGGCTCGGGCTGGACGTGTCGATCCACCGGGATCGCTACGACGAGACGGGGCTGCGGGAGAAGGTCGAGGCCTACGACCGGCGGCGCAACGAGACCCAGCCCTACAAAACCCAGCGCTTCGTGGAAAAATTCGGCGAGGATGCCGGCTACGGATGGTCCGAGGACAAGGCCCGGCAATATTCGGTGCCGGAGCGGGCCGATTTCGGCGCATTCGTGCGCGCCCGGGGCTTCAGGCTGGACTGATCGTGCGCCGCTTCAGTTCGGCGAGGACATGAAGCCGGAGCGCGCTCGACAGGTTGCCGCCGCTCTCCGCGCGGCCCCGATCGATCTCCGTGACGAGGGCGTTCAGCGACAGGCCGCGCTCCCCGGACAGGGCTAAAAGCTCCGTCCAGAAGGCATCCTCCAGCGAGATGCTGGTGCGATGGCCATCGATGGTGACCGAGCGTTTGCGCATGGCGGGACTGTGGCAGCGGCCCAGGGTAGCGGCAAGACGCCTCCCTTCGCTGCCTTGCCGCCGTCACAGAGCGTGCGTATAAGCGCGCCCAATCCAACCCCCTCCGGACAAATCATTATGGATATCCGCAACGTCGCGATCATCGCGCACGTCGACCATGGCAAGACCACTCTGGTCGATTGCCTGCTGAAGCAGAGCGGCACCTTCCGCGAGAACCAGCAGGTCGCCGAGCGCGCCATGGACTCGAACGACCTCGAGCGCGAACGGGGTATCACGATCCTTGCCAAGGCGACCTCGGTCGAGTGGCACGGCACGCGTATCAACATCGTCGACACGCCGGGCCACGCCGACTTCGGCGGCGAGGTCGAGCGCATTCTCTCGATGGTCGACGGCGTGGTGCTGCTGGTCGACGCGGCCGAAGGCCCGCTGCCGCAGACCAAGTTCGTGCTTGGCAAGGCGCTGCGCCTCGGCCTGAAGCCGATCGTGCTGATCAACAAGGTCGACCGGTCCGACGCCCGCGCGCACGAAGTGCACGACGAGGTGTTCGACCTGTTCTCGGCGCTCGATGCGTCGGACGAGCAGCTGGACTTCCCGACGCTCTTCGCCTCGGCCCGCCAGGGCTGGGCCGCGACCTCGCTGGAGGCCGAGCACACTGACATGACGCCGCTGTTCGAGCTGCTGGTGAAGCACGTGCCGGCGCCGAAGATCGATCCGGACCCCGCGTTCCGCATGCTGGTGACGACGCTCGAGGCCGACAACTTCCTCGGCCGCATCCTCACCGGCCGCATCCTGTCGGGCTCGATCAAGCCCAACACGATGGTCAAGGCGCTGGCCCGCGACGGCAAGGAACTGGAGCAGACGCGCATCACGCGCATCCTGGCGTTCCGCGGCCTCGAGCGCGTCGCGCTCGACTCGGCCGAGGCGGGCGACATCGTCGCCATCGCCGGCATGAAGGTCGCCACCGTGGCCGACACGCTGGGTGACCTGACGATCTCCGCGCCGATCACCTCGCAGCCGATCGATCCGCCGACGCTGGCCATGACCTTCATGGTCAACGACTCGCCGCTGGCCGGCAAGGAAGGCGACAAGGTCACGACCCGCATGATCCGCGCGCGCCTGATGCGCGAGGCCGAAGGCAACGTGGCGATCCGGGTCACCGACACCGAGAACGCCGATTCGTACGAAGTCGCCGGCCGCGGCGAACTGCAGCTCGGCGTGCTGATCGAGACGATGCGCCGCGAGGGCTTCGAGCTCGCCGTCGGCCGCCCGAAGGTGCTGTTCAAGACCGATCCGGTCACCGGCCAGCGCCAGGAGCCGATCGAGGAAGTCGTGATCGACGTCGACGACGCCTATACCGGTGCCGTCGTCGAACAGATTTCGCTGCGCAAGGGCGAGCTACAGGACATGCGTCCGTCGGGCGCTGGCAAGACCCGCCTGGTGTTCTATGCCCCGTCGCGCGGCCTGATCGGCTATCACGGCGAGTTCCTAACCGACACGCGCGGCACGGGCGTGATGAACCGCCTGTTCCACGAATACGGCCCCTATCGCGGCCCGATCGCCGGCCGCCGCAACGGCGCGCTGATCGCCAACGAAGAAGGCATCTCGGTCGCCTACGCGATGTGGAAGCTCGAGGAGCGCGGTCCGATGTTCATCGAGCCGGGCGTGCCCGTGTACATGGGCATGATCATCGGCGAGCACAGCCGCGGCAGCGACCTCGAGATCAACGTCCTGAAGGGCAAGCAGCTCACCAACATCCGCGCGGCCGGCAAGGACGAGGCGGTTCGCCTCACGCCGCCGCGGAAGATGTCGCTTGAGCAGGCGATCGCGTATATCGAAGAAGACGAACTGGTCGAGATCACCCCGAAGTCCATCCGGTTGCGCAAGCGGTTTCTCAATCTCGAGGATCGCAAGCGGGCCAAGAAGCAGGCCGCTGCGGCGGCGGAGTAAAGACAAGAACCATGAGCGGCAGGAACGTGGATTTCGGCGATCGCCTGGCGACCGCCGCGGCGGCCAAGCAGGCCTTGCTCGAGAAGGCCAAGGCCAAGGCCAACGATCCGGAACTCCTCAAGAAGCAGGCCGAGCGGGCTGCTATCGCGGCTGCCCGCGAGGCCCGCGAGAACGAGCGCCGGGAAGCCAAGCGGGCAGAAGAGGCCCGGATCGCAGCCGAGCGTGAAGCCGCGCGGATTGCGGCCGAAGAGGCCGCCGCAGCCGCGGCCGCGGAAGCCGCAGCGGCCGCCGCCGCCGCGGAAGCCGAGCGCGCCGCCCGGCGCAAGCTCAAGCCGGTGCTGACCGAGGCCGAACAGAAGGCCGCCCGCGACGCCCGCTACGCCGCCCGCAAGGCGCGCAGGAACAAGCGTTAAGAATCCCTTCCGGCGGGGCGCCTACAGCGTCCCGCCCGTCAGGGAGGCACGCTGGCTGATCTCGATGTGATTGCCGTCGGGGTCGCAGACGAACGCGTAGCGGACGGTGTCGCCCAGGACGCGCGGTTCGCCGCCCGAGGCGCCGCCGCGTTCGAGGATGCCGGCATATTCGGCCAGGCAATCCCATACCTGCACCGTCATGTAGCGATAGCCCGGGCCGCGCCACTGGCCGACCGCGCTCTCGACCCTGCCCTGTCCTGTGACGACGATGAGTGAGTCGCCGCAGCGGTAGCGGCCTTCGCCGGCGCGCTCGAACTGCATGGCGTGCGTCCAGAAGCGGTCGTGCGCGGCCGGGTCGTTGACCCTGAGCAGGATCGCGATCCCCTCGACGCCGTTCTGGCCCTTCGGCACCAAAGTCACCTCGTTGCCGTCGGGGTCGGCCAGCGGCTTCGACGCGGTCAGGCCCTCGCGCGCGATCTCCAGGCCGACGATGCCCGAGGGTGGGACATCGGGCAGCGGGCCGCGCGAATGGTTCATCTTCAGGATCGAGCCGTTCATGTGGTGGCGGTGCTGCTGCATGCCGCCGCCCAGCTTGCCCATATGGTCGTAGGGCAGGCCGACGGTCTGCTGCCAGAAGGCGAGCTGGTCGTCGCGATTGGTCGAGAAGAGGCCGATGTCGAGATGCTGCTTGGCGAGGTTCATGGCGGCAGTCTAGCGCGGGACGGGAAACAATTCTTACAAAGCCTGCCACGACGAGGCTGCACTGCGATCCTAGAAGGAGGACGGGTGAAGGGCCGGCCGCTGGGGAGCCGCCGGTACAATGTGGGAAGGGCTACGATGATTCGCGCCACGATCGGCACGATCGCCGTGCTTGCGGGGTTCGCTGTCGTCGAGCGTTCAGTCGATGCCAGCACCGGGCAAGCCGGCTCGTGTTCGCCAGTCGATACCTATGCGCTGCTGCAGCCGGGCGAGAGCGTCGCCGTGCGGGCCGAGCCGATGCCTGATTCTGCGGTGGTCGGTTCGCTGCAGGGCGAGGAACGGGTGACGGTCCGGATGTCCGCCAGCCAGGGCGGCTGGGCCCGCATCGCAGTCGTCGACGGGGCGGGGCATCACGGCTGGGTACCCGCCGATCGACTCAAGGTCGATGCGAAGGTGGGCGGCACGCTCTACAGCCGGCCGGGGCTGATGGGCGACAGGCTTGCGGTTCTCGACGGCGATGTCTCCAGCTTCCGCGTGCTTGGATGCCGCGGCAGCTGGCTTCAGGTCATCAACGCGCGCAACGGCGCCGGCTGGATCGATCGCTAAGTCCCGCATGTCATCCTGAGCGCAGCGAAGGATCTCACGCCCGCTCGGGAGTGCGGCGGTCGTTCCGCCAGGTCCTTCGCTGCGCTCAGGACGACAGTCGGCGGCAAACTCAGATCTTGAGGTCGCTGAAGAAGTCGTTGCCCTTGTCGTCGGTGATGATGAAGGCGGGGAAGTTCTCGACCTGGATGCGCCAGATCGCTTCCATGCCGAGTTCCGGATATTCCAGCACCTCGACCTTCTTGATGACGTTCTGCGCCAGGATGGCGGCCGGGCCGCCGATCGAGCCGAGGTAGAAGCCCTTGTGCTTCCGGCAGGCGTCGACGACCTGCTTGCTGCGGTTGCCCTTGGCCAGCATGACCATCGAGCCGCCATTGGCCTGGAAGAGGTCGACGTAGGAGTCCATGCGGCCGGCCGTCGTTGGGCCGAACGAGCCCGAGGCCATGCCGGTCGGCGTCTTGGCGGGGCCGGCATAGTAGACCGGGAACTGCTTGAAATAGTCCGGCAGGCCCTCGCCGCGATCGAGCCGCTCCTTGAGCTTCGCGTGCGCGGAGTCGCGCGCCACGATCAGCGTGCCCGTGAGGTTCACGCGGGTCTTCACCGGATGCTTCGTGAGAACCGACAGCGTGTGCGCCATGCCCTTGTTCAGGTCGACCGAGACGACGTCGCCCGAAAGCTGCTTCGGTTCGATCTCGGGCATGAAGTGCGCCGGATTGGTCTCGAGCTGTTCGAGGAAGACGCCGTCCTTCGTGATCTTGCCGACGGCCTGGCGGTCGGCCGAGCAGGAGACGCCGATGCCGATCGGCACCGAGGCGCCGTGGCGGGCGATGCGGATCACGCGCACGTCGTGGCAGAAATACTTGCCGCCGAACTGCGCGCCGATTCCCATCTGGCGGGTGAGCTCCAGCACCTTCTGCTCCATCTCGCGATCGCGGATGGCCACGCCCTTGTTGTTGCCCTCGCTGGGCAGGTCGTCGAGGTAGCGGGTCGAGGCGAGCTTGACCGTCTTGAGGTTGAGCTCGGCCGAAGTGCCGCCGACCACGATGGCCAGGTGATAGGGCGGGCAGGCCGCGGTGCCCAGGGTGCGGATCTGCGTGTCGAGGAACTTGAGCAGCGAGGCTTCGTTCAGCACCGCCGGCGTCTGCTGGTGCAGGTAGGTCTTGTTGGCCGAGCCGCCGCCCTTGGCGACGAACAGGAACTTGTAGGAGTCGCCGTCGGTCGCATAGATGTCGATCTGCGCCGGCAGGTTGGTGCCGGTCTGCACTTCCTTGAACATCGACAGCGGCGAGACCTGCGAGTAGCGCAGGTTGGTCTCGGTGTAGGTCTTGTAGACGCCCTTGGCGATCGCTTGCTCGTCGCCGCCGCCGGTCCACACCGACTGGCCCTTCTTGCCCATGACGATGGCGGTGCCGGTGTCCTGGCACATCGGCAGCACGCCGCCGGCCGAGATGTTGGCGTTCTTCAGAAGCTCGAGCGCGACGTAGCGGTCGTTGTCCGAGGCTTCGCCGTCGTCGAGGATGTTGCGCAGCTGCTGGAGATGGCCCGGGCGCAGCAGGTGGGAAATGTCGTGGAACGCGGCTGCCGTAAGGGTGGTCAACGCCTCGGGGTCGACGGTGAGCACGTCGCGGCCATTGAATTTTGCCGTGCCGACGAAATCCGAAGTGAGCTTGCGGTAGGACGTCGTGTCCTCGTGGCTCGGGAACATTTCCTGGAACTGGAATTCGGGCATGCGTCTTCTCCTGGCGACCCAGTCGGGGCGCCGGTTTCCTGCCGCAGCCGGGGCGCGGCGTCTACCTACTTCTTTCGGAAGCTGTCGAGCTTGACGACCTTGGAGGCGGCGTCCTCGGGCTTGGCCGCGTCGTCGGCGGCAGCCTCGGCGGGCGCCTGACCATCCTCGCCCTCGGTGGGCGCGGGCCGCTTTTCCGGCACCGGCAGCGGTGTCGGCTCGGAGGCGCCCAC
>LSKJ01000874.1 GCA_001557035.1 Rhodospirillaceae bacterium CCH5-H10 | reverse complement strand
GTCGGTGAGCGTCGAGACGAACGCATCGAAGATGTCGACAACAGCGCCGGTGATGGTCGGAGCTTCCGGCAACGGTCGGGGATCGGGCTCGTCCTGGAAGGGGCGATGACCATAGAGCTGCAGCTCGGTGAGGACGTGATCGGTCGGGGATGAGGCGTGCGTGGGCTCGAATTCGGGATCGTCGTTGGTTGCCATGATGATGTCCTTTGTCGGATCGGCCGCGCCCATCGCGGCCTTCGTG
>LSKJ01000873.1 GCA_001557035.1 Rhodospirillaceae bacterium CCH5-H10 | reverse complement strand
GGCCTGCCCACGCCGCCCGAGGGCACCCGCCTGTCCCGCATCGACGTCATCGTGCGCGTCCGCCGCTGAAGCGGCGTCGCTTGCGAATCGTTTGCAACTTTTAGAACGTTTCTAAGATTCTTGACGTTGTCGCATGGTGTCTCCTAAATCCCCGGGCGAGATTGGCGGATGGGCCGATCGTAAAGGGAGAAGGATCATGGCGAACCTCAAGGGCTCCAAGACCGAAGACAACCTCAAGGCGGCTTTCGCCGGCGAAAGCCAGGCCAACCGCCGTTACCTGTATTTCGCTCAGAAGGCCGACGTCGAAGGCCACAACGACGTCGCCGTCGTGTTCCGGTCGACCGCCGAGGGCGAGACCGGCCATGCGCACGGCCATCTCGAGTTCCTCGAAGTGAGCGGCGACCCGGCCACCGGCCTGCCGATCGGCCCGACCGACGCCAACCTCAAGGCCGCGATCGCTGGCGAGACGCACGAGTACACCGACATGTACCCGGGCATGGCGCGCACCGCGCGCGAGGAAGGCTTTGCCGAGATCGCCGACTGGTTCGAGACGCTGGCCAAGGCCGAAAAGAGCCATGCCGGCCGTTTCCAGAAGGCCCTCGACACGATGGCGTAAGCCCTCCGGGCTTATCGAAGGGGACCCCGCGTGGGTCCCCTTTTTCTTCTGTCCACCCGCTAACGCCACCCGCCGGCAGCAAAGCAGAACGACCATGCGCGAAGGCAGCCTCGAAGCACCGATCCGTCACGCCCTCGACTGGCAGAATCCCTGGTTCTGGGACGAGGCCGCCCTCGAGAAGGAAATGGAGCGCGTCTTCGACATCTGTCACGGCTGTCGCCGTTGCTTCAATCTCTGCGATTCCTTCCCCCGCCTGTTCGACCTGATCGACAACGGTCCGACCGGCGAACTCGACGGCGTGAAGAAGGAAGATTACGCGCAGGTCGAGGAAGCCTGCACGCTCTGCGACATGTGCTTCATGACCAAGTGCCCCTACGTGCCGCCGCACGAATGGGCGCTGGATTTCCCGCACCTGATGCTGCGCCATCGCGCGGTGCAGGCGCGCAAGAAGGGCATCAACTTCGTCGACAAGCAGCTCGCCGACACCGACCGCAGCGGCCGTCTGGGCAATTTCCTCGCCGCCGCCGTCAACTGGGCGACCGACGAGCACAACACCACGA
>LSKJ01000872.1 GCA_001557035.1 Rhodospirillaceae bacterium CCH5-H10 | reverse complement strand
CAGGTGCCGGTGATGCGGCGGCATCGACAGGCCGAGTTCGGCCACGGCATCGCGGCCGTTGGCGAACAGGCGCTCGCGAAACGCGCGATCGGTCCACGCCTTGGCGACGACCCGGGCGCCGTTTTCCGGAACCCATTCCTCCTCGGCGAGGTGCTTGAATTCGCGGATGAAGTTCTCTGGCTCCATGCCGCGTTCCTGGAAGGCTTCCTGGATCGCGTCGACCCGCTTCTCGACGGAGGCGGTGGCTTGGTGGTGGTGGGTCTGGTCGGGCATGTCGTTTCTCCCAAGCGGCGGCAATTCTGGCCGGCGAGTATAGGAAGCGCGCGCCATCGCGTCACTTGCTCCCCGCCGTCCGCGCGGGCTAGAGAGGCCCGCCCAACAGGAGTTTTTCTCATGAGCGCCATAGCCGAAGTCCGCGGCCGCGAAATCCTCGACAGCCGTGGCAACCCCACCGTCGAAGTCGAGGTCGAACTCGACAGCGGCGCGGTGGGCCGCGCGGCCGTTCCGTCCGGCGCCTCGACCGGCGCGCACGAGGCCGTCGAGCTGCGTGACGGGGACAAGAAGCGCTACGGCGGCAAGGGCGTGCTGAAGGCGGTTGCCGCGGTCAACGGCGAGATCATGGACCTGCTGTCCGGCCTCGACGCGCTGGAGCAGATCAAGATCGACCGCGCCCTGATCGAGCTCGACGGCACCCCGAACAAGGGCCGCCTCGGCGCCAACGCCATCCTCGGCGTCTCGCTGGCGGTCGCCAAGGCCGCCGCCATGGAAAGCGGGCTGCCGCTCTATCGTTATGTCGGCGGCAGCCAGGCCTCGGTGCTGCCGGTGCCGCTGATGAACATCATCAACGGCGGCGCGCATGCCGACAACCCGATCGACATCCAGGAATTCATGATCATGCCGGTGAAGGCGGATCGCTTTGCCGACGCGCTGCGCATGGGCGCGGAGGTGTTCCACGCGCTGCGCGGCCAGCTCCATGACGCCGGCCACAACACCAACGTGGGCGACGAGGGCGGCTTCGCGCCGAACCTCGCCACGGCCGACGAGGCCCTGTCCTTCGTCATGAAGGCGATCGAGAAGGCCGGCTACAAGCCCGGCGAGGACGTCATGCTGGCGCTCGACCCGGCCTCGACCGAGTTCTTCAAGAAGGGCAAGTACGAGATGGAAGGCGAGGGCAAGTCGTTCGATGCCGCCGGCATGGTCGACTACTACGCCGATCTCGTGAAGCGCTACCCGATCGTGTCGATCGAGGACGGCATGGCCGAGGACGACATGAAGGGCTGGAAGGCCATCACCGACAAGCTTGGCAAGAAGATCCAGCTGGTGGGCGACGACCTGTTCGTCACCAACCCGAAGCGCCTGGAGCAGGGCATCAAGGATGGGCTCGCCAACGCCATCCTGGTGAAGGTGAACCAGATCGGCACGCTGACCGAGACGATGGAAGCGGTCTCGATGGCCCGGAACGCCAGCTACGGCGCCGTCATGTCCCACCGCTCGGGCGAGACCGAGGACTCGACCATCGCCGACCTCGCCGTCGCCACCAACTGCGGCCAGATCAAGACCGGCTCGCTGTCGCGCTCGGACCGGCTGGCCAAGTACAACCAGCTCCTGCGCATCGAGGAGCAGCTCGGCACCCAGGCCCGCTACGCCGGCACGTCGATCCTGCGCGGGTAACGCCGGCTGGACCGAAATGATCAAGGGTCGCTGCGGCGGCCCTTTTTCTTTTTGAGACGACGAGAAGGATCCTTCGCTGCGCTCAGGATGACACGGTTGCTGGGGCCGACGCAGTGCGCCAAAGCCAAAACAGGTGTCATCCTGAGCGCAGCGAAGGATCCTTGGTCGGGCGGCCAATAGTTGACGAAGTCAATCAATTGGTTGACCATGGCAACCGTTCCGGGAGGTTGTCATGGCAGCGTCGTCGCTCGCGTCCCGCATCGAGGCGGTGCGTCGTTTCTCGCGCTTCTACACCCGCCGCATCGGCGTGCTGGAGGAGACCCTCCTGCATAGCCCGTTCACGCTGCCGGAAGGACGCCTCGTCTACGAAATCGCCAACCGCGATCGGCCGACCGCACAGGAACTGTGCCGCGACCTCGGCCTCGACCCCGGCTATGTCAGCCGCCTGCTAAAGGGGCTGGAGAAGAGGGGATGCGTCACCCGCACGCGCTCGACCGCCGACAAGCGCCAGACCGAGCTGACGCTCACCGCGAAGGGCCAGAAGCTCTGGGGCGCCATGAACGAGCAGTCGCGCCAGGACATCGCCACGCTGTTGGCCGAGCTGCCGGTCGAACGGCAGGACAAGCTCGTGAAGGCATTGGAGACGGTGGAGAAGCTGCTCGACGAGCCGCCGGAGAAGCGCGTGCCCTTCACGCTGCGGCCGCACCAGCCCGGCGACATGGGCTGGATCATCCGCCGCCAGACTCAGCTCTATGCCAACGAGTTCGGCTGGGACGGCACCTTCGAGGCGATGCTCGCGGAAATCTCCGCGAAGTTCATCAAGAAGTTCGATCCGAAGTCCGACAATTGCTGGATCGCCGAACGCAACGGCGAGATCGTCGGCTCGGTGTTCCTCGTGCGCGCGGGCAAAAGCACGGGGCAGCTCCGCATGCTCTACGTCGAATCGACGGCGCGCGGCCTCGGCATCGGCCAGGCCCTGGTCGCCGCCTGCATCGAGGATGCCCGCGCCAAGGGCTACAGGAAGCTCATGCTGTGGACCAACGACATCCTGGTCTCGGCGCGCAAGATCTACATCGCCGCCGGTTTCCGGCTGATCAAGGAAGAGAAGCACGACAGCTTCGGCAAGAAGCTGGTCGGGCAGTTCTGGAACCTCGACCTGTGAAGCGACCCGGCCCGCTGTGGGCCGCGGCGGGCACCGGCATCCAGGTCGGCGCTGCCATGGTGGCGACCCGCTACGTCGTCGACGCGGCCGGTCCGGGGTCGCTCGGATTCCTGCGCTATCTGATCGGTTTCGTCTGCCTCGTGCCGGCACTGTGGCTGCGACCCTGGCAAACCATCGCCTCGCGCGATCTCGTGCCGATCGGCCTTCTGGGTATTGGCCAGTTCGCGGCGCTCATGGTGCTGCTCAACTACTCGCTGCAGCACATCCCGGCGGCGCGCGCCTCGCTGCTCTTCTCGACCTTCCCGCTTATGACGATGATCCTGTCGGCGCTGCTCGGCCGCGAGCGCTTCACGCCGGCCAAGGTCGGCGGCTCGCTCCTCACCTTCGCCGGCGTGGCCATCGCGCTGGGAGGGGCGGCGATGGCGGCTCAACCGCAGCACGGCTCGGTCTGGCTCGGCACGCTGGCGGCGCTGGGATCGGCGTTGTGCGGCGCCGTCTGCTCAATCTTCTATGGACCCTACGTCGCGCGTTACTCTGCGCTGCACGTGACGGCCTTCGCGATGTTCGTGGCGGTGCTGGCGTTGGCCGGTGTCGCCACCACCGAGGGGTTCTTCCTCGTCTGGCCACGCTTCACCGGCAGCGACATCGCGGCCATCGTCTTCATCGGCGTGTCGAGCGGGATCGGCTTCTTCCTGTGGGTCTATGCGTTGGGCAATGCACCGCCGACCCTGGTCACGATCTTCCTGGGCCTCGGCCCCGTGACGGCGGCGCTGGGCGGCACGCTGCTGCTGGGCGAGCCACTGCCGGTGGCCGCACTGCTGGGGCTAGTCTGTGTCCTCGCCGGCCTGTGGTGGGCGCTCAAGCCCGGCGCACAAGCTGATTAAGAGTTAGCAGCCGCTCTTTTCTCGTCGGCCGCCACGAAATGCGCCATCTGGTCGGCGTGGGCCTTGCGAAAGGCGGGGCGGTCGGTGACGCGGGTCACGTAGGCTTCTGTCGCGGGCCTGTCCCCGAAGGCGCGAACCTTGCCAACGCGCAGCACGTCCGCCATCAGCAGGTCGGCTGCGGTGAAGCGATCGGCCGCCAACCATTGTCGCTCGCCCAGTACCTTCTCGAGCTGGTCGAGCCGGTTGCCCAGCCAGCCGGTGAGGGCATTGTCCTGCTGGCCCGTCATGGTCAGGAACCACCATGGCACGCTCACCATCTCGATCGAGTTGAGCGCGGCGAACATCCACTGAAGGGTCGCGGCTTCCCCGGCAGGATCGCGCGGCATCAGCCTTTCGCTCTTGCGGGCAAGATGCATCAGCCCGGCGCCACTCTCGAACATTTCCAGGTCGCCATCGGTCAGGAAGGGCACCTGGCCGAACGGCTGCTGCACCAGGTGATTGGTCTCGCGCCCATCGAACGGCACGGTGCGCAGAGAATAGGGAAGGCCGGCTTCCTCGCAGGCCCAGCGAAGCCGCAGATCGCGCACGAAGCCGCGGGGCCCCTTGGGCACCCAGTCGTAAGTCCAGATGATCAGTCCGCTCATGTGGCCAGCCTCACAGAAGCCGCTAACAGCCTCCAATTAAACGAAAAATCTTGACGGAAGGCCACAATATGTTGCCATATACCTGCAGGAACGCAGCATATGTTGTTGAGACCCCGTCAGATTCTGGCTCCCGTCATCTTCGCCACGGTATTCGGTTATTTCGGATACCATCTGGTGAACGGTGACCGTGGCCTGCTGGCCATGGCCCATCTCCAGCGCGAAGTCCTGATAGCCGAACAGAACCTCGCGGAGGCCGAGGCCACCCGCAAGATCTGGGAACGGCGCGTCGCAGCGCTCCGCAACCAGAGCCTCGAGCCGGACATGCTGGACGAGCGCGCGCGCGTGCTGCTGAACTTCTCCCGCAAGGACGACATCATCGTCTTCATGCCGACGCGCTGACGACGTTTTGATCTGGATGACGCCGTGCTCAAGGTTCGCCTCGCGGTCATCTGAAAGAAACTGTCCGGTGCGATCCATGGTTTGCAAACAATCGCTCAATTGCTGCGGCGCACGCGCGGCGAGTGTGTTTTTTCCTGCTAGATCAAACACATCGCCGTCTGCGATGCTATAAGCCGAAGCGAGTTCACGAGGGGACTGCCATGGCGAAGCCGGCCACGAAGCCGAAAGTCGATACTTCTCCCGCCAAGGCGAAGTCGCCTCCCCAATCTTCGGGACCCAGGTCCAAATCATCCGGGCCGGGCGACAACAGCGTCACCCCCGACGAGCTCAAGGCCTACTATCGCGACATGCTGCTGATCCGCCGCTTCGAGGAGCGGGCGGGCCAGCTCTATGGCATGGGGCTGATCGGCGGCTTCTGCCATCTCTACATTGGCCAGGAAGCGGTCGTGGTCGGCATGCAATCGAGCGTGCGCGATAAGGACGCCGTCATCACCTCCTACCGCGACCACGGCCACATGCTGGCCTGCGGCATGGACCCCAAGGGCGTCATGGCCGAACTGACGGGCCGCAGCGGCGGCTACTCGAAGGGCAAGGGCGGCTCGATGCACATGTTCAGCCGCGAGAAGAGCTTCTACGGCGGCCACGGCATCGTCGGCGCCCAGGTGCCGATCGGCACCGGCCTGGCCTTCGCGCACAAGTACAATGGCGACAAGAACGTCTCGCTGACCTACTTCGGCGACGGCAGCGCCAACCAGGGACAGGTCTACGAGGCCATGAACATGGCCGCACTCTGGAAGCTCCCGGTGGTCTACATCATCGAGAACAACCGCTACGGCATGGGCACCTCGGTCGAGCGTGCCTCG
>LSKJ01000871.1 GCA_001557035.1 Rhodospirillaceae bacterium CCH5-H10 | reverse complement strand
CTGTTGCGCAAGCGGGTGCCCGCCAATCCGGCCAGCGACCGTCTCATCGATGGCGCCATGCAGGGCGCCCAGCGCGGCGCAGCCCTGACGCAGCGGTTGCTGGCCTTTGCACGGCATCAGGCACTCGATGTCAGGCCGGTGGACATCGCCGCACTCATCCGTGGCATGGACGACCTTCTTCGCCGCTCGCTCGGCCCGTCGGTCACGATGGTTCAGGATCTTCCGTCGGGATTACCGGCGGCCCTTGTCGATGCCAACCAGCTCGAACTGGCCCTGCTCAATCTCGCGGTCAACAGTCGCGACGCAATGCCTGACGGCGGCACCTTGACGCTTGCGCTCGACGTCGCCGAGACCGACGCGGCGCGCGATCTGGCGGCCGGACGTTACGTGAGAGTGGTCGTCGCGGATACGGGCTCGGGCATGGACGAGGAAACGCTTCGCAAGGCGATCGAGCCCTTTTTCTCCACAAAGGATGTCGGCAAGGGGACCGGATTGGGCCTGTCGATGATCCATGGCCTGGCGCAACAGCTCAAAGGGACGTTGCGCCTGCACAGCACGCCCGGTCGGGGAACACGCGCCGAACTGTGGTTGCCGGTGGCCGAAGGCGCGGCCGAAGCGGCGCCACTGCCCGTGGCAAACGGTGCAACGGATGCACGGAAGGCGGCGAAGCTGCTCTTCGTCGACGACGATGTCCTGATCAGCCTCAGCACGACGTCGTTGCTGGAGGATCTCGGCCACACGGTCGTCACGGCTTCCTCGGGCGCGGAGGCACTCGACGTGCTGCGCGCCGGCGAGCCGATCGACATGATGATCACCGACTATGCCATGCCCGGCATGACCGGCCTGCAGCTCGCCGAGAAGGCGCGCGCGCTCCGGCCCGGCCTGCCGATCCTGCTGGCGACCGGCTATGCCGACCTGCCCACCAGGAGCGGCTTCGAGCTGCCGCGCCTCAACAAGCCCTATCAGCAGATGCAACTCGCCGAGCAGATCCAGGGCCTGCTCGGCTGAAGATCGTGCGGCCGGCCGGCGTCAGGCCTTGATGCGCGCACCCATTGTCCACATCACGCCGAAGGGATCGCGCAGCTGGCCGTAGCGGTCGCCCCAGAACATGTCCTGCACCGGCATGGCCACCGTGGCGCCGGCCTTCACGGCCTTGTCGAAGGCCGCGTCGACATCCTCGACCTGGAGGTGGAGCATGAAGCCGGCCGGCTTCTCCAGCGGCGCGCCGTGCTCGGGAAATGGGTCGGCCAGCATCAGCGAGCCGCCGTTGATCACCAGATGGATGTGCATGTGGCGGCCCTTGTCGTCGGGCGGCATGCGCATCACTTCCGTGGCGTCGAAGGCCTTCGCGTAGAAGTCCGCGGCCTTGCCGGCATCGCTGACCGAGAGATAGGGGCAGGGGCCGCCGAGGACGGGCGGCTGCTGGGGTGCGGTCATGACAGTCTCCTTGGCTGATGGTGTATCCCGAGGACGAACGGCGCGTTCCCCTCCCGACATCGCCGTCGCGATTTTTATTCAGCCGGCGGAGAGGCGGTCGAGATGCTGGCGGATGTGCGCGGCCTCCGCCGGCGTGTTGGCGAGCGCGATCGCCTGGCCGAAAGCCTTGCGGGCCTCGTCCGGCCGTTCGAGCTTCTCGAGCAGCGCGCCCTTCACGCCGTGGAAGTAGAAATAGCCCCGCAGCCGCTCGCCCAGCGGCTCGATCATGTCCAGCGCGGCCTGCGCTCCCTTGACCTTGGAGACCGCCACGGCGCGGTTGAGCGTCACGACGGGCGAAGGCTGCAGCCGTTCGAGGTTGGCATAGAGCAGGTCGATCTGGGCCCAATCCGTGTCGGCCGCGCGCGTCGCCCGCGCGTGCAGGGCGGCAATGGCCGCCTGGATCTGATAGGGGCCCGGCTGGCGATGGCGCATCGCCTTGTCGATCAGCGCCAGGCCTTCGGCGATGCGCGGCTGGCTCCACAGGCCGCGGTCCTGGTCTTCCAGCAGCACGACGTTGCCGCTTTCGTCGAAGCGCGCCTTTGCCCGTGCACGCTGCAAGAGCATCAGCGCCATGAGGCCCATGATTTCCGGCTCCATGGGAAACAATCGCAGCAGAAGACGCGAGAGCCAGATCGCTTCCTCGGCCAGCGGCTTGCGCGCCTCGGCTTCCTGGCTGCTGCTGGAGGAATAGCCCTCATTGAACAGCAGGTAGATCATGGCGGCCACGACAGCGAGTCGTTCCGCACGCTCGGGCGCTCCCGGTGTCTCGAAGGCGATGCCGGCCGCCCCGATGCGCGTCTTGGCGCGCGTGATCCGCTGCTCCATGGCGGCTTCGCCGACGAGGAATGCCTGCGCGATCTGCTTCACCGACAGGCCGCAGACGATACGCAACGCCAGCGCGATCTGCTGCGTGGCCGGCAGGTCGGGATGGCAGCAGACGAACAGCAGGCGGAGGATGTCGTCCTTGTAGTGCTCGCCGTCGAGCCGGTCGGCCAGCGATGCCTCGGCATCGTCGAGGTCCGAAAGCACCGCCTCGTCGGGCAGCTCCGTCATCCGCGTTTGCCGCCGCACCTGGTCCATCGCAGCGTTGCGGCCGACCAGGATCAGCCAGGCGGCCGGATCGCGCGGCGGGCCGTTCTGCGGCCAGTTCTTCAGCGCGCGCAGGCAGGCTTCCTGGAAGGCTTCCTCGGCCGTATCGAGATTCCGGAAATACCGCAGCAGCGCCCCCATGACCTGGGGTCGCGCTGCGCCGAGAACCGGATCGATCCAGCCGAGATCGGTCATGCGGCGGGCTTCTTCTGGTCGGGAAGCTGGCTGGGATGGAACTCGGCGACCGGGCGGATCTCATAGCTGCCGGTGCCCGGATTGGCCTTGGCCAGCTCCTTCGCCGTGTCGATTGCAGCCTCGAGCGAGGCGCAGTCGATGACGTAGAAGCCGAGAAGCTGCTCCTTGGTCTCGGCGAACGGCCCGTCGATCACCATCTCCTCGCGCCCCTTGCGCAAGGTCGTGGCGGCCGTGGTCGGCAGAAGCCGGGCCACCGGCCCCAGCCGGCCTTCCTTGGCGAGCTTGTCGTTGACGGCGTAGAGCCGGGTCATCGTCTGGTCGTGATAGTCCTTGGACCAGGCGCCGACGGCTTCCTCGGAATTGTAGCAAAGAATGGCGTAGAGCATGGGTCTGCGGTCCCTCTGTTACCCAGGACGTACGGGCAGGCTGCCTGCCGACAGCCCGATCGGAAAAATTATCGCCTATTCGGCGTCGGAAGAGGCGGGATTCTCGAAGGCGATGCCGGCCTTGAGAATGCGATAGCGGCCCTGCCGGATCTCGGCGGCCGCCACGATGCCGGTCCGGGCGCTGCCGCCGTCGAGGCACAGACGGTCGCCTTCGAACAGATGCGTGTCGTCCATGCCGCTGATCGCCTTGTGCTTGTCGGGCGGCGTATGGCCGTGCACCACCAGCGTGCCGCCGAACCCGTGCTTCCAGTCGAGGAAGCCGTGGTTGATCCAGGCCCAGCGCGCCTCGGTGAAGATCAGCCAGGGCCGGGCCAGGAACTCGTCCTCCTCGGCGTGCGGGTCGAGGCCGCCATGGACGAACACGGTGTTGCCGAGTCGGACGTGCGAGCGCATGCCCTGCAGCCGGTGCACCACCGCCTCGCCGAGGGCTTCCTTGAGCAACTCCTGATCGGCATGGGTCGCCGGATGCCCGGCGCGCTTGGCCATCTCGTCGAGCAGGATGTGCCCACCCATGCGCTTCGAAAGCCACATCGTTTCGGCCTTGTGCGCGTGCGGCCCGCCGACGATGGTGAGCATCATCATGATCTCGTGGTTGCCCATCAGCCGGTCGACATGGTCGACGCCATGGGTTTCCTCGCTGCGGGCCCATTGCTCCAGCACGCCGATACTGTCCGGTCCGCGGTTGATCATGTCGCCGAGATAGATCAGCCGGCGTCGCCCGTCGCCTTCGCCGGCAAGCCTGGCAATGGTCGCCAGCAACGCCCTGAGTTCGGCCGCGCAGCCATGAACGTCGCCGATGGCGAACACGGTCTCGCCCTTCAGGTCGAAGGGCGCGGGCTTCCATTCGGAGATTTCGACGGGCAGGGCGCTCATGAAGGGCGAGGTTAGCCCTATCCGGCGCGGCGCTCCACCATGGCGGGCGGCTTGCGGTCGAACTCTTCCTTGATGCTGCGGTTGAGGTCGTATTTAAGGTTCGTGGCCGCGTCGCGCTGGACCCAGACCTGTGCAGCGAGTGTGTACTTGTCCGCTTCCAGCGAATCGATGCCGATATCCCCGACGTTCAGGACCCGCTGGTCGCGTTCGATCAGGCCCTTCAGCCGCGAGATGGCCGTACCGACATCTTCGTTGGCGGGACGGGGAACACGGAATTCGAGCCGGGCGGTGTCGTTGCGGGTCGGTACCTTGACGATCTCGCCCCACAGCTTGCCGTTGGGGATGATGACGCGGGTATTGTCGTCGCCGTCGATCTCGGTGAAGAACAGGTTGATCTCGCGCGCGGTGCCCGTCACGCCGCCGGTCTCGACCCGGTCGCCGATATGGAACGGACGGAACACGACCAGCATGATGCCCGCTGCGAGGTTGCTGAGCGTGCCCTGCAGCGCGAGGCCGATGGCGATGCCCAGCGCACCGAGCACGGCCACGAAGCTCGTGGTGGCGATCCCGAAGGTCGTGAGCACCGCGACGAACGTGAAGACGAGAACGGTGTAGCGCGCGGCGTTACCGAGAAAGAGCGCGACGGTGCGGTCGATGCGCGGGGTCTGCTGGCACAGCCGCACCACGGCCGTGTAGAGCAGCCGCGAGGCCATCCAGCCGACGCACAGGATGATGATCGCGCCCACGACCCGAAGGCCATAAGTCGTGATCAGGGCCACCAGCACGTTGGCGGCGTTGCTCCACTGTTCCTCGATACCCATGAGGAACGTAACGCAGGTCCGGCGGAACCGGTTGCCTGCGCAGTAAAGCGACTATTAAAGCGCGTCGTTCTCGCGGATGAAGGCGCGGACGCGCGGCATGATCTGTTCGCGCCACTTGCGGCCGTTGAAGATGCCGTAATGGCCGACGCGCGGCTGTTCCCAATGCACGTGACGCGCACCGGGAATGTTCGGCGTGAGCGCGTGGGCGGCCTTGGTCTGGCCGACGCCGGAGATGTCGTCGAGTTCGCCTTCGACCGTCATCAGCGCCGTCTCGATGAAGGACGGGTCGATCTTGCGGCCGCGGCTCACCCATTCGCCGCGTGGCAGCAGATGTTCCTTGAAGACGACCTCGATGGTCTGGAGATAGAACTCGGCGCTGAGATCCATCACCGCGAGATATTCGTCGTAGAAGGTGCGATGCGCGCCGGCCGGCTCGTCGTCGCCCTTCACCAGGTGCTCGAACTGGCGCATGTGCGCGTTCACATGGCGGTCGAGATTCATGCTGATGAACGAGGTGAGCTGCAGGAAGCCCGGATAGACGCGGCGCAGCGCGCCCGGATAGTTGAGCGGCACCGTCGAGATGACGTTCTGGCGGAACCACATCATCGAGTTGCGCATCGCGAGGTCGTTGGGGACCGTCGGGCTGACGCGCGTGTCGATCGGGCCGCCCATCAGGGTGATCGACTTGGGCTGGCGCGGCTCCTTCGCCTCGGCCATCAGCGCGGCGGCGCCCATCACGGGCACCGAGGGCTGGCAGACGGCGATGACGTGGACGTTGGGGCCGAGGTAGCGGCAGAAGTCGGCGACGTAGTCGATATAGTCGTCGAGGTCGAAATTGCCCTGGGCGAGCGGCACTTCGCGCGCATCGATCCAGTCGGTGATGTGAACGTCGTGGTCTGGCAGCAGCGCCTCGACCGTGCCGCGCAGCAGCGTGGCGTAGTGGCCGCTCATCGGCGCCACGACCAGCACCTTGGGGTCGCGCCGGGTCGTGTCGCGATGGAAGTGCAGGAGCTGGCAGAACGGCTTGCGCAGCAGGATCTCTTCGTTGACCGCGACGGTCTCGTCGCCGACCTGCGTGGTCTTCAACCCGAACGCCGGCTTGCCGTAGTTCTGGGTCAGGCGGGTCATGATCTCGGCGCCGGCGGCGACCGACTTGCCGAACCAGGTTTCCGCCCACGGATTGTAGGGGCTGGAATAGACCTGTTCGAGGGCGCTGGCCCACATCCGGATGGGGGCGGCGAGCTGGCGCTGGAATTCGTAGGCTTGATAAAGCATGGGGCGCGGATTGTACGCCCCGAACCGCCTATGTCACGCTCATAGTGCGACGCAGCAATCGTGAAAAATCAATGACTTAGAGCAACCGCCCCACGGCATTGGCGATGGTTTCGGCCTTGGCGTCGTGGGTGAAGTGGGTCACGAAGCGGCCATTGCGGTCGAGCAGGTACACGATCGAGGAGTGATCCATCAGGTAGGGAGAGCCCTCCTTGCCCGGGACCTTCTGGTAGTAGACGCGATAGGCCTTGGCGACGTCGGCGATCTGCTTCGGCGTGCCGGTGAGGCCGATGATGCCCGCGCCGAAGTTGGGCACGTAGCCCTTGAGCAGGGCCGGCGTGTCGCGTTCCGGATCGACCGTGATGAACACGAGGTTCACCTTCTTGGCCGCCTCCGGTCCCAGCTTCTCGACCGCCGTCTCCATCAGCAGCAGCGAGGTCGGGCAGACGTCGGGACAATAGGTGAAGCCGAAATAGATCAGCGTCGGCTTGCCCTTGAGCTGATCGCTGGAGAAAGGACGGCCGTCCTGGTCGACGAGCTGGAACGGACCGCCGATGGACGGCTTGCCCCCCTGGGTGGCGTCCCAGGCGATCCAGCCGGCGGCCACGACGAGGGCCGCGATCCAGACGCCCAACAGCGCCTTCATGGTGCGTGACATGCCGCGGAACATGGGCCGGCCGGGCCGTCTCGACAAGCCGGACCGCTCGTCGCACAACTCGACGCGATGACGGGACGCATCCTGGTTCTGGGCGGCGGGTTCGCCGGCCTGTGGAGCGCGCTGGCGGCGGCACGGGCGCGCGAGACGTTCGGCGCCGATCCCGAGATCGTGCTGCTGAACGACACGCCCTGGCATTCGATCCGCGTGCGCAACTACGAAGCCGATCTGTCCGAAACCCGCGTCGCGCTCGATGACGTGCTGGGCCCGGTCGGGGTGCGCCGACTCCAGGGCAGGGTGACGGGCATCGACGTCGAGAACCGTTCCGTGGCCTACGAGGCCGATGGCACGATGCAAGGCGTCGGTTACGACCGCCTCGTCTTCGCGCTGGGCAGCCGGCTCGCGCGCCCGCCGATTCCCGGCCTCGCCGGCCATGGCTTCGACGTCGACACCCATGACGCCGCGACGCGGCTCAATCGACACATCGCTCGTCTGGGCGCCGGTGCGTCGACCGCGCTGGTGGTCGGTGGCGGACTGACGGGCATCGAGACGGCGGCCGAGATGCCGGGAAAGCTGCGCGCGGCCGGTGTCACGACGCCGCGTGTGATCCTGGCCGACCATGCGCCGCGCATCGGCTCGGACATGGGCGTCGAAGCGATGCCGGTCATCGAGGAAGCCTTGTCGGCGCTGGGCGTCGAAACGCGCGGCGGCGTGTCGGTCGTCGCAGTCGATGCCAGGGGCGCGACGCTGGAAGGGGGAGAGCGTATCGAGGCGGCGACGGTCGTATGGTGCGCCGGCATGCGTGCCCATCCGCTCACCTCGGCCTTTCCCGTCGAGCGCGACCGTCTCGGCCGCCTGCCGGTCGATCCGACCTTGAAGATCGCGGGCCTCGCCGCCGAGTTCGCGGCGGGCGACGTCGCGTCTTTCCTGATCGACGGCACACACGGTTGCGTCATGTCCTGCCAGCACGGCCGGCCGATGGGGCGCTTTGCCGGTCACAACGCCGTGTGCGATCTGCTCGGCCGGCCGATGCTGCCGCTTCAGATCGGCTGGTACACGACCATCCTCGATCTCGGGCCGTGGGGTGCGCTGTACACCGAGGGCTGGGAGCGCAGGCTGGTGTCGCGCGGCGCCACGGCCAAGCGCACCAAGGAGCTGATCAACCGCGAGCGCATCTATCCGCCGCGATCGGGCGGCCGGCAGGCGCTGCTTGATGCGGCCGCGCCGACAGTGCAGACACCACCGGTGAAATTCGGGTGAGGGACGACAGATGTTCTACGATGCCAGCAAGCGCGACCATGGCCTGCCGCAGGATCCGCTGAAGGCGCTGATCGTGCCGCGGCCGATCGGCTGGATCTCGACCGTCGACGGCCAGGGCCGGGTCAACCTTGCGCCCTACAGCTTCTACAACGGCGTCGGCGAGTTCCCGCCGATGGTCTATTTCGCCATCACCGGCACCTACGGCGACACGCCGACCAAGCACAGCCGCATGAACGCCGAGGAGACCGGCGAGTTCGTGGTCAACATGGTGACCGCGGAGATGAGCGAGAAGATGAACATCACCACCGCGATGGTGGCCTACGGCATCGACGAGATGAAGCTCGCCGGCCTGACGCCCGAGCCCTGCCGCTTCGTGAAGCCGCCGCGGGTCAAGGAATCGCCCATCGCGCTCGAGTGCAAATACTGGAAGACGATCGAGCTTCCGGAAGAGCCGGGGCACGAAGCCAAGCGCGGCTCGATCGTGCTGGGACAGGTGGTCGGCATCCACATCGACGACGCCATCCTGAAGGACGGCCGCGTGGACATCATGTCGATGAAGCCGGTCGCGCGGCTTGGCTACAGCGAATACACGACGACCGAGAACGTCTGGAAGATGCGGCGTCCGGACGATCCGCGGTTTCAGTAGCGGACAGGTCGAAGGAAAGGTCCCTCGCTTACGCTCGGGATGACAATGTCGTTGTGTCTGGCGCAGTGCGCTGCTGCAGAAAACGTTGTCATCCTGAGCGAAGCGAAGGACCTTTACTGCGGTGTCACTGCCCTGCGACGACCGGTGCCACCGAGCGCGCCATCGCCAGCACGCGCTTGTCGGCCATGGTCTCTCCCATCAGCATGAAGCCGACGGGCAGTTCGCCCTTGGCGTGGCAGGGCAGGCTGATGCCGCAGCGGTCCAGAAAGTTGCCGACCGTGGTGTTGCGCAGCAGCAGCAGGTTCTTCTTCGTGAATCCCTCGGGCGTCGAGACTTCCTCGATCGTCGGCGCGACGATGGCGCAGGTCGGCATGATCACCGCGTCGTAGTTCGAGGTGATGGCCGAGACGCGGCGGCAAAGGTCGGCGCGCTTCGCGAGCAGCTCGATGTAATCGGCGGCGGTCATGTCCTTGCCGCGCATGATGCGCGGATGGACGAACGGATCGTAGACGTTGCCGCGCCGCGCGATCAGGTCCTTGTGCCAGGCATAGGCCTCGGAGGCCGCGAACCCGCCCTTGGCGTTGATGGCCGGCAGCTCGTTCAGTTCGGCGAGATCGATCTGCTCGATCTTCACGCCTTTCGCCGCCAGCGCCTTGGCTGCGCGCTCGAAGGCCTTGGCGACGGTGGCGTCGAGCTCGTCCATGACGAAGTGCTTCGGGATCGCGAAGCGCAGGCCGGCGAGTGGCGCTGCGTCGGGCACCGAGATCGGCCCCTTTCCAAGTTCACCCGCGAAGACCGCGTCGACGATGGCGCAATCCTCGACCGAGTTGGCGAGCGGACCGATCGAATCGAGCGAGGTCGAGAGCGGGACGACGCCGTCGATCGGCACGCGCCGCGCCGTCGGCTTGAAGCCGACCAGGCCGCAGACCGCGGCGGGAATGCGCACCGAGCCGCCGGTGTCGGTTCCAAGTGCGGCGACGGCCATGCGGTCGGCGACCGAGACGGCCGCGCCGGCCGAGGAGCCGCCGGGCACGCGCGTGCGGTCGGCGGGATTGCCCGGCGTGCCGTAGTGCGGGTTGAAGCCGACGCCCGAGAAGGCGAACTCGCTCATGTTGGTGCTGC
>LSKJ01000870.1 GCA_001557035.1 Rhodospirillaceae bacterium CCH5-H10 | reverse complement strand
AAGGGCCATGAGTCTCAACTCTTCCCGATCAAGAATCTTCGCTTTGCTTTCCCCCTCCCGGCCTCCCCCGTAAGACGGGGGAGGTGGAAGAAGTGGCTTAGGGCTTCCACTCCGCGACGTGCGCGGCGCGGTCGGGCCGCGCCGGGACCGGGGCGGTCGAGGGGGCGGGCGTGCCGGCGGTGAGGAAGCCGACGAGACGCGACGGTGCCTCGAAGCCCAGCAGCCTGTTCACGTTGGGGTCGTAGGCGTTCGGGCCCGTCACCCACATGCCGCCATAGCCCAGCATGTGCAGCGCGTTCAGCATGTTCATCGCCGCCGCGCCGGCGGCGAGCAGTTGCTCTATCTCGGGAATGTTGCCCGGCTTGATGACGGCACCGACCGCGATCAGCATCGGCGTGCGTCGCACCCAGGCGCGGTAGCGCTCGCCGAGCGAGGCGGCATTCGCCGCATCGCGCATGGCGGCGGCTTCGGCCAGCTTCTCGCCATAGGCCGGCATCGCGTCGCCCCGAATGACGACGAAGCGCCAGGGCTTGAGACGCCCGTGGTCGGGCGCCCGCAGGCCGGCGTCGAGGATCAGGTCGAGGTCCGCGCCCTGGGGCGCCGGTTCCTGTAGCGGGCCGACCGAACGGCGGGCCAACAACTGGTCGAGGGCGAGCAGGCGAGGCTCGCGCGCATGGGTGATGTCAGGCATGGCCACAGACTACCCGGAAATGCGAACGATTGTCAGTTGCAATCTTCGGCAGGCCGGCTGCAGGAGCCTATACTGAATCCATGGCGGAGACCGAGGTCCGCAAGATCATCCATGTCGACATGGACGCCTTCTACGCGTCCGTGGAGCAACGCGACGACCCGGCGCTGCGCGGCCAGCCGGTCGCGGTCGGCGGGCGGCAGCGCGGCGTCGTGATGGCCGCGAGTTACGAGGCGCGCAAATTCGGCGTGCGCTCGGCCATGCCCTCGGTCACGGCCAAGCGCCTGTGCCCGGAACTCGTCTTCGTGAAGCCGCGCTTCGAGGTCTACAAGGAAGTGTCGCGCCAGATCCGCGAGATCTTCCTCGACTACACGCCGCTGGTGGAGCCGCTGTCGCTCGACGAGGCCTATCTCGACGTCACGACCAACCTCAAGGGCATGCCGCTCGCCTCCGAGATCGCCCGCGAGATCCGCGCGCGCATCCTGGAGCGGACCGGCCTCACCGCCTCGGCCGGCATCTCCTACAACAAGTTCCTGGCCAAGCTCGCCTCCGACCATCGCAAGCCTGACGGCCAGACGGTCATTCCGCCCGAGAAAGGCCCTGCCTTCGTCGAAAGCCTGCCGGTCGGCCGCTTCCATGGCGTGGGCCCGAAGACGGCGGAAAAGATGAACCGGCTCGGCATCCATACCGGTGCCGACCTCAAGGCGCAGTCGCTGGAGTTCCTCCAACAGTATTTCGGCCGCTCCGGCACCTACTATCACGCCATCGCGCGCGGCCATGACGAACGTCGCGTGGTCCCGAACCGGCCGCGCAAGTCGGTCGGTTCGGAGACGACCTTCATGGAGGATCTCGACCGGCCGGCGGCAGTGGAGGAGGGCGTGGCTTCCGTGCTCGAGGATGTCTGGGCCTATTGCGAACGCACCGGCATCCTCGGCCGCACCGTGACGGTGAAGATCAAGTATGCCGACTTCCGGATCGTGACGCGCAGCCGCACGCTGGAGGAGAGCGTCGACAGCCGCGAGGTGCTGGAGCGCACCGCACGCGAGCTGGTGCGCTCGATCTTCCCGCTGGAAAAGAAAGTGCGCCTGCTCGGCGTCTCGCTCCACAACCTGCACCAGCGCGAGGAGCGGCAGGTACCGCCGCAGATGACGCTGGCCCTCTAGGGCCTTTACGTTTCAGACGCTCCCGCACACCCTCATCCTGAGGAGCGGCCGCAGGCCGCGTCTCGAAGGATGGGCGACAGGCGCGGTGTGTAGCCCATGCTTCGAGACGGCCCTTTGGGCCTCCTCAGCATGAGGTGGAGGTTGTGGCTTCGGCTCGATCCGAAGTCTCGCTGCGAGAAGTCTCTGGGAGGTACGACCATGAACATCTTCATGACCGGCGCGACCGGCTATATCGGCGGG
>LSKJ01000869.1 GCA_001557035.1 Rhodospirillaceae bacterium CCH5-H10 | reverse complement strand
ATACGGGGGAGGTGGCCCGCAGGGCCGGAGGGGGAAAGCTACAGCCGTGACGTCCCTCTCCGCAAAGTTCATCGCGTTGCTTTCCCCCTCCCGGCCTCCCCCGTATGACGGGGGAGGTGAAAGAATGGGGATGCTGACATGACCTTCTCGCTCGTCGGACGCTGCGCCCGCACCGGGATGCTGGGCGCGGTCGTCACCACCTCGTCGATCTCGGTCGGGTCGCGCTGCTCGCATGCGCGGGCAGGCATTGGCGCGGCGCTGACGCAGCATCGCACCGATCCGCGGCTGGGGCCGTTGGCGATCGATCTCCTGGCTCATGGCTTCTCGGCGCCGGAGGCGATGCAGGCCGTGGTGGCGGCGACCCCGCATCGTCACTGGCGGCAAATGGCACTGATCGATGCGGCCGGCCGCACCGCCGTCTATTCCGGCGCCAACGTCCGCGCCGAGCGCGGCGAGGCGCAGGGCAAGGATTGCGCGTCCATCGCCAACATCGTGCGCTCCGCGACCCTGCCGCAGGCCATGGTCAGCGCCTTCGAGGCCTCGCTCGACCAGCCGCTGGCGCACCGCCTGCTCGATGCGCTCGCGGCGGGCGAGGCGGCCGGTGGCGAGTACCAGCCGGTGACCTCGGCGGCGCTGTTGATCGTCGACCGCGAATCCTTTCCCTATGTCGACCTGCGCGCCGACGACCATGCTCAGCCCATCGCCGAGCTGGCCCGCCTCTGGGCGAAGTACGAGCCTGAAGCCGAGGCCTATGTGATCCGCGCCGTCAATCCGGAAGCGGCCGTGCCGCCGCCCGGCATGAAACTCAAGGCGACCTGATCGCCGGGTGCAACTTTTTGGCGGGCCGTGGCGTTTGCTCGTCATGCCCCGTGATCATCTCCATCCTGACGACCTGGTCGAACCTTCCGAGAAGGCCGCCCGCGAGCGGCTGGAAGCCGCGATGAAGCGGGCGCTCTGGGCGCAGCAAGCGTCCCGTTCCTGGGCGGCTTTGACCGACGCCAAGGCGCTTCAACCCAGTCGCTGATTTCCGACCGCATCGAAGCGGCAGCCAAGCCGGTAGCGTGAAGACGGGTGCAAACAGCGCACCATCGTGACCGGCACCGCGCGCGTCCATGTGCGCCGCGTCAGCATCAGGCAGGGTTCGGATGCCTCGATCTGGAGGTGGCTTGCCTGCTCGGGGGTCGGCAGAACCGCGTCGACGACATGCTCGATCTCGTCGAACGGTATGTTCTGAACGAGGTATTCGCCGGGTGGAAGGGTACTGAAATCCTGGTCGAGGAAGTCCGGCGCCACCTGCGGGTTGACGTAGCGGTCCTCGAACTGGACCGGCACCTCGTTCTCGAGGTGAAGGCACACCGTATGGAAGACCGATTGCCCCGAGCGGAGGCCGAGCCAGGCCGCGATATCGCCCGGCGCCGCCTCCCGCCCGGCGCCGAGGAGGGCGCAGCGATAGTCGTGCCCGCGCTGGCGCACCTCGCGGGCGATGCTGGCGATGTGCAGCAGGGTCGATTGGGGCTTTTCCTCCGCCACGAAGCTGCCGACGCCGGCCACCCGCACGATGCGTCCCTGCTGGACGAGGTCGCGCAGCGCGCGGTTCACCGTCATGCGCGACATGCCGAACCGGCTCACGAGCTCATGCTCCGACGGCAGCCGATGGCCGGGCGGCCAAGTGCCGTCCTGGATATGGCGCACGATGTAGTCTTCGACCTGCTGATAGAGCGCGGTCGAGGCCATCGGTCCCTCAGTGATCCGCGGCGATGGCTTCGACCCGGATCTCCTCGGTGAGGCGGGCCTTCAGCGCCATGAACTCGGGCGTCGTCTTGACCGTGTAGTGCCTCGGGTGGGGCAGGTCGACGGTCAGCTCGGTCTTGATGCGGCCGGGGCGGGCGCTGAATACGACGACGCGGCTGGCCATGAAGATGGCCTCGTCGATGTCGTGGGTGATGAACATCACCGTCTTCTGTGCCTGCTCCCAGATGCCGAGCAGCAGCTCCTGCATCAACACGCGCGTCTGGTTGTCGAGCGCGCCGAACGGCTCGTCGAGCAGCAGGACCTTCGGGTCGTTGGCCAGGGCCCGCGCGATCGCCACGCGCTGCTGCATGCCGCCGGAGAGCTGCTTGGGAAAGTGATCCTCGAAGCCGCGCAGCCCGACCTGGGCGATGAAGCGGTCGCTGATCTCGCGCTGTTCTGCCAGCCTCATGCCCTTCTCGCGCAGGCCGAAGCAGATGTTCTGGCGCACGTTCAGCCACGGAAAGAGCGTGTAGCTCTGGAACACCACGCCGCGGTCGGCGCCGGCGCCCTCGATCCGGGTGCCGTCCAGGCTGATCTCGCCGGTCGTCGGCGTCTCCAGCCCGGCGACCAGCCGTAGGAGAGTGGACTTGCCGCAGCCCGAAGGGCCCAGCACGGTGATGAAATCGTTGTCGCCGACCTCGAGATCGACCGGCAGCAGAGCCTGCGTCGGCGGCACGTTGCGCCGATGGCCGGGGAAGATCTTGGAGACGTTACGGATCGAGAGCCGGCTCATCGCAGCAGGCTCCACGAGAAGAGATGCTGGTTCACCTTCTTGAACGCCACGTCGGAGAGCAGGCCGACCAGGCCGATCACAACGATGCCCGCGATGATGTGGTCGGTCGCCATCAGTGCCTGGCTGTCGGTGATCATGTGGCCGATGCCCGACGAGGCGCCGATCAGCTCCGCGACGATGATGTAGGTCCAGCCCAGCCCCAGCACCTGGCGCAGCGCCTCGGCAATGTCGGGTGCGGCGCCGGGAAGAACCACGCGGCGGATGACGCCGCTATCCTTGCAGCCCAGCGTATAGGCGGCCTCGACCAGGTCGCGGCGCGTGCCGCTCACGATCATGGTGATCATCAGGGTGAGCTGGAAGAAGCAGCCGATGAAGATGACGGTGAGCTTCTGCGCCTCGCCGATGCCGACCCACAGGATCAGCAGCGGGATGAAGGCCGAGGCCGGCAGGTAGCGCGCGAAGGAGACGAAGGGTTCGAAGAAGGCCTCGATCGGCTTGTAGACGCCCATCGCGATGCCGAGCGGCACGGCGATGACCGCCGCCAGCACGAAGCCGCCGACGACACGCCAGATGGTCATGCCGACATCGTGGGTGAAGCCCTGGGTGGCGAACAGGTTCCAGCCGGACACCAGCGTCTGCCACGGCGAAGCGAGGAAGTGCTTCGGGACGGCGCCTGTCCAGGTGATCAGGGACCAGAGTGCGACGAAGGCGATGAAGAACGCCACGCCCAGGACGATGCGATTCTCCCGCTTGACGGGAACCAGCAGTTTCATGCGGATCTTCTCAACCTTCCTCCCCATTCACATGGGGAGGTGTCGGTGTAGGACGAGGCACCTCCCCCGATCACGGGGGAGGAGAAACACTTCGTTACTTGATGTAGGTCGTGTCGAACAGCGTATCCATGTTGTCCGGCTTGGCCTTGATCACGCCGATCTCCAGCAGCAGCTCGGCCGCTTCCTTGTTGAAGGCCTGGATCTCGCCGTTGAAGAACTTCTTGTTGGCTTCGCGGTCGGCCCACTTGATCTTGGACTGCGACTTCTCGAACTGCTCCGCCGTCTGCTTCACGTCGGCGCCCATGATCGTGAAGGCCTTCTGCTTGTCCTTCTCGATCATCTCGAGGGCCTGGAAGTAGCTCTCGGTGAGCGCCTTCACGGCCTTCGGGTTCTCCTTGATGAACTTCGGCGTGCAGCCGAACGAGTCGAACACCATCGGGTACTGCAGCGAATCGGCGATCAGCTTGCCGGTCTCGGGCTTGTCGCGCACCAGGCTGAGATAGGGCTCGTAGGTGACGGCGGCGTCGAGGTCCTTGCCGGTGACGAAGGCGTTGGCGGCGGGTGCGGGCTCCAGGGTGACGAGCTTCACGTCCTTCAGCGACATGCCGTTCTTCTTCAGTATCCAGGCCAGCGTGAAGTGCGGGTTGGTGCCCGGCGCCGAGGCGGCGACCGTCTTGCCCTTGAGGTCGGTGACCTTGGCGATGTCGTTGCGGGCGACGATGCCGTCCGAGCCCATGCCCTGGTCCATCTTGAAGAGCTGGGTCGTGGCGATGCCGTTGGCGTTCCAGACGATCCAGGTCTCGACCGTGGTCGCGGCGCACTGCAGGTCGCCCGAGGCGATCGCCAGGTGGCGGTCCTTCTGCGGGATCTTCTTGATCGTCACGTCGAGGCCGTTGGCCTTGTAGATGCCGGCCTCCTTGGCCAGCGTGATCGGCGCGAAGCCGGTCCAGCCGGAGATGCCGATGGCGACCTTGGTGTCCTGCGCCGCGGCGGTGCCCGCGAAGGCCGTTGCCGCCAGGACGGCGGCGAATGCTGTGAACTTGGTCATTGAGGATTCTCCTGCTGTGACTGTTACGAACGATGGACGACGGGAAACATCGGGGCGTCGAACGGCGCGCCGTCGGTGAAGTCGAGATCGGGGAAGGGCGGCGAGGTGCGTCCCGCGCGGCGGGCGAAGACCGCGTCGTCGCCGACCCAGCGCGCCGAGAACACGCGGCGCGAGCGCGGCGACGGGTTGCCCGGTGCGCCATGCACGGTGCGGAAGTTGAAGGCAATGGCGTCACCGGGCTGCATGTCCCAGCCTGCGATGTCGAGCGTGGGCCGCAGCGTCTCGATGTCGGGCATCACCTCGAAATCGTCGTTGGCGTAGAGCCGCGTGCCGTCGAAGCGCATCGGCCGGAAGCCCTTGCCCCAGCCGTGCGAGCCCTTGATGCATTCCATGACGACGTCGCGCGGCACCGGATCGAGCGGGATCCAGAAGCTGACGCTCTGGCGGCCGTCGACGAAGTAATAGGGCTGGTCCTGGTGCCAGGGCGTCACCGTGCTGCCGCCCGGCTGTTTCACGAGCACATGGTCATGGAAGAAGCGGGCGGTGCGTGAGCCCATCAGGCGGGCGGCGATCTCGGCCGCCGGCGACTTCCAGACGAACGCTTCGAACTCGGGGATGCGCTGCCAGTTGCAGAGGTCCTGGAAGAAGGGTGCCGAGCCGTCGGCCGGGCGGACCGTGCGCTCCAGCGGGCTCGGATTGGCCATCAGGGACGCAATGCCCTTCTGCAACGGTTCGATCCATTGCGAAAAGACGTCCCGCAGGACGACCACGCCGTCCCGTTCGTAGTCCGCGACCAGCGCGTCCGTCGGCAAATTGTCCATCACGGCTGCCCCCACAGCTCGCTCCTCCAGAGGCGCGTCCCATAGCCTGTCTATACAAGTTTAGACAGCATGAAACGTGCCAGATCCGGCCTCCGGATGCGGCGTGGCGTCATCGTTTGCAGTCGAAGTGGCGCCTCGCTAAGACCGACGCACAGCCCGATCGCCAATCTGGAGTAGCCAATGAGTATCGTCAGCCTGAAGGACAAGGTTTCCGCCGAGGAGTGGGCGGTCCGCGTCCAACTCGCTTCCGCCTACCGCGCCGCCTTCGAGATGGGTTACGAGCTGTCGATCTTCGGTCACATCTCGGCCCGCGTGCCGGGCGAGCCGGATGCGCTGTTGCTCAATCCCTTCGGTCTCGCCTTCGACGAGATCACCGCGTCGAGCCTCGTGAAGGTCGACAAGAACCGCAAGATCCTCACCGAGAACGGCTATGAGCTGAACCAGGCGGGCTTCAACCTGCACTCGGGCATCATGTTCACCTCGCCGCACATCAATGCGATCATCCATGCCCATACGCTGGACGGCGCGGCGGTCGGCGCCATGAAGGGTGGCTTCCAGCCGCTGACCCAGGACGGCGCGATGGTCTATCCGAAGGTCCGCTACCTCGATTATGACGGCATCGTCGTGCTGCCGGGCGAGGGCGAGGCCTCGGCCAAGGCGCTGGGTCCGGACGGCCGCGTCCTCATCCTGAAGAACCACGGCACGCTCAGCGTCGGCGCCACAATGGGCGAGGCGTTCTTCTACTTCTACTTCTTCGAGAAGGCCTGCAGCATCCAGGTGCGCGCGCTCGCCAACCCGGCCGGCGTCCAGCCGATTTCGGAGAAGATCATGTCGGAGATGCCGGCGGAGGAGCAGGTCGTGCTAAAGGGCCTGACCAAGCTCGCCGATGCCCACGAGAAGACGCCCTACGACGACATCTTCGCGGGCTTCATGCGTCGCGCGAAGCGCCGCTATCCCGATGTCGATGCCTGATCGGTTCTAGAAGCAATTGATGGCACGGCGCTTGCTGCCGGACCGCCCATACGGGTCCGGCAGCAAGGGCGGGTGCAGCATGGAAATCGGCGTCTTCATTCCCATCGGGAACAATGGCTGGCTGATCTCGTCGACCTCGCCGCAATATACGCCGAGCTTCGATCTCAACCGCGAGGTCGTGCAGCGCGCCGAGCGCTACGGTTTTGACTTCGCCATGTCGATGATCAAGTTGCGCGGCTTCGGCGGCAAGTCGCGTCACTGGGACGACAATCTCGAATCCTTCACCCTGATGGCGGGGCTCGCCGCGGTGACGACGCGCATCGACCTGATCGCAACGGTGGCCGTGCTGACCCTGCCGCCGGCCATCGCCGCGCGCATGGCGGTGACCATCGACAGCATCTCGAAGGGGCGCTTCGGCGTGAACCTCGTCACCGGCTGGCAGAAGGCCGAGTACGACCAGATGGGCCTGTGGCCGGGCGAGGAGCATTTCAAGCATCGCTACGAGATGGTCACCGAGTATGTGACGGTGATGAAGGAGCTGTGGGAGACCGGCCGCTCCGACTTCAAGGGCAACTATTTCACGATGAACGACTGCCGGCTTTCGCCGCTGCCGTCGCGGCCGATCAAGCTGATCTCGGCTGGCACCAGCGATGCCGGGATGAAGTTCGCGGCCGGGCACTGCACCTACAATTTCTGCAGCGGCCAGGGCGAGGCCAACGATCCGCGCGACTGCGCCGAGGCAGTCGGCCGCCTGAAGGCTGCCTGTGCCGCCGCCGGCCGTGACGTGAAGGCGCTGGCCCTCACCATGATCATCGCCGACGAGACCGACGAGGCGGCGATGGCCAAGTGGGAGCACTACAAGGCCGGCGTCGATCTCGACGCCATCGACTGGCGCTCGGACCAGGCTGCGTCCGACAAGTTCGCCGCGGCCAACTCGACGGCCGGCCGGATCCGGCGCCGCGAGCCGTTGCCCAACAACGGCTCACGCCTGATCGGCTCCTATGCCACGATCGCGCGCCTGCTCGACGAGATGGCCGAGATCGACGGCCTGGCCGGCGTGATGCTGACGTTCGACGACTTCATCATCGGCATCGAGCAGTTCGGCCAGCGCATCCAACCCCTGATGCGCAGCCGCGCGAAGTTCGCGGCGGCTGCGTCGTAGTCATTGGAGCGCGCCACTCCAGTTGTGCTCAAGTTTCGTCGATCGGCAAAGGTATGAGCGCCACTGGAGTGGCGCGCTCCATTGTCAGACCACGCACCCGTAGTGCGCCGACGAGACCAGCTTCGTGTACTTGTCGTGCACGGAGCCGGGGCGGGGGCGGTCCTCGGCGGCAGGGGGGCGCCAGTCGGCCATTCGGCGGGCGAGTTC
>LSKJ01000868.1 GCA_001557035.1 Rhodospirillaceae bacterium CCH5-H10 | reverse complement strand
GGACGGTAATGCCTCGCCGCCGCAGGGAGCGAAAGTTTCGTGCGGCGGCTACCGCGATTTCCGGGCCGCCCATGGCGACGATGTCGAAGCGTCGGAGAAGTGTTTCGACGCTCTTGGCGGCCCGCTCATCCTTCAGACCCTGGAGGACTTCGCAGAGCATCAAGTCGCCGACGACGACTTCTTCGACGCCGAGGATGGCGCGCAGGCGGCTGACATGTGGCGCCTCGCGCCCGTTCAGGAAGTCGATCCAGACGCTGCTGTCGACGACGATCAAGCGACTCCCCGGCTCCTGCGGCTTCGGGCGAGATCGCCCCGCCACGGATGTTTGCCGAAGGCAGCGGCTACTTCCTGTTGCCGCCGCAGCTTGATCATCAGGCGAAGCGCCTGTTCCACAGTCTGCTTCTTGGTGGCGAGGCCGGAAGCCTTCTGGGCATCGGCCATCAACTCGTCGTCGATTTCGATGTTGGTGCGCATCATGTCACCCCCGATGTGTACAAATCAGCATATCGTACACATCGCGCTTTCGCCAGCCTGCGAAGAGTCCGGCCCAGTCCGGCCTCAGCGGCCCTTCCAGTTGGGCTTGCGCTTCTCGGCGAAGGCCTTCGGGCCTTCGACCGTGTCCTCGCTGTTCGCCATGGCGATGAAGGCGGGATAGGTCTGGTTGCGCATGCTGATCTCGAGCGACGGCTGGTCGAGTGAGCGCATCACGACCTGCTTGGTCGCGCGCACGCTCATCGGCGAGCATTCGAGGATCTGCGCGGCCCACTTCTTCGCCGAGGCCATCAGCTCGGCGTGCGGCACCACCTCGGTGACGAAGCCCAGCTCGTAGCCTTCCTTGGCGCCGACGTGGCGTCCGGTCAGCATCATGCCCATCGCCTTCTTGAGCGGAATCATGCGGCTGAGGCGCTGCATGCCGCCGGCGCCGGCGGCCAGGCCCACGCGCGGCTCGGGCAGGGCGAACTTCGCCTGGTCCGAGGCGATGATGATGTCGCAGGCCAGCGCGATCTCGAAGCCGCCGCCCATTGCGATGCCGTTGACGGCCGCGATCACCGGCTTGTCGAGGTCGAAGCGGTTGGCGAGGCCGCCGAAGCCCTTGGCTGGGTGGACCGGGCGCTTGCCGGTCTTGGCCTGGGTCTCGGCGTGGTACTTGAGGTCGTTGCCGGCGCAGAAGGCCTTGTCGCCGGCGCCGGTGATGATGGCCACCCAGAGGTCCGGGTTGGTTTGGAACTCGTCGAACGCCTCGACCATCTCCTGGTTCGCCATGGGATGGCAGGCGTTGTAGACCTCCGGGCGGTTGATCGTGACGATCATCAGGCGGCCGTCGGTTTCGACTTTGCTGTACTGGCCCATGGCAATCTCCTCTTCTTTTCTGAACGGCGATTTACCGTCCAAAATGCCACGGTGAAAAGCCGGACTGTGCCGCCTATCTGCATCGTGAAATGACATTTCCACCTTTCAGGTACGCCGCTGGCGGTGCCGCCGGGGCGCTCGCGCTGCTGTCGGCGGGCTTCACTTGCGCTGCGACCTTAAAGCAGAATCTCCGAACGGACGTGCAGAGGCCACAATTCCTTGTGTCCTTGGCCGATCGGACTTCACCGACCGGACCCTGGTCGCGCCCCGTCCTGATTGCCGAGGCGAGGAAGCCCCTGCCGGGCATCAAGGCATCCGAGCCGCCGGCCACGGCCGCAGAGATCGTCGGCAAGATGCTGGCGCCGGGTGCATCCAATCCAGACGTGCCTTTGCCGCACCCCGACCTGGCCGGACCATTGCCTGACAGGTCGGAATCGAGCGGCCCCCTGAAGGGCCCGACACCCTATGGTCGCACCGAGACCGGAGGCGGCGTGCTGGGCTTCCGGATGCCCATTCCGGTGGAGCGGAGCGGCGGCGGAGCCACTACTACATCTAGTTCTGGTGCTCCCGCGGCGACGGTGCCTTTCGAGAGGGCCTCGAGGCCCCGATAGGCCTCACTGTGGCGTCCAGGCCACACGTTCCCGTGGAGTCGGATCGGGCGGGGGCCGCTGGTTGCACCGCACCAATGGTGGTGTGTATATTCCGGCCAGTTGGCGCACGAATACAGCCCCGCCAACCTCTATTCAGTTTCAGTCCGACAAGTTTCACGAACGAGGGGAAGAACTCATGAAGAAGGCTCTTCTGGCGGCCGCCGCCATCGTCGCGCTGCCGGTGGCTGCGC
>LSKJ01000087.1 GCA_001557035.1 Rhodospirillaceae bacterium CCH5-H10 | reverse complement strand
GTGGGAGATACAGGAACGTCAGGTAATAGGCCGATTCGTAATGCGTCCCCTCTTCTTCGAAGGCCGCCTTTCGCTCGGCGTCGACCAGCGCCGATGCCGCGTCCGGAAACCTTCCCTCCGGATAGATGCTGGCAGGCAGCCGCTGCGCCTCGACAAAGAGAGCCCAGCCCGATCCAAGCCGACGCAGGACATTGTTCAGCCGTCCCGCAACGCCGACGAGCTCTGCCGGCACCGCCGAGTCGAGATCGGGCCCCCGGAAACAGGCCGTCCGCTGGAATGAGCCGTCCTTGTTCAGGACGATGCCGGGAGCGACGAGCGCAGCCCACGGCAGGAAATCGACGAGGCGCGTGGCCGAGTTCCGGTATTCGGCGAGATTCATCATGACACCCTCCTCACACACCCAGGCGGCCGGGAATGCGCACGTGACGGCGCACTACGTCGACGAAGAGCGGATCGCGTTTGGCCGCCCAAACGGCCAGGCCATGACCGATGAGCCAGAGCACCAGGCCGGCGACCCACAGGCGCAGTCCCAGGCTGATCGCCGCGGCTAACGTGCCGTTGAGGATCGCGATCGAGCGCGGGGCACCGCCCAGCAGGATCGGCTCGGTCAGGGCGCGGTGGAGCGGCACCACGAAACCGGCAACGGGCTCGGTCATCAGACCAGGACCCCACCGCCGAACGAAAAGAACGAGAGGAAGAAGCTCGAGGCGGCAAAGGCGATCGAGATGCCGAACACGATCTGGATCAGGCGGCGGAAGCCGCCGGAGCTGTCGCCGAATGCCAGGGTAAGGCCGGTGACGATGATGATGATCACCGCGACGATCTTGGCGACCGGTCCTTCCACCGACTGCAGGACCTGCTGCAACGGCTGTTCCCAGGGCATGCTGGAGCCCGCCGCATACGCTGCCGAGGAGTACATCACCATGCTCAGCGACGAGATCGCGACTGCCCTTACGGCGCGACGGATGATTAGGCGATTCATTGACGTTCTCCTGCAAGTAAGAGGACATAGTCCGAGCCGGCGCCGAGGCCCTCGACGCAGGCCAGTTCCGTCAGCCGCCGGGCGCTCCCTCGACCGGACAGCACGGCGATGAGGTCGATCGTCTCGGCGATCAAAGCGCGCGGCACCGTGACGACGGCTTCCTGGATGAGCTGCTCGAGGCGCCGCAACG
>LSKJ01000867.1 GCA_001557035.1 Rhodospirillaceae bacterium CCH5-H10 | reverse complement strand
GAATTCGCCGCGGCTGGCTGGGCGTCGGCCGGGCCGGGCGCCGTGGTGGGTGGCGGCGACTGGGCAAACGCCGGTTGGGCTGCGGAAAGACCTGCTGCAAGAGCCAGTGCCGATACGCCGATCCGCTGCATCCGAAATCTCCCTACGCGCCGCAAGACAATGTTATACTATAATGTGTTATAATATAACATTGTGCGACGTCAATCGGTAGGGCGTGCGCGGGCGCCGGTGTATTCAGGTCGCATGAGTCTCGATATCCGGGGCGGCAGGCGGATCCTGTCGCCGCAGTCCATCGTCATCGGCTGCTGCGTGCTGATCGTCGCGATCGTGCTGGCCTATACGGCGGTCAATGCCGTCGTCCGGCCGGTCATCTGGTCCGACAGCGGCTGGGGCCTGCTGGGGTGGGACCTCCGCCACGGCCTGCCCTGGAACCACTGGGCCTCGCCCGATCCGCAGGACATCACGAAGGATATCTCGACCTTCATGTCGATCTGGTCGCCGGGACAGCATGTCGTGCCGGGTGTCCTGGAGGAGCTGGGCCTGACCCTCGGCCATGCGGTGATCGCGACGGTCGCCGTCTTTTCGGCAATCGGCCTGGTGGGCTGGTGGGCGCTCTATCGCGCCTTCGGCTTTCCGCCGCATGTCATCGCGATCTCGCTCGTGCTGATCGTCTGCAGCCGCGGCTTCGCCTTTCCGTTCGTGATCTTCATCGGCGGCGAGATCCTGCTGTTCGGCATCGCGCCGTGGTTCCTGCTGCTCGTGTGGCGGCTGCGGGACCTGCGCTGGTTCGCCGTGCCGCCACTGGTGCTCGGCACGGCGGTCATGTTCTTCGCCAAGCTGTCCGCCGTCGTCCTCGCCTGTGCCGCAATCTCGGCTGCGGTGCTCTCGGGACCGCACCCGTGGCGGGACAAGGCCGACACGGTGCGCCGCGGCGTGGTGGCGGCGCTCACCATCGCGATCGTGGGCGTCGTCCTCTATTACGCCTGGTACTCGCGCGGCTGGACGGCGGCTTCGACGGTGGCGTCGGTCCAGTGGTCGGTGTTCGTCACCCACGGCATCTTCATCCTGAGCTGCGTGTGGGGCGCCGCGCTCTCGTTCGGCGAGATGTGGAACTTCATCCTGCTCCATCCCAGCCGCGCGATCTTCGGTTCGCAACTGGCGGTGGGCTACATCCTCGCGCTGCCGGCCGCGGTCACGCTCTACGTCATGTGGCGGCAACTGCGCCGGAGTCATCGCGATTACCTGGTCTTCGCCGGGCTGACGACGCTGGCCTACGCCGCCGTCTTCCTGCTGCTGTGGGCGGGGGGCGCCACGATCGGCCAGGAGGAGCGCTATTTCCGTCCGGTGTCGCTGCTGCTTCTGGTCGGCGCGGTGCAGGCGTTCCTGATCGTGCCGAGCCGGCTGCTGCGACTGGCCGGAATCATGATGGCGCTGGTCGGCGTGCTCTATGGGCTCGCAGCCCACGCCAGGCATGTCGTCGTCAATCTCGGCCATCCGCTGGGCGTGCGCGATTTCCGGCACTCCACGGCCAACGACGCGGTCGTGAAGTTCATCCGCACGATCGACGTGCCGGCGCCCGACCGCGGCTCCACCCTGATCTTCGTGCCGTCACCCGAGATCGGCCTCGAGGTCCGCAACGTCCGCGTCATGGCCAACCATGCCGACTTCTGGTCGATCGAGGACATGCGGAACCTCAAGTTCCGCGGCCGCGTGCCGCGCCTCTACGTCATCGCGCAGCAGAGGCTGGTCGGCGAGGGCAAGGCCAAGGCGATGATGGACCAGTTCGTCGACTACAAGCCGTCCGAATGGAAGGAGAAGCCGCTCGACGGCTTCGTCTGCTTCTACGTCGTCGACTGAAGCCGCCGGACCGGCGTCACTTGGGCGCGCACGGCCAGGTCTGTTCGAGGGCTTCGCTGGCCAGCTCGATGAAGTTCTCGTGCAGGCGTGCGGGAATGGCGTTGATGTAGCTCACGACGCCGCGCACCAGCAGCCGGCGCGTGGCGATGCCGGGCAGGCAGATGTTCGGTTTGACCACCTGCAGCGTGTCGATGATGCCCGCGCAGACGCCGGCCAGAAGCAGCCGCGAGGTCGGGATGGGGTCGAGCAGGAAGGCCTCGCAGCCCAGCATGATGTAGTTGGCCGAACTCGTGTCCTGCTGCGCCCGCGCAGCCGGCGCGACCCAGGGCGAGGCCATCGACAGGCCCACGAGAATTGCCAGAACGCGCGACAGCTTCATCCGTCCATCTCTTCGATGCGTCAGTTTCGGCCCAGCCGTGATAGGCTGGCGGTCCGGACCGGGGGGCACTGGAGTTGTAAGACATGCCGTTGCGTTGGGAAATCCTGCATGAGCAGAAGCTCATCCATGTCGTCGCAGAAGGGGAAGTGACCCTGAAGGAGATGGAGGAGCATTTCGATGCCCTCGTCATCGCCAACGCGCTGGCCTATTCGAAGCTGTTCGATGCGACGGCGCTGAAGCCGGTCTATGACGACAAGGACGTGATGGCGATGGGCGCGCGGCTCAGCGCCTATACGTCCCATTTCCCCAGCGGCCCCCTGGCCGTCGTGGGCATCGACGACGCCGTGCAGCTGGCGTTCCGGCGCTTCGTCAACATCTCGCCGTCCAAGCGGCCGGCACGGCTCTTCAAGACCGAGGCCAAGGCGCGCGCCTGGCTCAAGGAACAGGCGCTCATCGCTTCGGATTGAGGACTTGCTGGCTATCGTACCGGAAGAGGGCCGGGCACGCCGGTGGCGGGAAGGTGAAGGAGCGGGAAATGCCCACTCCCCTCATGACGATGACATAGTCGAACTTGTCGGGCTGGCTCGCCGACAGGTTCACGTGGCATTCGGCCTGCAGTTCACCGAAGGTATAGCCACTGACGACGAAGCTTCGGCCCACCGGCTCCGGCAATGAGATCCCCGCGGCCCTCAGGTCCGAATAGACACTGTCGATCAGCCGGTCGTCCCTCGACGCAAGGACGCCCGCGAGCTGCCCGACGAGCGGTCCCTTGACGTTCGCGCTCGCGATGTTGCGCTGGACCTGCTCCAGCAGGTAGCGCTTGGCCTCGCGGGCCGACATCGGCTGCGCCTGGGAGGGTTCGGCGACTTGGCCCGCGCCGCTTGCATGATTGCAGACATTCACCGCCTGCTGTTCGAGGCGACCCTGCGGCGGTTCGGGCCCGCTCGGGCAGGCGCCGACGGTCAGGAACATCTCGGTGGTGTCGATGTAGATCCAGGTATCGGGCGGGCGGACGAGCAGTTGCGCGATGAAGCCCGCATCGACGCCGAGGTCGGCGGCGTAGCGGATCAGGGCCGAGGCGCCCGCCCGGCCCAGTCCGAAACCGCGGGCGATCCCCGCCGTGGTATCACCCTTCGTCTCGGTCTGAACCACCGTGGCGTCCAGCGTGAAGTTGTGGAAGCCGACTTGACCGCCGATCTCGATGGTGCGGCTGGGCAGGGGCGTGGGCAACTGTCGGCTGGCGGTGCCGCCCAGGAATGCCATCGCGCAGGCGGACAGGCAGATGTCGCCCTTGCGCACGAGCGTGGCCACTTCGAACTCGCGAAAAAGATACCCGACCTTGAGACCTTCGAGCAGATCGCCCCCGCTGCTGCTGAGTTCGGCGGTTGCCAGCGGTTGATTGGCGATCCTGGCGGTCTTGGCCTTGAGACCGGCCAGCATGGTCCGCAGCTTGTCGCCATCGCCCTGCTCGAAACGGCCGGTGATGCGGAGCGTGTGGGCGACCAGGGGCGCCTTCGGGTTCAGTCCGGGAATCGACTTGCTGTCGAGGGCGATGTTGAAGGCGTGGGCTTCCTCCGGCACGAAGCTCCAGGAGAGGAAGCCGATCACAATCGCCGAGAACCATCTGGAAATCTCGGCCGCCGCGCGCTGGCACCGGTTCGGGTGCATCACGCTTGTCCCCCGTCTCGCAGCAGCGCCCGGGACCAATTTCCCAGCGGAGGCAGAAGTTGTAGCATGCAAACGATTATCTATTCACCATCCATCCCTCTTTAGATCATTGGCGCAGGCTCGATGATTGCGCTGGATCAAAGGCGCAGCGACCGCCTTGGTTAGAGTGGGGTGGCCAAGTACGCGGCGCGTAGAGGCGACGGCAGGGGCACCCAGTTCGGTTGGTGATGACACAGCAGCAGATTCCTCACTCGAGGGCGGAACCCGAAACCGGTCGGGCACACCGCATCTTCTGGATCTCGCTTGCAGCGCTGGTCGGGTTGATGCTCGTCGCTGCCCTGCTCACGGTCGTGGAATGGCTCGATGTGCTCCCGTCATTCGAGCGGGCGATGCAGGATCTGTTTTCGCGCGGGGCGCTGTTGGCGACCGGTCTCGTGATCGCCCTGATTGGCTTCGGCCTGCTCTTCCAGCGTTCGCTGCGCAAGAGTGTGTGGCAGGGGGCTCCTGGCGACGAGACCCTCAGGGCCAGGAAATGGCTGCTCCTGGCCGTATTCTCCGCCTTCGCATTGGGCATCGCCGCCACAGGTTACCTTCTCAACAACGATCTGCGGACCGCCTTTCGCGACGAGCGGCTGTCCCAGCAGTCCGGTATCGCCCGCCTCAAGGCGCAGCAGATCGACCAGTGGGTCGCCGAAAGGGCGATCGACCTGGGATTTCTGGTCACGTCCCTCAAAGGGGTGCCGCTCAGCCAGATCGACCAGGCTCCGGAACTCCGGCAGATCGTCGAACTGGTCCTCTATCAGGTGCTGATCGGACATCCCGAGCGGCGTGAGATCATGCTGTTCTCGGCCGATGGAAAACTGCTGGCGGGAGCGGGCGGCGCTGCCGGTCACAAGGATGACAGCGAGATCGAAGCCCTGGTGCGCGACGCAGCACGCGACGACAAGCTGAAGATCGGACCGCTTCGACTGGATGCCGGAACCCCTTCGACCCCCAGCATGGCATTCGCGCAACCGTTCGTTGCCGGCGCACCGGCTCCGCGTCCGTTCGTTGTCGTGCTCGTCGTCGATCCGGCCGTCGATCTGTTCCGGAAGATTCAGACCTGGCCGACCGGCAGCGCGACGTCGGAAGTGCTGGTGGTGCGTCGGGACGGGAACGATGCCGCTTTCCTGGTGGCCCCGCGCTTCTGGGAGCGCCCGATCCCGCCCTCCGGGCTCCGCCTTCCGCTGTCGACGCCGAACCTCAGCGCCGCCGCCGCGATTCGCCAGGGAGACGGCGCGCGGGAGGGCGTGGATTATCGCGGCAAGAGGGTCCTCGCAGCATCGTATTCCGCCACGGCCGTTCCCTGGATCGTGATCGCCAAGTCCGACTACGAGGAGGTGATGCGCCCGATCGATCGCCGCTCGGAGAAGATCGTCCTCGTGTTCGGGGCCACCATTCTGGTGGCGGCGTTCCTGGTCTGGTCGCTCTGGAAAAGCCAGATCGAGGAAGCGCACGAGCTGATGGTGCGGAATCTTCGATTCGTTCATGCCGTGCAGGACATGTTCATCGTGATCGATGACGACAACCGCATTCTCGAGACCAACGAGGCTGCGCAGAAGGCTGTCGGGTACAGCGCCGAGGAACTCCGGGGGATGGATGCGAGAGACCTCAGAATACCGGACGGGACGGACGAGGACGATCTTCAGGCAACCCCATCGGCGGCAGGCGGGCGCCAGATAGAGGTTCGCACGGTGATCCGCCGCAAGGATGGCAGCACGTTCCCCGCGGAAGTACGGGTCAGTACGTTCGAACTCGAAGGACGGACCTACCGTCAGGCGATGGGCGTCGACATCAGCGATCGTGTGAAACTGGAGCAGGAAGTTCTGCGGCTGTCGCGCGTGAAGAGGTCGCTGCAGGCGGCAACCAGCATCCTGCTACGAGCCCGGTCCGAGTCAGATATCTTCGATCAGATCTGCACCAGCCTCGTCGAATTCGGCGACTATAAAATGGTGGCGATCGCCATTGCCAATGACGATCCCGGCAAAACCTTCCGCTTCCCCTCGATCGCGGGATCCGACGACGGCTATCTTGCCCGCGCCCACATCACCTGGAACGACGAGCCCACGGGCAACGGGCCGCTGGGCATGGCGATCAAGACGGGGGCCATCCAGATCAACCAGGATTTCGAGAGCAATCCGAACGCGCGGCCGTGGCGCGAAGAAGCGTTGCGGCACGGATATCGCTCGAGCATCGTCCTGCCGCTGCGGCGGGAAGGGAAGTTGGCGGCGGCCCTCGTGATCTATGCCGGGGAACCGCAGGCGTTCGACGCGGAAGAGGTCCAGCTTCTCTCCGCCCTCGCCGACGATGTCTCCTATGCCCTGTCCAGGACTGCCCCGTAGTTCGCCGCTGGAGCGTTTTGACGGTCCATCGGGTCGGCCCCGGCCCGCTCCGAGTTAACGCGCCCGCTCACTCCCCCGTACAGGTTGTACGGACCGGAGACATGGTGAACGGCTGTTCGGAGACATGGTGAACACTCTG
>LSKJ01000866.1 GCA_001557035.1 Rhodospirillaceae bacterium CCH5-H10 | reverse complement strand
GAACAGCCACAAAGCGACGACGGCCAGGCGCACGTTCAGCAGCTCCGCGCCAGCCAGGGCGCAGACGCCCAGCATCGCGAGCGCATGGACCATCTGATAGTGACTGCCGGTCTGCAGCCACTCCTTCGCCTTGAGCCCGGCTTCCGTGCGCAGGTCGAGTCCGTGCGCGGCGAAGGCGCCGACGATGACCGAGATCGCGCCGCTAAGCGCCGCGACGACGATCCAGATCCGTGCCGCGTCGCCCATCGCGGCTATTGCAACGGCCGGGTCGGACGCCCGCCGGCGGTCATGCCGCCGTCGATCACCAGCTCCTGGCCGGTGATGTAGTTGCCCGCGTCGGTGCACAGGAACAGCACGCCGTTAGCGATGTCCTGCGCCTCGCCGACGCGCGGCAGCGGCACCGAGGCCGCGGCACGCTCGCGCGGATCGATCGGCGCGTTGCGGCGGTTGCCTTCGGCGCCGGTCGGGATCTTCTCCCAGATCGGCGTGGCGATGATGCCGGGATGGATGGAGTTGCAGCGGATGTTGTCGGCCGCGTGCTCCAGCGCCACCGACTTGGCCAGCAGACGGACGCCGCCCTTGGTCGCCGAATAGGCCGCGAGGCCCGGCGCGCCGCGCAGGCCGGCCACCGAAGACATCAGCACGATCGAACCGCCACCGCCGTGCTTCATCGCGGGGATCGAATGCTTGATGGAGAGGAACACGCCGTCGAGGTTGATGGCCTGCTGACGCTGCCAGTCGGCGAGAGTCATGGTCGCGATCGGCGACATGATGCCGATGCCGGCATTGGCCACCATGATGTCGAGCCGGCCGTAGCGTTTCTCGGCCTCCGCGACGATGCCCGGCCATGCCGCTTCGTCGCGCACGTCATGACGCACGTAATGCGCCTTGCCGCCCGCCTTCGCGATGCGCTCGACGACGCCCTTGCCCAGGGCGTCGTCGATATCGGTGATCAGGACCGACGCGCCTTCGCGCGCCAGCGTTTCGGCACAGGCCTCGCCGATGCCGGAGGCGCCGCCGGTGACGATGGCAACCTTGCCCGAGACCTGTCCCATGGAGACGCTCCTGATGCTGGCGATTAATTCGTACCGGTTGCCTTCCCCCTCCGCCCTTCGGGCACCTCCCCCGTCAAACGGGGGAGGAAGGGAGGGGGAAAGCCAAGGCCGAGGTGTTAGCGGTTCTTCCAGTTGCCGGGGCGCTTCTCGGCGTAGGACTTGACGCCCTCCTTGAAGTCCTCGGTCTTGCGCGTCCACTCCTGCTCGGTCAGCTCGCGCTCGGTCGCCGCTTCCGCCGCGTCGGCGAAGCCACGGCGCATCGTCTCGCGGGTCGACATCACCGCGAGCGGCGCGGACTCGGCGATCTCCTGCGCCAGCTTGATCGCTTCCTTGCGAACGTCGGCCAGCGGCGCCAGCACGTCGGCCAGGCCCCACGCCACCGCCTCTTCACCGCCGACGCGGCGGCCGGTCAGGAACATCAGGTTCGCCTTCTGCTGGCCGATCAGGCGCGGCAGCGTGAAGGTCAGCGAGAAGCCCGGATGGAAGCCCAGGCGGGTGAAGTTGGCAGCAAAGCGCGCCTCCGGGGCGGCGACACGGAAGTCGGGCGCCAGCGCGAGGCCGAGACCGCCACCGATGGCCGGTCCCTGGATCGCTCCGACACTCGGCTTCTTCGCACGAAAAATGCGGGTCGCTTCCTTGTAGAGATGCTTGCCGCTCTCGTTCGCGCCGGTCTGCGGGCGATTGGCGAAATCGGCGCCGGCGCAGAACGACTTGCCCTGCGCGCACAGCACGTAGGCGCGGATCTTGTCGTCGCGATCGAACGCCTCGAAGGCATCGGCGATCTGGTTGATCAGCGAATTGTCGAAGAAGTTGTGCGGCGGCCGCTGAATCTCGACGATTCCGACCGCGCCTTCGGTGCTGATGCCGAGGTCCTTGAAGGTGGCGCTCATACGTTTTCTCCCACGTTGAAAATCCGGTTAACTTGGGCCGGATACTGCCCCGGCAGGGGGCACGCGTCGATACGGGAGGACAAGGAATGCCGCAAAGCGAACGACACGCCCTGGTGCTGGGCGGAGGCACGATGGGCGTCGGGATCATCGCCATGTTCCTGGGCGGCGGCTGGAAGGTGGACGTCGTGTCGCGCTCCGCCTCGACGCGCGAGGGGCTGCCGGCGGCCACCGCCCGGGCGCTCAAGGCCATGGGCAAGCCGGACGACGTCTCGGGCCTCGCGACCTATGCGACGCTCGAGGAAGCGCCCTGGGCGAAGATCGACATCGCCGTCGAGACGGTGACCGAGGACCTCGCCCTGAAGCAGAGGATATTTGCGGACATGGAGAAGCTCTCCCGTCCCGGCGTGCCACTGACCTCGAATTCGTCGAGCTTCCCGATCAGCGAGATCGGCAAGGGGCTCGCGACCCAGGCTCGCATGATGGGCCTGCACTTCTTCATGCCCGCGCACCTGATCCCGCTGGTCGAGGTCGTGCGTTCCGTCCACACCGACGTTGCGCTGGCCGAGAAAGTCGGCGCGATCATGAGCGAGTTGGGCAAGCGGCCCGTCCAGGTGAAAAAGGACGTGATCGGCTTCCTGGGCAACCGGATCCAGGGCGCGCTGATGCGCGAGGCGCTGTGGTTGATCGAGGAAGGCGTCGCCTCGCCGGAGGACATCGACGCGACGGTGCGTCTCTCCTTCGGCTTCCGCTATGCCGCCGCCGGCCCGATCACGCAGAAGGAACATTCCGGCTGGGACACGACCTGCGCCGTCGCCAAGATCATCTGGCCCGATCTCAACAATTCCGATGGGCCGCCACCAGTCCTGCAGCGCAACGTCGACCAGGGTCGCATCGGCTTCAAGACCAGGGGCGGCTTCTTCGACTGGGACGAGACCTCGATAGCGAAAGAGCGCGCCCGATATGAGCGCGCTCTTTCTAAATGTCTGGAAATCTTCCGCGAGGAAGGAATTCTCTAGCTAGGCAGCGCGGCCTCGACCGCGGCCACCGCCGCCGCCGCCTCCACCGCCGAAGCGGCGGCCCTTCCACTGGGGACGCGGGCCCTGCGGACGATCGCCGTAGGGACGCTCACCCTGCGGGCGATCGCCCTGGGGACGGTCGCCGTGCGGACGGGGAGCATACTGGCCGCCGCCGCCATTGTGGTTCGAACGATCGCCGAACGACCGCGGGCGGTCACCCTGCGGGCGATCACCATGCGGACGGTCGCCCTGGGGACGATCACCTTGCGCGCGATCGAAGCGGTCACCCTGGGGGCGATCACCCTGCGCGCGATCGAAGCGGTCGCCGTGCGGACGATCGCCATGGGGACGATCACCCCGCGGACGGTCACCGAACGGGCGATCACCCTGCGGGCGCGGACCACGCGGACGGTCGCCATAGGAACGGTCGCCCTGCGGCCGATCAGCGTGCGGACGATCACCGTGGGGACGGTCACCCTGCGGGGCATCCCGGAAGTCGCCACCGCGGAACTGGCTGTCGGCGTGCGCCGGCGGACGGTCGCCGCGCGAACGATCGTGGTTGGCACGGTCGCCGAACGAGCGATGACCGCCGGGACGACCGCCGCCGCCAGGACGGCCACCGCCACCCGGACGGCCTCCGCCACGCGGACCGCCACGGCCCTCACGGGGACGCTCGTCGCGCTCGCGATCGTCGTCTTCGCTGCGGGCGCGCATCGGCGGAAGCTGCGGCATGTCCTCGTTGGCCGGGGTCGGCACGACCGGAATGCGCTGGTTGGTCAGCCGCTCGATGCCCTTGAGCTGGCCGCGCTCGCTGCCATCGCAGAAGGAGATCGCGATGCCCGAGGCGCCGGCGCGCGCTGTGCGGCCGATGCGATGGACGTAGCTCTCGGCGTCGGCCGGCAGCTCGAAGTTGATGACGTGGGTCACGCCCTGCACGTCGATGCCGCGCGAGGCGAGATCGGTCGCGACCAGCACGCGGGCCTTGCCGCGGGCGAAGTTGTCGAGCGCCTTCTGGCGGGCGTTCTGCGACTTGTTGCCGTGGATCGCCTCGGAGCGCACGCCGCGGTCTTCCAGCGCCTCGGCGACGCGGTTGGCGCCGCGCTTGGTGCGCGTGAAGATGATGACCCGCTCGAGGCTCTCGTCCGTCAGGAGATGGTTGAGCAGGGTGCGCTTGTTGCCGGCGTTCACGAAGTAGACGCGCTGGTCGATCTTCTCGACGGTGCGGCCCTGCGGGGCGATCTCGACCTTCTCGGGGTTCTTGAGAATTTCCGAGGAAAGCTTGGCGATGTCGTTCGGCATCGTCGCCGAGAACAGCAGGGTCTGCCGGTTCTTGGAGACCGAGGCCGCGATGCGGCGGACGTCACGGATGAAGCCCATGTCGAACATGCGATCGGCTTCGTCGAGGACGAAGAAGCTGACCTGTCCGAGCTTCACGTTGCCGCGCTCGACCAGGTCGAGCAGACGGCCGGGCGTCGCGATCAGGATGTCGACGCCGCGCGCCAGCGTCTCGATCTGGCGGCCGTAGCCCAGACCGCCGACGACGGTGCAGAGGCGCAGGCCAAGGCCGCGACCGTAGGTATCGAAGCTGCGGGCGATCTGGACCGCGAGTTCGCGGGTCGGCGCCAGCACGAGGGCGCGCGGGCTCTTGGGCTGGGCGCGTTCCTTGTTCTCGAAAAGGTGCTGCAGCACGGGCAGCGCGAACGCCGCCGTCTTGCCGGTGCCGGTCTGGGCGATGCCCAGCACGTCGCGTCCCTGCAACAGCGCGGGGATCGTGCGCGCCTGGATGGGCGTCGGCACCGTGTAGTTCGCCTCGTTCAACGCACGAAGCAGCGGCTCGGCGAGGCCGAGATCCGCAAACGTAACTTCACTCACTGAAAATCCTTACTTGCCGCCCGGCATGCCATCCCGGGCACGCGCATCTGTGGCGGCGTTAGGCCCGTTCCCGCGCGCGGCTGGGACGGCTCTTGTCCTGGGGGATTGTCTCGGGATGAGGCGCCGTCACAAGTGAATGGGGCGCGTCGCGCGATCGCGAGAAATCTTTGTAAGCCCGCCAACCTGCGGGCTGGCGCGTATATGATGGTGCAGCGCAGCGAAGTCAAGCGGATTACTGGTGTTCAGCCAGCCTGCCCCCTAAAGTGTCGGCAAAACAAATACTTATGGGAGCGAAGCATGCGCCGCCGACACCTTCTCACCTTGACTGCCGCAACGATGGCCGCTCCGGCGATCGTGACCAACGCCTGGGCCCAGGGTTTTCCCAACAAGCCGATCCGGATCATCATTCCCTACGCGCCGGGCGGCACGTCCGACATCCTCGCGCGCCTGCTCCAGCCGCACCTGCAGGCGGCCCTCGGCCAGTCCGTCGTGGTCGAGAACCGCACCGGCGCCAACGGCAACATCGCCGTCGACATGATCGCGAAGTCGGCGCCCGACGGCTACACGGTGGTGCTGACCGACCTCGGCAACCTCACGATCTCGCCGTCGGTGATGAAGCTGCCGTTCGATGTCACCAGGGACTTCAACGCCGTCACGGTGCTCGCCTACACGCCGCACCTCCTCGCCGCCGCGCCCGACCGTCCCTACAAGACCGCGGCCGAACTGATCGCCTATGCCAAGGCCAATCCGGACAAGCTCAACTATGCGACCGCCGGCCTCGGCAGCGCGCCGCATCTCGCCGGCGCGCTGTTCGCCCATTCGCTCGGCCTCAAGATCACCTTCATCCCGATGAAGGGCGGCGCCGAGGCGATCCAGCAGGTCGCGGGCGGCCATGCCGACGCGCTGTTCAACGGCATGATCGCCACCTTGCCGCACGTGAAGAGCGGCAAGCTGCGGGGCCTCGCGGTGTCGAGCGCCAAGCGCAACGAGCTGGCGCCGGATCTTCCGACCGTCATCGAGGCCGCCGGCATCAAGGACTTCGTGACGGGCAGCTGGCAGGGCTTCCTCGCCGCCAAGGGCACGCCGCCGGAAGTACTGGAGCGGCTTTATGTCGAGATCGACAAAGCGACGAAGATTCCCGAGGTCGCCACGCGCCTGAAGGAACTCGGTGCCGAGCCTGTCCTCTACAAGCCCGCGCAGAGCGATACATGGCGCGGCCGCGAGGTCGAAAACTGGGCCAAGGTGGTGAAGGATACCGGCATCAAGCTCGAGTAGCTGCGGGAGACAGCGATGGAATTCGGTATCCTCTTCACGTCGCACGCCAATCCGAAGGAAGAGCCCTATCCGCATCGTGCGGTGCACGCGCGCACCACCGACGAGATCGTCGAAGCGGAACGGCTTGGCTACGACACGGCGTGGATCGCCGAGCACCATTTCTCGACGAGCTACGGCATCATGCCGGACTGCTTCGCTTACATGGCCTATCTCGCCGCGAAGACCAGCCGCATCAAGCTGGCCTCCGGCGTGATCACGCTGCCGCTCTACGACCCGATCCGGGTCGTGGAGAACGCCAACTTCGTCGACATCCTGTCGAACGGCCGGGTCATGCTGGGCATCGGCTCGGGTTATCGGCCCTACGAGTTCGTGGGCCTCGGCAAGGATTTCGAGGGCCGCCGCGACATGGTCGAGGAGGCGGTCGGCCTGATGTTCGACGCCTTCCACCGCCATCGCTACGACCACAAGGGCAAGTACTTCAGCGGCACCGTCGCGGAGCCCTACGAAT
>LSKJ01000865.1 GCA_001557035.1 Rhodospirillaceae bacterium CCH5-H10 | reverse complement strand
GCCGACGGCGGTGCGACGGTCGGCGAGTTGGCCGAGCCCTTCGAGATGTCGCTGCCCGCGGTGTCGCGACACTTGCGTGTTTTGACCGATGCCGGACTGATCGAGCGGCATGTCGAGGGACAGTGGCGGCGCTGCGAACTGCGCGGCGAGGGGCTGCGCGCCGCGGCGGACTGGATCGAGCATTACCGCAGGTTCTGGGAGGCGAGCTTCGACAGGCTCGATGCCTTCCTGAAGGAATCCGAACCGAAAACACGGAAAGGAAAGCCGAATGCCCGACGCAAGGATCGATAACGACACGCTGCATGTCAGCCGCATCTTCGATGCGCCGCGCGAACGCGTCTTCGACGCCTGGACCCGGCAGGAGCAGTTCGTCCGGTGGATGTGCCCGCCCGGCGTGGAGATCACGCTGTGCGAGATCGATGTGCGGCGCGGCGGTGCCTGGCGGATCGATGGTCGCAACGCCGGCGGAATCTTCTCGTCGTCGGGCGTCTATCTCGATGTCGTTGCGCCCGAGCGTCTCGTCTTCACCTGGGCGCATCATGCCAATGGCAATTTCTCGGGTGCGCGGGGACATGAGACGACGGTGCGGGTCGAATTGCGCGCCCTTGGCAATCGTACCCAGTTGACCCTGATCCATGGCCCGTTTGGCGATGCGGAGGATTTCCGCTGCCATCGCGAAGGCTGGGACGGCTCGTTCGGCAAGCTGGAGACGCTTCTGCGGGGGACGCCATGAGCATGCATCCCGTCGTTTCCCACGAGGCGTGGCTGGAGGCGAGCCGCGAGCTTCTCGCCAGGGAAAAGGAGTTCACGCGGCTGCGGGACGAGCTGTCGCGCCGGCGCCGCGAGTTGCCCTGGGAGCGGGTCGAGAAGGACTATTCCTTCGAGGCAGCGGAGGGGCGCGTGGCGTTCGCCGACCTGTTCGGCGGCCACAGCCAGCTCCTGGTCTATCACCTGATGTTCGGGCCGGACTGGACCGAAGCCTGCAAGAGCTGCTCGTTTTGGGCGGACAATTTCAACGGCATCGACGTCCATCTCGCCCATCGCGACACGGCGCTGGTCGCCGTTTCGCGAGCGCCGCTCGCCGTGCTCGAGACCTACCGCAGGCGGATGGGCTGGACCTTCCGCTGGGTGTCGTCCGGCGGCAGCGACTTCAACTTCGACTACAAGGTGAGTTCACGGCCCGGCGAAGACACGATGGAATACAACTTCGGGACGATGCAGGTCGGTCCGGGCGAGATGCCGGGCTTCAGCGCCTTCCGCCGCGGCGAGGACGGCGCGATCTATCACACCTACTCGACCTACGCCCGCGGCGTCGACATGCTGAACGGCGCGTACCACCTACTCGACCTGACGTCGAAGGGCCGTGACGAGGCCGGACTTGCTTTCACGATGGAGTGGGTGCGGCGACGCGACCAGTATTGAAGCGAGGAGGCTCGTCATGAAGGCAATCTGGCGCGGCAAGGTGATTGCCGACAGCGATGGCACGATCGAGGTAGACGGCTACCGCTATTTTCCCCGCGATGCCGTCCGGATGGACCTGCTGAAGATGTCGCCGAAAACGGGCCGCGACCTGGAATGCCCGCACGGTGTTCAGTTCTACGACGTCGTCGAAGGCGAGGCCCGCAGCCCTCGCGCGGCCTGGTCTTATGAGGCGCCGCGGGAAAAGATGAAGCCGGTCGATCGTTGGATCGGCTTCTGGGAAGACGTCAGCGTCGGCTGACGTCCCAAAAGAAAACGGCCGGCAATGCCGGCCGTTTGAACCTCGGTCGCGAGCGCCTTAGCGCGCCGGCGAGATGGCCGTGATCGTGAGCGGCGTCGTCATGCCGATCACCACATCGCCGACCTTGATCTTCTTCAGCATGTCCTGCTTGGCGATCGAGTTCGCCGAATAGGTGCGGACCGGACCGCCGCGGCCGTCGATCACCGAGACGGTGTTCTTGGCCAGGTCGACGCCGACGACCGTGAGCGTGAAGCGCCCGGCCTCGACGTCGGTCTGGTTCGTGGAACCCATCTGGTCCTTGCGGGCGAGCTGCGCGCCCGGGCCCTTCTGGCGCAGGTTCAGCATCGTCACCACCTCGGTGTAGGTGACGTTCGCCATCGAGCCGTCGTCGATCGCGGCAAGGTTCCGCACGCTGTCGGCCACCGGCAGGATCACGAGCTGCCCGGTCGGCGACGTGAACGCGACCGTGCGGCTGTCCGGATCGGCCGTCTCGATCTTGACGCGCTGCGTGACCGTGTCGTTGAAGGCCACGCCCTCGCGCGGCACGGCCGTCACCTGCGCGGACGCCTGGCTACCGGGAAGCCCCACGCCGATCGCCAGAACCGCGGCGAACAGGGAAACGCCGGCGGTCATCTTCATCGAACGGATCGTCATTGCCGTGTACCTCGCAAAACCCCTAACGCGCCGGACAATAGCGATCCGAACCGGCGAAGCAACCACCAAGGGCGTGAGGCCTTCAGGCAAAATGTTTCAAAACGGCCCGAGCGACGGCGTCGGGTTGGTCGAGATAGGCCAGATGGCCGGCATTGGCGATGGTTTCGACCCGCGTGGAGCCGTTGATGCCCTTGGCGAACCTGGCCGCGTAGCTCGGTGGCAGCACCCCGTCGCGCTCGCCCCACAGGATCAGGGTCGGCGCCTCGATCAGGCCCAGCCGCTTCTCCAGTTTCGTGTTGCCCAAGGGCCAGAAGGCGCGGGCGGCGGCTTCGGAGGCCCGGGTCATCTCGATTGGCCACTCCACCGAATTGGCGCCGTCCGGCGCGGCGACCAGCTCGTTCCAGTTGGCCGCCTCGGCGCACATCAGGCCCGGCAGGACGTCCTTGCGCTGGGCCCAGGGATCGGCCGCCGGATCCTGGTCGTCGAAAAGGCCGAAGGGCGCGATCAGGGCCAGCTTGCCGACATGGCCGGGGAAGATCGCCGCCATCTCGGCCGCGAAGGCGCCGCCGACTGAGGCCCCCACGAGGTCGGCACCGGCGAGGCCCGCCTTCTCGACGATCTGGCGCACCGCCAGCACCCAGTCGAGATGCGTGTCGAGTTCGGTGTGGCCGGTCGCGCCGGGATAGCCGGGCAGGGACGGGGCGACGACCGTCCGGCTCTCGGCCAGCCGGTCGAGGAAGGGCAGCCAGCGCGGCAGGCCGCCGAGGCCCGCGAGGAAGCCGAGCTTCGGACCCTTGCCCTTGGTCCATACGCGGCAGGGATGGCCGTTGATATCGACGGTCGTCGTCGTCGGAGGCGTCGTAGCAGGCTGGGACAAGCGACTACTCCGCGGCGACGGTTTGCGGACGGAACGCCGGGATCGCGGCGCGCTGGCTCTTCGCCATCGGCTTGGGCCACCACTTGTTTTCCCATTCGCCGAACAGGTCCTTCACCTTCGGCATGACCTTCTCGGCGAACAGGCGCGTGTTGTACTTGGTCGTGTCCTTGCTCATGTTGCCGTACTGCAGCAGCAGCATGAGGTTGCCGACGTTCAGGCTCGTGCCGACATGGCGGATCTGCTCGACCACCTCGTCGGGCGAGCCGATG
>LSKJ01000864.1 GCA_001557035.1 Rhodospirillaceae bacterium CCH5-H10 | reverse complement strand
GTGCCGCCGATGTAGAACCGCCCCTCCGGCCGGAACCACGTTCCCGACGGATCGATGGTGAGCGGCGTGACTCCCGGCGCCTCGCGCACGTCGAACACGAACACGGAGCGCCGCCGTGGCTCCACCGGCAGCGCAATGCCGGCCCGTCCCGCCACCTCGCCCGACCACGGCCCCGCCGCCAGCACGACGGTGCTTGCCTCCAGACGCCCGCCTTCCTTCAGATCGACCCCGCCCGCATCGAACGACACGACCTCGTCGGCAATGTACGTCGCCCCGAGATCGCGCGCCGTGCGCCGGAAGCCCTGCATCAGCGACGGCCCGTCGAACCAGCCTTCGTTCGCTATTCCGTGCGAGGCGAGCGCCAGATCATCCGTCGCGATCCAGGGAAAGCGCGCCTTCAGCGCCGCGACATCGAGCAGCTCGACCGAGCACTCTTCGGCCCTCTGCACCGCATGATTGGCCCGCAACACCGCCTCACCCGCCGGGCTGGCAAGGAAGAGATAGCCCGGCTCCTTCAGCCCCAGATCGACACCCAGCAGCTCATGCGAGCGCCGCAGGAAGCCGATGCCGAACCGCGACAAATGAATGTTGAGCGGTGTCGAAAACTGCTGCCGGATCGAACTCGCCGACAGCGCCGACGACGCCCGTGTGTAGGCCGGATCGCGCTCGACCACGGTAACGGTCCCGGTAAAGGCCGGATCGGATTTCAGGTGGTAGGCAACTGACGACCCCATCGCCCCGCCCCCGATTACCACGACATCTGACTTCATTGCCTGCTTGGCCTATACTCGTTTCCATGAGAGCGCTTTATACCGCCATCCTCTACTTTGGCAGCTTCATCGCGATCGGATGGCTAGGAAAGCTTGTCATCATCCGATGGATGGCACGGCATGGCGCGACGCTGTCCGAGGTCAACGATCAGTTCGGCTCAAGTGCCGGCAAGGGCCGCCGCTTCCTTTTGGGATTCTGGCGCAACGAGAGTTAGAGTCCGAAGCAGATAAAGCCAAAACCTACCTCATGAGCGCGCCGCAGGCGCGCGTCTCGAAGCATGGGCGCGAGCACGGCGCCTGCGGCCCACCCTCCAGACGGCCGCCAGCATGACCATGCGATCGGATATCCTGATCGTCTTGCGGCAGCAGATTGCGACATGGAAGCTTACTCAGGCAGAGGCGGCTCGACGCCTCCAGATAACGCAACCCCGACTCAACGACCTTCTGCGCGGGCGGATCGCCAGATTCAGCCTGGACGCGTTGGTCGACCTCGCCGAACGGGCTGATATTCAAGTGCGCCTGCGGATCGACAAGGCCGCCTGAGGCTACGCTTCTCTCACTCGCCCGGCACCCTCACCCAGCCTTCCATCAGGCGGCGGGCGGAGCGGCTCATCATCACCTTGGCTACGGTCCATTGACCGGCTTCCTCGCGGGCCTCGGCGCCGACGTTGAGGGTACCGGAGGGATGGCCGAATCGGACGCGGCCGTCGGTGCCGACGGGCGCGACGCGGCTTACGATCGTGCCCGGGATCGCGGCAGCGGCGGCGATGGCGACCGCGCCGGTGCCCGTCATCGCGTGGTGCAGGACGCCCATCGAGAAGATGCGGGCCAGCAGGTCGATGGCATCGGCGGCGACGGGCTTGCCGTCCGAAGCCTTGTAGGCGGCCGGCTTCGCCACGAAGGCGAGCTTGGGCGTGTGCGGCCGCTTCTCCGTTGCTTCCTGCGGGGTGGCGACCAGGCCCATCGCGACGGCGCCGAGCGCGCGCACGGCCTCCACTCGCTTCAGCAATTCCCTGTCGCCGTTGATATCGCCCTGCAGCTCCGTGCCCTCGAGGCCAAGACTCGCGGCATCGACGAAGATCGTCGGATTGCCGGCGTTGATCAGCGTCGCCTCCAGGCGGCCGACACCCGGCACGTCCAGCACGTCGATACGGTTGCCGGTCGGAAACATGGCGCCACCGGCCGCGCCGTCGTCGCCTTCTTCATCGGCGGCGGGATCGAGGAACTCGACCTTCACCTCGGCCGCCGGAAAAGCAACGCCGTCGAGTTCGAAGTCCCCCAACTCCAGAACCTCGCCGCCCTGCATGGGCACGTGGTTCACGATCACCTTCTCGATGTTTGCCTGCCAGATCCGCACCGTCGCGATGCCGTCGGCCGGCCCCTCGACCAGGCCCATGCCCAAGGCACAGGCCCCGACGGCGGCGCTGAGGTTGCCGCAGTTACCCGACCAGTCGATCACCGGCGCGTCGATCGCCACCTGGCCGAAGCGATAATCGACGTCGCAGCCGTCGCGGTCGGACTTCGACAGGATCACGACCTTGCTGGTACTCGACGTCGCCCCGCCCATCCCGTCGGTGTGCTTGCCGTAGCGGTCGGGGCTGCCGATCACCCGCAGCAGCAGCCGGTCGCGCACCGCCGGATCGGACGGAAGGTCGTGGGCCTGGAAGAACACGCCCTTGCTGGTGCCGCCGCGCATATAGACGGCGGGAATGCGAAGCTGCTTCATCGCGCGATGTTCGCGCGAAATCAGCGGCGCCGCCAGACCTGCAGGCGGGCGAAGAGGAAGCGGTCGGCGATCAGGTGGAGCGCCTTCACCGCGGCCGAAGTCAGCACGATTACGACGCAGAGCGCCGCCGCCGCCGCGGTCGTACCCGCCTCCTCGATGTTCACGGCCGCCACCGAGGCGAGCTTGGTGTCGGGCGCGTAGAGGAAGATCACCGACGAGACCGTCGTCATGGCGTTGACGAACAGGTAGATGGCGATGTCGAGGATGGCCGGCAGGCAGATCGGTGCCGTGACGCGCATGAAGGTCCGCCAGATCGGCACCTTGAGCGACGCCGACACCGATTCGAACTCGGGGTCGATCTGCTTCAGCGCCGTCGCCGCGGTGAGATGGCCCACCGTGTAGAAGTGCGCCACCGTGTTCAGCACCAGGATACCCATGGTGGCGTAGAGGAAGTTGAGCGGGTTGTTGGGCGCGTTGAAGAAGAAGATGTAGCCCAGGCCCAGCACGAGGCCGGGCACCGCCATCGGCAGGAAGGCCAGGAACTGCACGATGCCGCGCATCGCCCCGAAGCCGCGCGTCTTCTCGTTCAGCCAGGCGCCGGTGAACATCAGCACCGTGCCGAACACCGCCGCGCCCAGCGCCATGCGCACCGAGTTCCAGTAGGAATCCCAGCCGTTGGCGTCGAACTTGGCGAAGTCGTAATTGTCCAGCGTGAGGCCGAGATTGTACGGCCAGTACTTGATCAGCGAGCCCCAGATGGCCATGCCGAGGATGGCCAGGATGGCCGCCGAGACCAGCAGGCAGAACAGCGTAAAGAAGAGATCGCGCGCGAACTTCGGCCGCGGCACCAGCGGCACGGCGCGCGCGGTCAGCAGCGCCACCTGCTTCCTCTGCACCAGCCGGTCGACCAGGAAGGCGAGCGCCGCCGGTGCCAGCAGCACCATGCCGACCACCGCGCCCATCGAGAAGTCCTGCTGCCCGATCACCTTCTTGTAGACGTCGGTGGCGAGCACGTTGAAGTTGCCGCCGATCACTTTGGCGATGCCGAAGTCGGTCATGACCAGCGTGAACACGACCAGGGCGGCGCTGATCAGGCCGTACTTGGCGCCCGGCAGGGTCACGGTGAAGAAGACACGCCGCTTGGACGCGCCCAGCACGTCCGCCGCCTCGTAGAGGCGCGCGTCGGCGGTCGCCAGCGCCGTCGTCAGGATCAGCGTCGCATGCGGAAAACAGTAGAAGACCTGCGCGATCACGATGCCGTCGATGCCGTAGATCGAGCCGCCGCCCAGCAACGCCTTGAAGAAGCCCTGGGTGCCGAACAGGTAGATCAGCGCCAGGCCCGGCAGCAGCGACGGCGCGAAGATCGGGATCAGCGAGATGCCCTGGAACAGCCAGCGCATCGGCAGCACGGTCCGCGTCAGCGCATAGGCGTACAGGAACGCCAGTGGCACGACGATCAGGGTGGTGATCGACGCGACCTGCAGGCTGTTCAGCGCCGACTGGAACAGTGCCGGCGTCGAGAAATAGGAGACGTAGTTGGCCAGCCCGACGAACTTGCCGTCGCGATCCTCGAAGCCCTTGGCAAGCAGCGCCCAGAGCGGCAGGCCGAGCATGACCAGCAGCACCGCGGCCAGCAGCACGACACCGGCGCGCATCATCAGGTCGTCGCGCGACAGGCCGACCTTCAGTCGGGGAACGACCAGGCTCAAGCGAAGACCCTGAGCCGGTCCGGCGGCAGGGCGATGTCGAGCTTCGTGCCGATGTCCACGCCGAGGTCGCGGATCAGGTTGCTCGAGAAGTCGGCCATCACCGCGACGTCGTCCGCGGCCCGCGCCTTCAGGGTCGCCCGACAGAAGGCGCCGACGAAATCCAGCTCCGCCACCTCGACCGGCACGCGGTTGACGATGTCGGCCGGCAGGTCGCGCACGCGCACATCCTCGGGCCGGATGCAGAGGCTGACCTTCTGGCCGGGTGCGAGCCCATCCTGGGCGGGACATGTGAAGTCGATGCCGGCCACCCGCACCTTGTCCGCAGCCATCAGGGTCCCCGCCAGGAAGTTCATCGAGCCCACGAAGTCGGCCACGAAGGCGGTTGCCGGACGGCGGTAGATCTCCTGCGGCGTGCCGACCTGCTCGATGGCGCCTTGGTTCATGACCACGATGCGGTCGGCCATGGTCAGCGCCTCTTCCTGATCGTGGGTCACCATGATGGTCGTGACGCCGAGCGTCCGCTGCAGCGCCTTGATCTCGTGGCGCAGGCGCAAACGGACGCGCGCATCCAGCGCCGACAGCGGCTCGTCGAGCAGCAGAAGGCCGGGCGAGGTCGCCAGCGCCACGCGCTGCTGCTGGCCGCCGGAAAGCTGGGCGGGATATTTGGGACCGGCATCGGGCAATCCGACCAATGCCAGCAGTTCGGCCACGCGCTTGCCGATCGCGCCGCGGGCCTGACGCCGGCTCACCAGCCCGTATCCGACATTGTCGGCGACGCTCAGGTTGGGAAACAGCGCGTAGGACTGGAAGACGATGCCAAAATCCCGTTGTGCCGGCGGCAGCGCCGACACGTCCCGGCCCTTCTGGTGGATCGTGCCGGACGTCTGCGGATCGAGGCCGGCGATCGCCCGCAGAAGCGTGGTCTTTCCGCAACCCGACGGGCCGAGGAAGCAGACGAACTCGCCCTCGACGACGTCGAGCGAGACGTCGCCGAGGGCCGAGAAGTCACCGAACCGCTTGGAGAGATTTCTGACTTCGAGATAGTTGGTCATGTGAATCACTGTCATCCCGGGCGAAGCGAAGGATCCTTCGGCTTCGCCTCAGGATGACAACAGGAAGCCTGCGTTTTACTTGGCCTTCGGCGCCGACTTGCCGTCGTAGCGCTTCGTCCACTCCGCGAGGATGCGATCGCGATTCTTGGCCATCCACTCGACGTCGTTCTTCACCATCACCTTCTCGAGGTTCGGCGGATAGTTCGGCGGCGTGTTGGCGACGCCCGGATAGGCGACGATCGGATAGGTCTTGGCGTAGAGCTCGTTGGCCTTCTTGGAAGCCGCCCAGTCGGCGAGCTTCTTGGCTGCGTCGAGGTTCTTGGTGCCCTTGACGATCGCCGTGACCTCGAGCTCCCAGCCCAGGCCTTCCTTCGGGATCACCAGTTCGAGCGGCGCGCCCTTGGTCTTCTCCGAGGCGCCGCGGGTGTCGAGACCGATGCCGATCAGGCGCTCGCCCTTGGCCGCCTGCACGCAGGGCGCCGAACCCGAATGGATGTACTGCGCGATGTTCTGATGGAGCGCGTCCATGTACTTCCAGCCCGCTTCCTCACCCATGATCTGCAGCCAGGCCGCGATGGTGAGGTAGCCGGTGCCCGACGAAGCCGGGTTCGGCATCACGATCGAGTCCTTGTACTCCGGCTTGATCAGGTCGGCCCAGCTGGTCGGGACCGGCTTGTTGCCCTTCTTGCCTTCGGCGGTGTTGAAGCAGACCAGCGAGAGATAGGCGTCCATGCCCACCCACGTCTGGGGCGACTTGCCGCTCAGGAACATCGGGTTGAGCGCAGTGGAACCGGCCGGCGTATAGGGTTCGAGCATGCCCATCGACGCCATGAGGCCGACGTTCGATGCGGCGAGGCCCCAGATGATGTCGGCGCGGGGATTGTCCTTCTCGGCCATCAGCTTGGCGGCGACGACGCCGGTCGAGTCGCGAACCCAGGCGATCTCGATGGTGGGATTGTCGGCCTCGAAGGCCTTCTTGAACGGATCGAGCTGGTCGTTCTCCAGCGCGGTGTAGACGGTGAGCCTGGTCTTCTGCGCGAAGGCCGGCGATGCCAGGCCGAACATCGCGAGCGCGGCGGCGCCGGCCAGCGTGGCGCGCCTGAAGATGGTCCGATCGATCATTTGGTTGGTCCCCCTGTTTGTCTGCCCCTGTCGAACGCCTGCAGCTACAGGCCATTCGTGACCCTCATGTTACAACAGTCGGCGCGCAGTGCACTCAGCGTTCTTCGGTCAATTTCTCGCCAACCGCGGCGAGCCATCCCCGCACCACCCGCTCCTCGTCGCGCCCCAGCAAGCCCGCCAGCTGCCCCTCGATCTCCATGACCCGGGCCCGGCAGCGCTTCAGCAGCGCCTCGCCCCGGACCGTCGCGTGGAGCCGCAGGATGCGGCCGTGCGTGGCATCGGCCGACTTCTCCACATGCCCGGCCCTGACCAGGTTGCGGACGATCACATTGATCGTCTGCGGTGTCAGGAAGGTAAGCCTAGCAAGCTCCGCGCCAGAGACGCCGGGGTAGCTCACGACCATGGTCAGCACCGCGAACTGCGGCGGGGTGACGTCGAGGTCCGCGAGGGCCTTATCCATCGACGCCCGCACCGCCGCGTGGGCCTGCCGCACCAGATAGCCGAGATGGCCCTCCGGCCCGCGCTTGCCCTCGCCCGGCGCCGGGACTGTGCTCTTGCGATTCATATCAGCACTCTTATATTATATCAGTACTCGAACACTAACGGAGGAACCCTTGGACTCCACACTAGCCGAACTCGCCCGGCGCCACCTCGTGGCCGAGAACAATCAGGACCTGGATGCAACGCTCGCCACCCTTCACCCCGAATGCCGCTTCGACGATCTCGCCACGGGGCAGACCTGGCATGGCCGAGACGGCGCCGCGGCGCATTATCGCCAATGGTGGACCACCTTCGACGTCGAGGTAAAGCGCGGGCCGGGCCAGGTCTCGGCCTGGACCGATGACGACGTGTGCATGGCCGAGGCGACATGGCACGGCCGTCACATCGGCCGCTTCCTGGGCATCGAACCGACCGGCCGAACGATCGTGCAGCCGTTCGTGGTGGTTCTGGGTTTCCGCGACGGCCTCATGGTGAGCGAGCGCTTCCACTACGACCTCGGTGCGCTGCTGCGCCAGATCGGCGGCCCTCCGGTTCCCGCTCTCGACGAGTTGCCGTATCGCCGCGCCGCCTAGGCGCCGAATACCTTCTTGAGCTCGCTGGTCGGCATCGTGTCGCGCATCCACAGGAAGCTGCCGGCCTTCATCTCCTTCGCGCCTCGCATGAACGCCGCCAGCGCCAGCCGCGAGAGCGAGCCGCCGATGCTGACGCGCTTCACGCCCGTCGCGGCGATCTGGTCGGCCGTGAGATTGGGGTCCGCGCCGGTCATCACCGCGTTCAGCGGCTTCGTCACTGCCGAGGCAACCGTGCGCATGGTGGCGAGGTCGAGCAGGCCCGGCGCATAGAGCACGTCGGCGCCGGCCTTCTCGAAGGCCTGCAGGCGGCGGATCGTATCGTCGAGATCCTTCACGTCGCGGATCAGGTTCTCGGCCCGCGCGGTGAAGGTGAAAGGCACCGGCAGCGAGCGCGCCATCTCGGCGCCCGCCGCGACGCGCTCCACGGCATGATTGAAGTCGTAGATCTTCTCGCCGCTCCAATCCTCGATCGAGCCGCCGACGATGCCGGCCGCCGCCGCATCGCGAAGGATCGTGGCCGCCTCCTTCGGATCGTCGGCATAGCCGTTCTCGAGATCGGCGTTCACCGGCAGGTCGGTCGCGCTCGCGATGACACGGCAGTTCTCGATCAGCTCGTCACGGCTCACCGCATTGTCGCCGTCGACACGGCCCAGCGCATTCGACATGCCGAGGCTGGTCGTCGCCAGCGCCTCGAAGCCCAGCGACTGCAGCAGCTTGGCTGTACCGGCGTCCCAGGGATTGGGCAGCAGCAGCAGACCCGGCCGCTCGTGCAGTTCGCGAAACACCTGCCCCTTTTCCGCCTGCGTCCGCATTTCGTCTCCTCCGCTTTCTGCTAAGGAACACCGATGGACATGACCGCGCAACGGGAACTCGCCCGTCTCCTCGCCGCGCTCCGCCGCGAACATCGCGGCCAGAGCGGCCTCGCCCCGCATCTGGTGCCGCCCGACAAGGCGACGGCCTATCGGATCGCCGGCATGGTCGCCGAGGAGCTGGGCTGGCCGGTTCTGGGCTGGAAGATCGCGGCGATGAAGGAGGAGATGCAGCTGGCTCTGCGGACCGATTCGCCGATCTACGGCCGCGTTTATTTCCTGAAGGAAACGCCGCACAGCGCCGTGCATGCAACGCTTGCAAGCCCGATCCCCGAGGTCGAGTACCAGGCGAAGCTGGGCCGCGATCTGCCGCCGCGCGACAAGCCCTATACGGTCGAGGAAGTCACTGACGCGGTCGCGTCGCTGCATCCGGGGCTGGAACTCGCGGAGTGCCGCTTCATCCACGACGCGTCGTTCCCGGCGCTGCCCGCCGTCCTGGCCGACGGCGCGGGCTCCGGCACGATCGTCTATGGCAAGGCCATCGAGGATTGGCGCAACCGGGACATTGCGGGCCAGGAGGCGACGCTCTCGTCCAATGGCCGCCTGCGCCGCAAGGGCACGGCCGCCGCCGCACTCGACCATCCGATGGTTCCGCTCACCTGGCTCGCCAACGAATTGTCGCGCACCGGCGTCGGCATGAAGGAAGGCCAGATGGTCAGCACCGGCACGCTCACCGGGATGCTGGCGCCCAAGCCCGGCGAAACCTTTCTCGCCGACTTCGGCCCGTTCGGCTCGGTGACAGTCTCGATCACTTGAAAACGTGTCATCCCGAGGCGCAGCCGAGGGATCCTTCCAGCCCGAGAAGGATCTCTCGCATACGCTCGGGATGACGCGGGGATCCTACTTCGTGAACACCATCGCCTTGTCCTTTACCGAACCGTGGCGAAGGGTGAGCAGGTCGAGCACGTAGTTCTGGTAGAGCTTCCACGGCCGCTTGCTGCCCTGCTTGGGCTGGTGCGGCAGCGCGCGCTGGATGTAGCCGGAGGAGAAGTTGACCCACGGCTCCTCGGTGAGCGTCGGGTCGCTGTTGTGCGGCGTCGCCTGCCGGAAGCCCTTGCGGTCCATATGGTTCAGCAGGCGGCAGACGTATTCGCAGACGAGATCGGCCTTCAGCGTCCACGAGGCGTTGGTGTAGCCGAACACCGCCGCGAGATTCGGGACGTCCGAATACATCATGCCCTTGTAGATCATGGTGTCGGAGGGCTTCACCGGCTTGCCGTCCACGACCAGTTTTGCGCCGCCGAGCGGCTGCACCACGAGACCGGTCGCCGTCACGACCACATCGGCCTCCAGCTCCGTACCCGACTTCAGCCTGATGCCCTTCTCCGTGAAGGTCTCGATCGTGTCGGTCACGACCGAGGCCTTGTTCTTGCGGATGGCGCGGAAGAGATCGGCATCGGGCACCAGGCAGAGCCGCTGGTCCCAGGGATTGTATTTCGGCGTGAAGTGCGTGGCGACGTCGTAGTCCGGTCCCAGCATCTGGCGCACGCCGCCCAGAATCAGGCTCTTCACCTTCTCCGGCTTGCGCTTGCACATCTGGTAGAAATACATGCCGAGCAGCACGTTCTTCCAGCGCGTCAGCATGTAGGCGAGCTTGAGCGGCAGCCGGCGCCGCAGCTTGTTCGCGATCGGGTCCTGCGCCGGCCGTGCCACGACGTAGGTGGGCGAGCGCTGGAGCATGGTGACGTGCGCCGCAGTCTCGGCCATCGACGGCACGACCGTCACGGCGGTGGCGCCGCTGCCGATCACCACCACCTTCTTGCCGGCATAGTCGAGATCCTGCGGCCAGTGCTGGGGATGCACGACCCGGCCCCTGAAGCCATCGATGCCCGGGAACTCCGGCAGGTAGCCCGCCTCGTAGCGATAGTAGCCGCTGCACATCCAGAGGAAGCCGCAGGAGATGAACACGCGCTCGTCGCCGCGGTCGATCTCGACCGTCCACTTCGCGTCCGGGGTCGACCAGGAAGCGCCGACGACGCGATGGCCGTAGCGGATGTGGCGGTCGATGCCGTGGTCGCTCGCGACCTCGCGGATGTAGCTCAGGATCGCAGGACCGTCGGCGATGGCCTTGGGGTCCTTCCACGGGCGGAACCGGTAGCCGAGCGTGTACATGTCGGAATCGGAACGGACGCCGGGGTAGCGGAACAGGTCCCACGTGCCGCCGCTCGCGGCACGGCCCTCGAGAATGGCGTAGCGCTTGCCCGGGCAGTTCTTCTGCAGGTGCCAGGCAGCGCCAATGCCTGAAAGCCCGGCGCCGACGATCAGCACGTCGAAATGTTCAGAGGCTGTGCGGTTCTGCGAAGCCGGGGCGATGATCGTGTCCATCCCGACTTCATTGCGGAAACCATTCCGACTGGCAACTCGCCTTTCCGCAATCCTCCAGGCGCCGCTACAGCGCCGCCGTGATGATGATCTCGATCAGGTCGCCTTCGGGCATCACCGACTGCACGAAGGAGCGGACCGGGCCATGATTGGCCGGCATCCAGGTCGCCCAGGCCTCGTCGAAGGCCGGCTTGTTGTCGTGGTCGGTGACGACGATCTCGGCCTTCACGATGCGGGTGCGATCGAGGCCCGCATCCTTCAGGTAGCCGTCGATCACGCCCAGCGCGCCCAGTGTCTGGACGCGAATGT
>LSKJ01000863.1 GCA_001557035.1 Rhodospirillaceae bacterium CCH5-H10 | reverse complement strand
GAAAACCGTTCACCATGTCCCCGAACAGGTGTTCACCATCTCCCCGGCCCAAACATGACGGGGGGGGAACATGGAATCTAGATCACCTTGCGCGCCCGCAGCCCCGCGATCTCCGCCGCGGACAGGCCCAGTTCGCCGTAGACCTCGTCATTGTGCTGTCCCATCGCCGGGCCGGCGTGGCGCACGGCGCCCGGTGTCTCGGAGAAGCGCGGGACCACGCCCTGCATGCGGACGCTGCCCAGCTCGCCGTCGGGGACGCTGACGATCGCCTCGCGCGCCGCGAACTGCGGATCGGCGAAGACGTCGGCGATGTCGTAGATCGGCGAGAAGCCGACCTCGTGGCGGGTGAAGGTCTCGCGCAGTTCGGCCAGCGTCAGCTTGCCGATGGCGGCGCCGACGATCTCGTCCAGTTCGCGATAGTGCTTCACGCGTGCCGGATTGAGGGCGAAGCGCGGATCCTCGAGAAGGTGCTTCAGGTCGAGCGCCGCGCAGAGGCGCACGAAGATGCTCTGCGTCGAGGCCGCGATCGACGCCCACTTGTCGTCGGCGGTGCGATAAACGTTGCCGGGCGCGGCGTACTGGCTGCGGTTGCCTGATCGCGTGCGCACGGCGCCAAGCTGGTCGTATTCGATCGCCAGGAATTCCAGCGTGCGCATCATCGCCTCGGTGGCCGAGCAGTCGATCTCCTGGCCCCGCCGCTCGGGGTTGCGTGCGAGGTCGTGCAGGGCCGCGAGGATGCCCAGCGCGCCGAAGAGGCCGGCGACGGCGTCGGAGATCGGATAGCCGAGATGAAGCGGCCGTCCATCCTCCTCGCCGCAGATCTGCGTGAAGCCGCTCATCGCCTCGAAGATTCGTGCGAAGCCCGGCCGCCCGGCATAGGGCCCGTCCTGGCCGAAGCCGGTGACGCGCAGGATGGTGAGGCGCGGGTTGAGGCCCTGCAGCCACGCCCGCGTGATGCCCCAGCCATCGAGCGTGCCGGGCCGGAAATTCTCGACCAGCACGTCGGCATCGGCCACCAGCTTGGCGAACAGGTCGCGGCCCTCGGGCAGGCGCAGGTCGAGGGTGACGCCCTTCTTGTTGCGGTTGGTGACCTTCCACCACAGCGGCACGCCGTCCTTGTGCGGCGCCAGCGCGCGCAGCGAATCGCCCACGCCCGGCATCTCGACCTTCACGATCTCCGCGCCAAAGTCGCCCAGAAGACCGGCCGCGAAGGGCCCGGCCACGACGGTCGAGATGTCGACGATGCGCAGTCCCTTGAGCGGGCCCGCGGGTCGTGATCCGGTCATTGTCACTGGCTTGTTTCCTCAGGGCAGACAGGCGGCGGCGAAGGCTGGCACACTAGCCGCTGGAGGCAACACATGAGCAACGAACTTTGGCGTCTCACCGCGGTCGAGGCCGTTTCGCGTCTCAGAACGAAGGAGATCACGCCGCTCGACCTTGTCGAGGCGTCGGCCAAACGCATGGAAGAAGTCGAGCCCGCCGTGAATGCCATGCCGACGCTCTGCCTGGATCGCGCGCGTGATCACGCCAGGAAGATCATGGCCGGCAAGGCGAACGAGGCCGAGGGTGAGGCGGGCTGGCTGGCCGGCCTGCCGGTCTCGATCAAGGACCTGACCGACGTGGGCGGCGTGCGCACCACCTATGGCTCGCCGATCTTCGCCAACCATGTGCCAGAGAAATCGCACCCGCTGGTCGAACGCATCGAGCGCAAGGGCGGCATCGTCGTCGGTAAATCGAACACGCCGGAGTTCGGCGCCGGCGGCAGCACCTTCAACGAGGTCTTCGGCCGCACGCGCAATCCCTGGAACACCTCGCTGACCTGCGGTGGTTCGACCGGCGGCGGCTCGGTCTCGGTCGCCACCGGCGAGGTCTGGCTGGCGCACGGTTCGGATCATGGCGGCTCGCTGCGGCGGCCCGGCACCTATTGCTCGACCGTGGGCCTGCGGCCTTCGGCGGGGCGCGTGACTCGCGGCACCTCGAACAATCTCTATTCGCCGCAGTCGGTGCAGGGTCCGATGGCGCGCAACGTCGCCGACCTGGCGCTTTTCCTCGACACGATGGCAGGCTTCTGTCCGCAGGACGCGATGACCTTCGACGCGCCCGCCGTGTCGTTCAGCGCGGCCGTGGCCAATCCGGTTCTGCCGAAGCGCGTTGCCTTCACCATCGACTTCGGCGGCCGGTTCGAGGTGGACCGTGAAATCCGCGAGATCTGCACGAAGATGGCGCAGCGCTTCGAGGAGCTGGGCTGCATCGTCGAGGAAGTGTCGCCGGACTTCGGGCCGGTCGACGAGGTCTTCATGGCGATGCGCAGCCAGCAGTTCGTCGTCGATCGCGAACTGCAGATCCAGCAGCATCGCGACAAGTTCAAGCCCGACATCATCTGGAACACCGAACTCGGCCTCAAGCAGACGACCAGCCAGCTCGCCTGGGCCGAACGGGAACGAGCGGCGCTTTACCGGCGTATGTTCACCTTCTTCCAGACCTACGACCTGCTGGTGACGCCGGGCGCGCCGACGGCCGCCTTCGACGTCAACCTGCGCGCGCCTGCCACCATCGCCGGCAAGAAGCTCGACAACTACATGTCGGGCTCGACGCTGAACTCGGCCATCACCGTGACCGGCAGCCCGGCGATCGCCGTGCCCTGCGGCTTCGACAGTTTCGGCCGGCCGGTGGGCCTGCAACTCGTCGGCAAGCCGCGCGGCGAGGCCGCGCTCCTGCAGGCCGCCGCCCTTTACGAGAAATTGGTCGGGTTCGATCGACTCCTCCCCATCGACCCCAAGCCGGGAACCGTGCCACCATCCTCCGCATAAAGGGGAGGAAACAATGCGGGTTGTCATCACCGGCGCGAGCCGTGGGATCGGTCGTGCGACCGCCCTGAAACTGGCGTCCGACGGGGCGGAGGCGATGACGCTCTGTGACGTCGCCTATCTCGACGAGCTGGAAGCGCTGGCGGCCAATCTGCGCACGTCGGGCTGCAAGGTCCGCACGCTCAAGGCCGACATGGCCAGGCCGGCGGACCCCGCCAAGGTGATCGCCGCGGCCGTGAAATTCATGGGAGGCATCGATTCGCTGGTCGGCAATGCCGGCATCACCGCGCCCTCGAAGCTGGTCGATCTCGACCTCGCGACCTGGAACCGCGTGTTCGACATCAACCTGCGGGCCAACTGGCTGCTGGCCAAGGCGGCGCACCCGCATCTCAAGCGCTCCAGGGGCGCGATCGTGATGCTGGCTTCGATGGCCGGCGTCGTGCCGCAGCTTCCGACCGGCGCCTACAGCCCGACCAAGGCGGCGCTGATCATGCTGACGGAGATGATGGCGCAGGAATGGGCGCCCGACGGCATCCGCGCCAACGCCGTCTGTCCCGGCTTCGTCCACACCTCGATGACCGACGCGATCTACTCCAAGCCGGCGCTGGCGCGCGGCCGCGCCAAGCTGGTGCCGCTCGGCCGGGTTGCCAAGCCCAGCGACATCGCCGACGCCATCGCCTTCCTGCTGGGGCCGCAGGCGAGCTACATCACCGGGCAATCCCTGCTGGTCGACGGCGGTCTCGTCCATTCGGTCCTCAATCATGTGCCGGGAGTCGCCGCGACACCGCGGGCCAAGTAAGCTCGGGGGCGAAACGCGCCTCATCTCCCAGCTTCTTGCGAGGAAACCATGGGCCTCTTGAGCGACGACGAGCGCAGCGGCCTCGTACCGGCTCGGCTGACCGGCGAAATCACGCCCGTGCCGACCCGTGT
>LSKJ01000862.1 GCA_001557035.1 Rhodospirillaceae bacterium CCH5-H10 | reverse complement strand
CCTCTTGACGCAGCACACTCAACCGAAAAAGGTGCCGAGAAATTCGCGCTTACGGCCAACGAGCAAGGGGAACCGGGGAATCGTTACGACGATCAACAACATCGTCAACCAGCGCTACGAGGTGGTGATAACCTACAGTGCGATCCGCATGATGGCAGGACGCAGCTGAAGCCATCGCGCCTCGTGCTTCGTGCTTCGTTGGCGCACCCCGCTGCTGGTCGCCGTCCAAACGGCGAGATCTATGTCAGTCCTGGGATTTCGGTGGCCTCGGTTGCATGATCAGAACTGTACCCTGAGCAGCGCCACAGGCGCGTCCGTCATTCTCGACATCAATCCGCACCACCGCCGTAGAACGGGTCATGGCGATGATACGCGCCTCAGCGACCACGGTACCGGAGGAGACCGGCGTGAGCAGGTTCAGCTTGAACTCCGTGGTGGCCGCCCACTGGCCAGATTGCATGTGAGGGTAGCATACTAGCCCGAGCGTATGGTCGCACAAGGCCGAGAGCACGCCGCCATGCATATTGCCGAAGCGCGTCAATAGCTTCGGAGCCACCGACAGTTCCACGCGCAGCCGGCCCGGCTCGACCAGCGTGGTGCGCAGACCGAGGAACTCCGGGAGACCGGATGAAGGGGCGGCCGAGTCGAGAAAACGGCGGGCCACCTCTTGATCGAAAGGCGGGAGACGCGGCGGTAGATCCATGATGCTTCTTTTCCGGTTGTGGTTCAGCGCTAACGTCAAGATGGGGGGATCAGGCAAGAGTGAATCGATCCTTCGCCATCTACCTGACGAGCGAGCGTACGGATCGCCAGATCCGCATCTTCTAATGCAAAATCATGTGTGTGCATAAGCGCGAGCGGTACCTTGCGACTTTCGATGAGATCGATCGCCTTGCGATAGCCGGAACTGAGAACACCGATGGCGCCTTTGATGGTAATCTCCTTCCAGACGACCATGTCGGAAATGAAGTCGGGCACCGTTTTCTGACGCCTTTTGCCGTCCTGCGTGGTGAACCCCTTCACTCCAGCCAGCACGATCGTCCCGCCCCGACGGACGTAGTCGAGCGCACCGCGTACCGGCTGGGTGGCGTAAGAGGTGACATCAACGACTATATCCACGCCCCTGCCGGCCGTGATCTCGCGGACGCGCTGCTTGGGGTCCTCATTGTCTACGTCGATCGTGTAGTCAGCACCGAGCGCACGTGCAACGGCTAGCTTTTTGGCGTCTGCAGCCAGTCCCGTGACAATTATCGTGGCCGCCCCGGCATGGCGTGCGGCCACTACGCTGGCTAACCCACGCTGACCAGGCCCCAAGATCATCACCGTATCACCGACGCTCGTGCCCGGAAGCTCGACCGCCCAACGAAACCCAGCGCCAAGGGGATTGAACATGACCGCGATTTCCGGCGGCAAGGACTTGTCGATCCGATGAACGATCGCGTTCGGCGCGAGATACATATACTGAGAGTATGCGCCCCAGATTCCAGGTGCCACAGTGAGTGGGATATAGGAATAGATCTGCCGCCGGTCGCACAAATGATAGTGCCCACCAAGGCATGTACTGCAGCAGTGGCAGGACAGCATCGTCTCGACGCAAACGCGATCGCCGACGTCGACGCGCCAGCGCTTCGCCGCAGTATCGCCGATCGCCTCGATGATCCCCAGCGGCTCATGCCCCGGGACCACCGGATAAGGTGTGTTCAACACGCCTTCATATTGCTCGTGATCGCTGCCGCAGATGCCGCAGGCCTCGATTCTGAGGATCGCGCTGTCAGCGCTGACTGGTGGAATGGGCAGGTCGCGACGCTCCAGTTTGCGCGGACCTGTCTGCACCATGGCAAACGTTTTCTTGGGCAACATCGCGTCACTTCTCCTCAAACATGGAGCCGTTTCAACCTGACCCGATGATCTTCCAGTGGACCAGCGTGAAGGGCGGCTTGGCATCGTTGTGCGGCTCGAACACGGCCTCGACCTCGGCACCGATACGAACCTCCTGACGCGGATCGCCGACCAAGTTGCCCAACATTCGGATGCCGGCAGCGTGGGGCAACTCAACCAGGACGACGATATATGGCCCCTGATCTTTGAGCGCGGGATGCACCGGATGCCACGGCCGCTCCCAGCTATAGATCCGCCCGCGTCCTTCGACCTTCTGCCATCCCACATCGAACGACAGGCATTTGTGGCAGATCCATTCCGGTCCCCATTGCCAATTGCCGCATGGCTTGCAGCGCTGAACCATCAGCTCGCCGCGCCGCGCACCTTCCCAGTAGGGCGCATCCAGCCCGTCGTTCTCGGCCACCGGGCTCGGCAGGCCCGGCCGCAAGTAAGTCGCGGTGGTCATTGGAGCGTCTCCTCGCTGCCCAGGATCAGGCTCGATACCGGCGTCACCATAGGACCGGAGATCACCATCGACACCTGCGCATCGGGCACTTGCGTCGTCGACTCGTTGCGGATCTGCCGCACCGCCTCCACTTGCAGCTCGAGCCCGTGCATATAGCACTCGGCGAGATTCCCTCCGCTGGTGTTGAGCGGCAGCTTGCCACCAGGCGCCTGCAGGTTCTCAGGGACGAGGAAGTCGTTGGCCTCCTCGGCGGTGAAGAAGCCGTGCTCAACCAGGCTCATCAGCACGCCACCGGTGAAGTTTTCGTAACTCTGCACCACGTCAACATCTGCGGGTTGCAGATGTGCCATGGTGTAGAGATGCGGCGCGACCGTGGTAAAGCTGGACGTCGCATAGAGCGGCGCGTTGTGACAGCGCGCTCCGTTGCGGTATTCCGAGCCCTGCGCCGCCGCTAGAAGATACGCCGGCTTCTTGGCGAAGTCGCGCGCCCGTTCCGCCGGCACAACGATCAGCGCTGCGGCGCCATCGTTTTCCATGCAGCAGTCGAACAGCCGCCACGGCTCGACGATCCAACGCGACGCATCGTATGCCTCAGCCGTGAGCGGCTTGCCATACATTACTGCACGCGGATTACGCTGAGCGTGATGATACGACGCCAATGCGATGGCGCGCTGAGCGCCGGGCTCGATCCTGTTCTCGTGGATGAAGCGCATAGCGCGCATGGCGTAGCGCTGAGCAGGCGACATCACGCCATAAGGCGCGTTGAGCGCTGCCTCGCCAGAGGCCGTACCGCCCGGCGGTGCCGCGCCGAAGCGCTGGAACTGGCCTTGTGCTAGGGCCCGGAAGACGACGACGCAGTCCGCCACGCCGGTGGCAACGGCAGCGGCGGCATTGGCGACGGCGCCTGAGCCACCC
>LSKJ01000861.1 GCA_001557035.1 Rhodospirillaceae bacterium CCH5-H10 | reverse complement strand
CGGTGAGCTGGTCGGTCGCCAAGTACGACGCCCAGAACCCGCGCGCGCTGCGCGAACTCGTGGCGGCCGGCACGAAGTTCCTGCCGTTCCCCCAGGCGGTGATGGAAGCGTGCTTCAATGCTTCCAACGAGCTCTATGCCGAGACCATCGCCAAGAACCCGAAGTTCAAGAAGGTCTACGATTCGTGGAAGCCGTTCCGGAACGAGGAGGTTCTCTGGTTCCGGGTCGCCGAAAACACGTTCGACAACTTCATGGCGCGCCAGTCGGCCGCCAACAAGCTCTGAACCCGGCTCATCAGCCGATTGAAAAGCCCCGCTCAGCGGGGCTTTTTATTGCCCGATTGCCCGCCATCGAAGCAGCAACATTGCAGATATTTAAGGTTTTTCCGGCATGCGGGAGCTTTTCAAAGCCATTATCGCATGCCAGTGTTGCAACCGCTGAAGGGGGCCATGAAGGCAACCGCGGGAGGAACAAGGAACATGCAGCGTAGAAAATTCATCAGGACCGCAGGCGTGGGTGCTGCGGGAGTTGCGGCGGCCACGACGATCGCCGCACCGGCGATTGCCCAGAGCATGCCGGAAGTGAAGTGGCGTCTCACGTCGAGCTTCCCGAAGTCGCTCGATACGCTTTACGGCGGCTCCGAACTCTTCGCCAAGATCGTTGGCGAGATGTCCGACGGCAAATTCCAGATCCGGCCCTTCGCCGCTGGCGAAATCGTCCCGGGTCTGCAGGTTGCCGATGCCGTGCAGAACGGAACCGTCGAGGCCGGCCAGACTGCGGCCTACTACTACTTCGGCAAGCATCCGAACTTCGTCTTCGAGACCGGCCTTCCGTTCTCGATGAACCAGCGCCAGTACTATGCCTGGCTCGAGTTCGGCGGCGGCCATGAGCTGATCAACGACTTCTACAAGGAGTACAACTTCCGCTCCTTTACCTTTGGCGGCACGGGCTGCCAGATGGGCGGCTGGTTCCGCAAGGAAATCAAGTCGATGGACGACATGAAGGGCCTGAAGTTCCGCGTCGGCGGCTTCGCGGGCCTGATCCTCACGCGCCTCGGCGTCGTGCCGCAGCAGATCGCCGGCGGCGACATCTATCCGGCGCTCGAGAAGGGCACGATCGACGCCTGCGAATGGGTCGGTCCGTACGACGACGAGAAGCTCGGCTTCAACAAGGTCGCCAAGTACTACTACTATCCGGGTTGGTGGGAAGGCGCGTCGGTCGGCTCGCTCTACATCAACAACGAGGCGTGGGCGAAGCTGCCGAAGCCCTACCAGGCGATGGTCGAGGCCGCGGCTGGCCGCGTCACCTCGTGGATGGTGCCCAAGTACGATGCCGGCAATCCGCCCGCGCTGCGCCGCCTGGTGGCTGCCGGCACGGAACTGCGGCCGTTCCCGCGCGCCGTGCTCGAGCCGTGCTTCCTCGAGGCCTACAAGTACTACGACGAACTCTCGGCCAAGGATCCGAAGTTCAAGAAGATCTACGACAACATGAAGGCCTTCCGTGCCGACGAGAACCTGTGGTTCCGCGTCGCCGAGAACACGTTCGACAACTTCAACTTCTCGATGTCGGCCCAGGGCCGCTAGAGAAGAAAGACCACAAAGAGAAAGCCCCGCCGGTTGGCGGGGCTTTTTTGTTGTCTTCGATCTACTTGAAGACCGGCGGTGCCGTGTCTTCCGACGGTGGCGCCTGAAGCTCGATCTTCACCTTGCTGGGATCGACGCCGTGCGGCTTGTCGAGGAAGAAGGTCACGGTCTGCGGCACGAAGATCACGATCGCCACCATGATGAGCTGTAGGATCACCCAGGGGACCGCCCCCCAATAGATGTCCGAACTCTTCACTTCCTTGGGCGCCACGCTGCGCAGGTAGAACAGGGCGAAGCCGAAAGGCGGGTGCATGAACGAGGTCTGCATGTTCACGCAGAGCATGACGCCGAACCAGATGAGAGCGGCATCGGCGCCGACGACCGGCGTGAGCAGCTTCTGCGCGACCGGCGCCAGCATCGGGATGATGATGAAGGCGATCTCGAAGAAGTCGAGGAAGAAGGCCAGGAAGAAGACGAACAGGTTGACGACGATCAGGAAGCCCCAGACGCCGCCGGGCAGCCCCGTCAGCAGATGCTCGACCCAGTGGCCGCCGTCGACACCCGCAAACGAGATCGAGAAGCAGGTCGCACCGACCAGAATGAAGGCCACCATCGCGGTGATGCGCATGGTTGCCTGCATGGCCTGGACGATCAGGTCGCGCAGATCCTTCACCTGCCAGGCCCGCCAGCACAGCCAGATGACCGCGGCGAACATGACTGTGAAAGCGGCCTTGAAGGCCAGGGACTTGAAGGCAACGGTGCCGATCAGTGCACCGATTATGGCCGCGGCGCAGCCGACGACGAAAAACACGCGGTCGAACTTGGTGAGCGGTGCATTGCGCACCACCGCCAGGACAATCGCGCCGATCGTACCCATCGCGCCCGCCTCGGTAGGAGTCGCCAAGCCCATCATGATGGTGCCGAGCACCAGGAAGATCAGGACCGCGGCCGGGATGATGCCCCAGGCGCACTTGATCAGGAGCGCCTTGCCGAACAGCGTCCGTGGCACCGGCGGAAGGGCATCCGGCTTGACCAGCGTCAGATAGAACGTAAAGGCGGCAAACAGCGCGATCTGCAGGAGCGAGGGGCCCCAGGCGCCCAAATACATGTCTCCGACCGACCGGCCGAGCTGGTCGGCCAGCACGACGAGCACCAGCGACGGCGGCACGAGTTGTGTAATCGTGCCGGAGGCGGCGAGCACGCCGGTCGCATAGCGCATGTCGTACTTGTACCGCATCATCACCGGCAAGGTGATCAGCGCCATGGCGATGACCTGGGCGGCCACAGTGCCGGTGATCGCGCCGAGAATGAAGCCGACGATGATGGTCGAGTAGCCCAACCCGCCCTTCACCGGGCCGAAGAGCTGGCCCATCGACTCCAGCATGTCCTCCGCCAGCCCGCATTTCTCCAGGATCGCGCCCATGAAGGTGAAGAACGGAATGGCAAGCAGCAGCTCGTTCGACAGGATCGAGCCGAAGACACGCCCCGGGATGGCCTGCATGAAGGCCATCGTGAAGTAGTTCATCTCGATCGCGAGGAACCCAAAAAAGAAGCCTACGGCGCAGAGCGAGAAGGCGACGGGGTATCCGATGATCATGAAGACGACGAGGCCGCCGAACATCAGCGGCGGCATCCAATCGAGCGGGATCATTGCGTCGGCCTCTCGTAGTGCGCTTCAAGGCTGTCGACGGCATACCCGTTGAGGAAGGCGACGCGCTTGATGAGTTCGGAAATGCCCTGCAGGGCGACCAGGGCGAAGCCCACGGGGAGCACCAGCTTGATCGGCCAGCGCAGGAGGCCGCCGGCGTTCGAGGAGTGCTCGTAGACGTTGAACGACTGCATGAAGAACGGCCAGCTCAGCCACGCGAGGATGGCGCAGGTCGGCAGCAGGAAGACCAGGGCGCCGAGGATGTCGATCCAGAGCTGCCCGCGGCGGCTCAGCGTCATGTAGAGGATGTCCACACGCACATGCTCGTTGCGCTTAAGCGTGTAGGCTGCGCCGAACATCACGATGACGGCGAACATGTACCACTGCACTTCGAGCCAGGCATTGGAACTCGAGTCGTAAGCGTACCGGACCATGGCGTTGCCGGCGCTGACCACGCAGGCCAACAGGACAAGCCAGTTACACACGCCACCTATTTTCTCGTTTAACGCGTCGATCAGCGCGCTGAATGACAGCAACAAGCGCATCCCGTCTCCCCTGCTTGCGAGTTTTTATTGGGCCGGCCGTCCGTTCTCGCCAACGGACATGCTTTCTTAACGTGGTCCGCTGAGCGAGGCCAGAGGTTGCACTTGTTCGTACAGCGGACGAGGTGCGTCAAGTCGCTCCACTGGCGTGCACTGCCTATGTCGTAGGCAGTTCCACCCAGCCATCGGGCCCGAAGAACTCGAGCGGCCGGAACGACTGCTTGTAGGCCATCTTCGTGGAGTCGGCGATCCAGTAGCCCAGATAGACATATGGAAGGCCCCGGCGCGCGGCGGCACTGGCCAGCCACAGGATCATGTGCGTGCCGAGGCCACGCCTCGGATCCTGAGGATCGAAGAAACTGTAGACCGCCGAAACGCCGCTCGACAGCCAGTCGACCAGGCAACATCCAATCAACCTGCCGTCCGCCGAATCGTCGCGGAACTCGATGATCGCCGTTTCGACCGGGCTTTCTTCGACCATGGCGCGGTAGTCGTCGAAATCCATGTCCGCCATGTCGCCATCGCGATGACGTGTCAGCACATAGCGTGAAAACAGCGAGAACTGCTCGCCGGTCGCCAGCGCCTGCACCTCGGTTGCGTGGACGTGTTCGTTGCGGCGCTGGATGCGGCGCTGCGCCCGGCTGGGCTCGAAGTCGCGAACCCGGATGCGAACCGGCACACAGGCTCTGCACCCGTCGCAAAGCGGCTTGTAAACGAAATGGTGAGAGCGGCGGAAGCCGGCGTCGGTCAGCGTGTCGTGCTGGGAGATCGCATCCGGTCCGCTCAACTCGGTCACGAGCTTGGTTTCCAGGCGATGCGGCAGGTAGGGGCAGCGCATCGCCGGTGTCGTGCGGAAGAACCGAAGGGACTGGATGTTCTGGCGGATGAACATGTGTGCGGTTGGGAGTGTACGCCTCGGACCGGGGAAGGAAAGCGCCAGTTCCTAGACCGAAGGTCTATGGCCAGACCGTGCCATCCGGCGAAACGGCTTCATTGCAAGTCGGAAAAGCCTCGGCAGCAGCCATATCAGCAGCAGGACGAAGACCGCGAGCAGGCACAAAAAAGTGATCGGATGAGCGATCGCCAGCGCGAGACCGCCAAAGACCGTGACGTCCTCTCCCAGCGAGGCGAGGACGTTGGTGAAGGGCTCCGGCGATGTATTGATCAGCGCCCGCGAGCCGGTCTTGGCGACATGCGTGCCGGCGGCCAGCGTTCCGCCCAGCAGGCCGGCGATGATCGCGACTTCCGGGCTCAGGCCGCCCGCCGCGCCATAGGCCAGGAGGGCGCCGGCCGGAATGCGCACGAAGGTCTGCAGTGCGTCGTTGATGCTGTCGACATAGGGAATCTTGTCGGCAAGGAAATTGAGCGCGAACAGCAGGGCCGCCACGCCCAGCACCCAGGGCGAGCCGAGGACCTGGAGGTCCTGCGGCAGGGCCACGAGACCAAGTCGCTGTGCGCCTCCCAGGACGAGCACCGCGGCGTATGCGTTCAGTCCGCTGGCCCAGCCGGCTCCCAGGGCGATGGCGATGGCGGCGAGGGTTTCTGCACTCATGGGCGATCGCTAGAGCGCGCGCCGCGCCTTGAACGCGGTGGCCAGCGTGCCGTCGTCGAGCCAGTCGAGTTCGCCTCCGACCGGTACGCCGTGCGCGAGGCGGGTCAGCGGCACCTCATGCTCGGCCAACCGCTCGGCGAGGTAATGCGCCGTCGTCTGTCCATCGACCGTGGCGTTGGTCGCCATGATGACCTCCCGCACGCCACCGGCGGCGACGCGCCTCACGAGCGAGCCGATGTTGAGTTCTTCCGGACCGATGCCATCGAGCGCCGAGAGCGATCCGCCCAGCACGTGGTAGCGTCCGGAAAAGATGCGGCCACGCTCCATCGCCCACAGGTCGCCGACATCCTCGACGACACAGATGAGGCCGGCATCGCGGCGGGGATCGGCGCAGATCGAGCAGGGGTCGATCGTGTCGAGGTTGCCGCAGACACCGCAGGCGCGGATGGCGCGCGCGGCATCGGCCAGCGCTGCGCCCAGCGGCTGCATCAGGGTCTCGCGCTTCTTGAGCAGATGCAGCGCCACCCGGCGCGCCGAGCGCGGTCCGAGACCCGGCAGGCGGCCGAGGAGCTGGATCAGCCGCTCGATCTCCGGCCCGTTCATCGGCGGTGTCCTAG
>LSKJ01000860.1 GCA_001557035.1 Rhodospirillaceae bacterium CCH5-H10 | reverse complement strand
AGCCTCAGGAACAGCAGATAGCTGAAATCGTTGTGGTGGAAGCCCGCCTCGAAGCGCGCCAGCCGTGCGCCGGCGCGCTCCCGGAAGAGATCGCGAAAGGCGTAGCGTGCGGCGAGGAAGACGGCGACCGAGCCCGCGGTCGCGCCGAGAACGGAGAGACCGGCGCCGGCCCAGGTGCCGAACAGGAATCCGCCGACCGGCGTTGCCAGGATGGCGATCGGCAGCGAGAAGGCGACCATGGCCGCATAGGCCAGCATGAACCCGAGCGCCGCCAGCACCTGATGCGCGGCGACCCATGCCGTCAGCGTCGCCTTGTGACGGGCCAGCATCTCGAAGGAGAAATATCGCTCGAGACCGAGCAGGAGGAAGATCGCCAACCCGGCCAGAAGGATCGCCACTGGCAGCAGCCGGCGCAGTGTCGACGGGTTCATCTGGCCTTTCGTCTCGTTCCGCCTCGATATTGACGCTGCGGCGCCGATCCTCAAAGCACATGCTTTCACGCCTGGGTGAGCGACCGCCTCATGAAGGCAGGCCCGGGTCGGTCGCCGAGAGACTCGGCCTTTGTGCCATCCGTTCCCACCACGCGGTCAGCCGCGGCCGTGTCCCCAGTAGATCGAGGCCACGCGTGGATTGCGCGAAGTAGGCGATCATTGCGCCGAGATGAAAGTCGGCCAGCGAGAGATCGGGGCCGACGAGCCATCCGTCGCTCGCCGCCAGCGCCTCCAGGGCGTCGAGCACCTTGGCTGCGGACGCCAAGCCCTTCTCGAGCTCGACCGGATCGCCGGCCGTGCCGGTATGGGGGCGAATCACATCCTGGACGAAGACCTGCCGGACCAGCGGCCAGTAGGCGTAGGCATCGACCACGCCCATGATCTGGTCCATGCGGGCGAGCCGTTGCGGGTCCTTTGGCTGGAGGGCAGGCCCCGGAAAGGCCCGGTCGATGTAGCGGACGATGGCACCGGTCTCGTAGAGCCCGAAACCGTCGTGGACCAGCGCCGGCACCCGCCCGAACGGATGCAGGGCCAGATAGGCGGCGGGAATGTCCGCGGCGAAGGGGTTCACCTCCACCCGCTCGTAGGCGACACCCTTCTCGGCCAGGACCAGGCGGGCGATCCGGACGTACACGCTGTAGCGGTAGCCGTGAAGAATGAGGGTCATGGGGCATCCTAGCCCTCGTTGACTCCGGCGGGGCACATGCTTATTACCTCGCCCACGGATTTCGCCCCCGGTGCACCGCGCGGGGGCTTTGTTGTGTTCTAAGGAGTTGCGTCATGAAACGCACTTATCAGCCGAGCAAGCTGGTTCGCGCCCGCCGTCACGGCTTCCGGTCCCGCATGGCGACGGTCGGCGGCCGCAAGGTCATCGCGAATCGCCGTCGGTCCGGCCGCAAGCGTCTTTCGGCCTAGTTCTATTGGCCGCGGCGCGCCTCGGGCGTCTGCCGAATCGTAGCGATTTCCTACGCGTCCAGGCCGGGCGGCGATGCGCCATGCCCGGCTTCGTGCTGCAGGTCGCGCCTCTTCCGGCCGATCTGGCCTTTCCGGCCATCCGGGTCGGCTTCACCGTCAGCCGCAAGGTCGGCAACGCCGTCGTTCGTAATCGGGTTCGCCGTCGCCTGCGCGAAGTCGCGCGCCTGGTGATCTCGCAGGCGGCGCGCGCCGACCAGGATTACGTGCTGGTCGGTCGCCAGGGAGCCATCGGCCGGGACTTCCTCGCGCTGCAGGCCGAGCTGCAGGAGGCGCTGCGGCGCCTCAAGTCCCTCACCGTCGCGACGCCATGACTGCCCCTTGAACTGCATTGGCTGCTTGCGCCGGAGCGCTTAAATCGCCAGTTTCCGGGCCGCATGATGTCCTTGGTCCTGCGCGGCGCGATTCGCTTCTACCAACTCACGCTCGCCTACTTCTTCGTCGGTGCCTGCCGCTACGAGCCCTCGTGCTCGGCTTACGCGGTCGAGGCCCTGTCGAAGCATGGCGGGCTGCGGGGAAGCTGGTTCGCCGCGCATCGACTGTGCCGCTGCGGTCCCTGGGGGGCCGGCGGCTACGATCCCGTTCCGCCGGCCGCCGCGCGTTCGCGCACGCCGCTCTCTTGTCACCCCGCCCGGCGCACCTGACGCCACGAAAGATCGCCGACAAATGGATCAGAAGAATTTTATCGTCGCCATCGTCCTCTCGGTGCTGATCATCGTGGGCTGGCAGGTGGCGTTCCCGCCGTCCAAGCAGGCGACGCAGAACGGCCAGCAGCAGGCCTCGACCACGACGCCGCCGGGTGCGCCGGCAGCGCCCACCGGCCCGAACGGCGCGCAGCCGGGTCCCGGCAGCACGCCGGCGCAGCAGCCCGTCGTGAGCCGCAGCGAAGCCGTCGCGCTCACGCCGCGCGTCACGTTCAGCACGCCTGAGCTCGTCGGCTCGATCTCGCTGAAGGGTGCGCGCATCGACGACGTGCAGCTCGTGAAGTATCGCGAGACCATCGATCCCAAGAGTCCGCCGGTGCCGGTCCTGTCCCCGGTCGGCAGCAAGAGCCCCTACTACGCCGAGTTCGGCTGGTCGGCGTCGGATCCCGCGATCAAGGTTCCAGGCGCCGACACGGTGTGGACGTCGGACGCGCAGAGCGTGGCGCCCGGCAAGCCGGTCAAGCTCACCTGGGACAACGGCGGCGGGCTGGTGTTCGGCCTCACCGTCGCGATCGACGAATTCTTCATGTTCGACGTGAAGCAGAGCGTCGAGAACAAGACCGACAAGCCGGTCACGCTGTTCCCCTGGAGCCTGATCGTCCGCTATGGCGAGCCGACCTACGAGGGCATGTACATCCTCCACGAGGGTCCCTACGGCGTCTTCAACGGCACGCTGAAGGAGTTCAGCTACTCCGACTTCAAGGGCAACAAGCAGCAGAAGATCTCCACGACGGGCGGCTGGGTCGGCATTACCGACAAGTACTGGATGTCGGTCCTCGTGCCCGACCAGAAGTCGAAGGTCGACGTCTCGATCAAGCAGACCGGCGCCGGCGCCGACGTGAAGTACCAGATCGATTATGTCGGCAGCGGCGTCGCCATCGCGCCGGGCGCGACCACGACCACCGAAGCCCGGCTGTTCGCCGGCGCGAAGATCGTGCGGGTGATCTCCGATTACGAAAGCAAGTACGGCATCGAGAAGTTCGACCTCACGATCGACTGGGGCTGGTTCTGGTTCTTCACCAAGCCGCTGTTCTGGCTGCTCGAGTGGCTCTACGTGCACCTCGGCAATTTCGGCCTGTCGATCCTCACGCTGACCGTGATCGTGAAGGCCGTGTTCTTCCCGCTGGCCAACAAGTCCTATGCGGCGATGAGCAAGATGAAGCGGCTCCAGCCCGAGATGGAGAAGCTCAAGGAGCGCTATGGCGAGGACCGCCAGCGCATGAACCAGGAGCTGATGCAGCTCTATCGCCGCGAGAAGGTGAATCCGGCGGCGGGCTGCCTGCCCATCCTGGTGCAGATCCCGGTGTTCTTCGCACTCTACAAGGTGCTCTACACCACCATCGAGATGCGCCATCAGCCGTTCTACGGCTGGATCAAGGATCTGTCCGCGCCCGACCCGCTCACGATCCTGACCGGCTTCGGCCTGTTCCCGTGGGACGTTCCGCCGTTCCTGCACTTCTTCAACATCGGCATCTGGCCCATCATCATGGGCGTCACGATGTACCTGCAGCAGAAGCTGAACCCGCAGCCGACCGACCCGGTGCAGGCGCGCGTGTTCCAGTTCCTGCCGATCCTGTTCACCTTCATGCTGGCGCCGTTCGCCGCCGGCCTGGTGATCTACTGGGCGTGGAGCAACACGCTCTCGATCGCGCAGCAGTACATGATCATGCGCCGCCACGGCGCGCCGATCGGCAACAAGGCGGCACCTGCGGCGCTTCCGGCCGCGCCGGCTCCCGCCGACAACAAGAAGGGCGGCAAGGGATCCGGCAAGAAGGGCTGATGCCGGACAAGTCACCCGACGCCGAGGCCGACGAGGGATTCTCGCCGGCGGAGATCGAGGCGGCCCGCAAGCTGTTCGCGGGCCCCTGCGAGTTCGTCTCGGGCGCCGCTTCGGTCGAGTCCCTGCCCGGCGTCTCGCTGCCGGAAGTGGCGTTCGCCGGCCGCTCCAATGTCGGCAAGTCGAGCCTGGTCAATGCGCTGACGGGCCGTCGCACCCTGGCGCGCGTCTCGGGCAATCCCGGCCACACGCGGCAGGTCAATTTCTTCAACCTGGCCGACCGGCTGATGCTGGTCGACCTGCCGGGCTACGGCTTCGCCAAGGTCTCGCGCTCGATGAAGGAGACCTGGCAGGATCTCGCCTCGGCCTATCTGCGGGGACGCCCGACCCTGATGCGCATCTTCGTGCTGATCGACGGCCGGCACGGCGTGAAGGAGAGCGACCGCGAGACGATGCGCAACCTCGACAGCGCCGCGGTCTCCTACCAGATCCTGCTGACCAAGACCGATTACCTGCGCGCGTCCGACATTCCTGCCGCAGTGAAGGCCGCCGAGGCGGTGGCGCGCAAGCACGGCGCCGCCCACCCCGAGGTCCTGCCGACCAGCAGCGAGACGGGCTTCGGGATTCCGGAATTGCGCGCCGAGATCTTCGCGGTGGCGCAGCTTTAGGCGAGCACGGATTTCAGTATTCCTCCCCCGTCATACGGGGGAGGTGGCCCGCAGGGCCGGAGGGGGAAGGCCGTGGGTCTGAACTCTT
>LSKJ01000859.1 GCA_001557035.1 Rhodospirillaceae bacterium CCH5-H10 | reverse complement strand
GTGCGCGCCCGCCGTTTGCGCGCCACGGCTCGGGGGCTCGCCCGCCAGGCCGCGATGGACCCTGGCGATGGCATCGACCTGTGAGCCGATGGATGCGTACCAAGCATACGTTTCGCCTGCCGCCCGATCTGGCGCTGAAGCTTGCCGACTATGCGTCGCGCAAACGTGTCCCGCAGGCGCATATCGTGGAGGCCGCACTCGCCTCATTTCTATCGCCGGATGCCTCGGAAAGACTGGAAGGAGCGCTTGGTCGCCGGCTGGACCGGCTGGTTCGACAGGTCGAAAGGCTGGAACGCAATGTCACGATATCGAATGAGGCGCTCGCGCTCTTCGTGCGCTTCTGGCTGACCACCACGCCCTCTTTGCCTGATGGCGCACAACAGGCCGCGCAAGCCAAGGGCCGCGAGCGATATGAGGGCTTCGTCGATGCTCTTGGCCGGCGCTTGGCGAAAGGCCGGACGCTGGCGGAAGAAATTGCGCAGGACATTGAACCAGGCGAGGGCACGGAAAGCGCCCCGCCCCAGGAGCCTATGTGAGCGGTCACGCGCATCCACACGACGTTTCGCGCCTGAGTACTACGATCCCTCGGTTGTTGTTGCGCCGAGCTTATTGCTCCTTCTTTTAGTCGACCCGTTCGACGGCCGCTGTTGCGGCGCTGCAGATCGGGGTGACGATGACGGTCCATTCCTTCCAGGCAGAGGTCATTTCTCGGGGCGCGCGCATGCTGCGCACCGCGCTCGGGCCGGCGATCGCGACCTGGCTCGAAGACCCGACCGTCGTCGAAGTGATGCTCAATCCCGATGGTCGGCTCTGGATCGACCGGCTTTCGAGCGGTCTGGTCGAGACGCAGGAGAGACTGGCGGCCGCCGAAGGTGAGCGCATTGTGCGGCTGGTCGCCCATCATGTCGGAGCCGAGGTCCATCCCGGCAGCCCGCGCGTATCGGCTGAGTTGCCGGAGACGGGTGAGCGGTTCGAGGGGCTGCTGCCGCCCGTCGTTGCGGCGCCGACTTTCGCGATCCGTAAGCCCGCGGTCGCGGTCTTCACCCTCAACGACTACGCCGCGGCCGGCATCATGACGATGGGCGAGGCGAACGCGCTTCGACATGCGGTCGCCAATCGCCGCAACATCCTAGTGGCCGGCGGCACCTCGACAGGCAAGACGACGCTTGCCAATGCGCTCCTGGCCGAGGTGGCCAAGACCGACGACCGGGTGGTCCTGATCGAGGACACCCGCGAGCTGCAATGCCGCGCCGCCAACCTCGTGGCTTTGCGCACGAAGGATGGCGTGGCGTCGTTGTCCGAACTGGTGCGCTCGTCCCTGCGACTGAGGCCCGACCGTATCCCGATCGGAGAGGTGCGGGGTGCCGAGGCGCTCGACCTCCTGAAGGCTTGGGGAACCGGCCATCCCGGCGGGATCGGCACTATTCACGCCGGATCGGCGATCGGGGCGTTGCGGCGCCTCGAGCAGCTCATCCAGGAAGCCGTCGTCAC
>LSKJ01000858.1 GCA_001557035.1 Rhodospirillaceae bacterium CCH5-H10 | reverse complement strand
GACATTTGGGCGTTCGCTCGCCGCTTACAGCTGCGGGTACAGCTGCCGATTGGCCTTTTGAGGGGCGGCACGGCATTCCCTGTTCGCCTCCGGTTAAGGAGGACCGTCGATAAACTCTCGTTAGGCTTGCGCCGGGCGGCGGTCAATTGCTTTGATGCCGCAAAGACCGGGAGGAGAGTGCAGGAATGTCCATGTTTCGTCTGGCCGCCGCGGCGGCGCTGGGTGTGGTTCTGGCCCTGCCAGCCGGGGCGCAGGGTATCCCCAGGGTCCAGTCGCCCGAGGAAGTCGGCTTCCTCTCGACCCGCCTGAAGCGGCTGAGCGATCGCCTGAACGAGGGCGTAAAGAACAACGAACTGCCGGGCGCGGTCGTGCTGATCGCCCGCAACGGCAAGATCGTGATGTTCGAGTCCTACGGCTTCCGCGACAAGGACGCCAAGGTCGCGATGACCAACGACACGATCTTCCGCATCGCCTCGATGACCAAGCCGATCGTGACCCTGGCCGCGATGATGCTGATGGAAGAGGGCAAGCTCACCCTCGCGGACCGGGTGTCGACGTATATCCCGGCCTTCGCCGACACCAAGGTCGCGGTGCCGAAGAAGAAGGACGACGGCACGGTCGAGATGGTGCTCGAGCCGCAGTTGCGGCCGATGACGGTGCACGACCTGATGCGCCACACGTCGGGCCTGACCTACGGCGCAGTCGGCGCCAACCCGGTGAAGCAATCCTATCTGGACATGAAGGTCGCCGACCGCAGCCAGACCAATGCCGAGATGGCCGACAAGTTGGGCAAGCTGGCGCTGCTCTACCAGCCGGGCACGACCTGGGAGTATTCGATGTCGACCGACGTGCTGGGCCGCGTCGTCGAGGTCGCCTCCGGGATGCCGCTCGACAAGTTCATCGAGGAGCGCATCACCAAGCCGCTGAAGATGGGCGACACCGGCTTCGAGGCCAGCGCCGACAAGAAGGCGCGCGGCGCCAAGCCGATGAAGGAGGGGCCGAAGAACGAGCTGCCGGCGATCCCCGACATCACCGAGAAGTTCACCTGGCGCTCGGGCGGCGGCGGCATGGTCTCGACCGCCGCCGATTATGCGCGTTTCCTGCAGATGTTCGCCAACGGCGGGCAGCTCGATGGCGTGCGCCTGGTTTCGCGCAAGACCATAGACCTGATGACCGCAGACACCCTGCCGCCCGACATCAAGATGGGCGCCGACATGTTCCGCTTCGAGGCGCTCGAACCCAGTGCCAGGATGGGGCAGGGCTTCGGCCTGGGCTTCGCCGTGCGCAACGTGCAGGGCGTAAACCCGCTGCCGGGCTCGCCCAACGACTACTATTGGGGCGGCGCCTACGGCACCTACTTCTGGCACGATCCTCGCGAGCGCATGTATGTCATCTTCATGATGCAGTCGCCGCAGGCGCGCCTGCGCTATCGCTACCTGATGCGCGACCTCGTCTATCAGGCAATGGTCAACTGACCGCTGCCCTTGACGCTCCGCTGGCGGACAACCACGTTGGCGGAGCCGCGACGGTTGGTCGGGGCAGGAGGCTTAGTCATGCAACAGCAGGAACGTGAGCTGATCTCCGGATTGTTCGACCGGCTGAAGCCGTTCGAGTCGCAGCCGCGCGACGGCGAGGCCGACCAGTTCATTCGCGGACTCGCCGCGCAGCAGCCTGCGTCGGCCTACCTGCTGGTCCAGACGGTGCTGGTGCAGGAGCAGGCGTTGAAGGCGGCGCAGGAGCGCATTGCCGAACTCGAGGCGAAGACCGCGGCGGAGCCGCCGACGACCGCCCCAGGCTTTCTCGGCAGTGCACCCAGGCTCGGCCCGTGGGGCGCGGCCGCACCGCGTACGTCGGTTCTGTCGAGCGTGCCCTCCACGCGGTCGCCCCTGCAGGCTGCCGTCTCGCCGCCGCCGCCGCCGCAGCAGCAACAACAGCAGCCGCCGGCCGCCGGTGGCAGCTTCCTGCGCACGGCCATGATGACAGCCGCGGGCGTGGCCGGCGGGGCGCTGCTGTTCGAAGGTATCCGCAACCTGATGGGCAGCAATCCGGGGCCGTTCGGCCAGCAGGCCGCCATGGGCGGAACCACGGGAACGACGCCGCCCGAACTGCTGCCGCCCGACTCGGCGCAGCAACAACAGCAGCAGCAGGCTTCCGCCGACGGACCGTCGGCGCAGGAAGACTACGACACCGCGTCGCTCGACGATGGCGGCGGCGCAGGGGACGACGACAGCTGGGCCTGACGCTCAGCCGGATTGAACAACAAGAACGGGGGACGTTGAGAGATGATCGAGCTTCATACGTGGGGCACGCCGAATGGCCGCAAGATTTCCATCATGCTCGAGGAGTGCGGGCTGCCCTACAGCGTGCACAAGGTCGACATCTCCAAGGGCGAGCAGCACAAGCCCGAGTTCCTGCGCATCAGCCCGAACAACCGCATTCCCGCCATCGTCGATCCCGACGGTCCGGGCGGCAAGTCGTACAGCCTGTTCGAATCGGGCGCGATCCTGATCTACCTCGCCGACAAGACGAAGAAGTTCCTGCCGGCCGACGGCGCCAAGCGCTACGATTCGCTGCAATGGCTGATGTGGCAGATGGGCGGTTTCGGCCCGATGCTGGGCCAGGCCCATCACTTCCTGCGCGCCGCGCCGACCAAGATCGAGTACGGCATGAAGCGCTATGTCGACGAGGCCAAGCGACTCTACGGCGTGCTCGACAAGCAGCTCGCCGGCAACGCCTTCGTGGCGGGCGAGGACTACACGATCGCCGACATGTCGATCTTCCCGTGGGCCGCGCGCCATGAATGGCACACGGTGAACCTCGCCGACTTCCCCAACGTGAAGCGCTGGTACGACATCGTGAACGCCCGTCCCGCCGTCACCAAGGGCATGGCCGTTCCGTACCTGAACTAGATGCCGATCCGGCTCTGGACGGGAGCGCTCGGGGCGGCTTCGCTCGCCCTGGCGCTGTCGGCCTGCGCCCAGCCGGTGACGTCCGCATGTCCCGCGCCGCTGCAATCGGCGCTCGAGGTGAACCTCTATTTCGGGCGCGACAAGCCGGCGGGTGGCGAGGTCGGCGACGCGGAGTGGGCGTCGTTCCTCGCGGACAGCGTGACACCCCGGTTCCCGGCCGGCTTGACCGTGCTCGACGCGCAGGGACAGCATCGCGATCCGCAGGGGCGGATCGGCCGCGAACGCACCAAGCTCGTCGTGGTCGTGGTGTTCGATGCGCCGGCGCATCGGGAGAAGGTGAAGGCGATCGTGGAGGACTACCGTGCCCGCTTCGGCCAGCACGGCGTCTTCCGGGTCGAACAGCCTGTCTGTGCCGGCGAGTAGCGCGGTTCCCGGCTTTCCCGAAGCGGGTTAGATTGCGGCCGGCAGCCATTCCAGAGGAGTCAGCCCATGGCCAAGGACGTCAAGTCGCGCAAGACCGCAGCTCTCGCCACCCCGACGGATCTCGGCGCCAATGCCACCCGGGACCTGACGGGCGGGTTGAACATACTGCTCGCGGACGTGGCCGCCCTCTACTGGAAGACCAAGAATTTCCACTGGCACATGTCGGGCCCGAACTTCCGCGACTATCACCTGATGCTCGACGAGCAGGCGACCGAGCTGGACGCGATGGTCGACGTCATCGCCGAGCGCGTGCGCAAGCTGGGAGGCACCACCTTGCGCTCCATCGGCCACATCTCCCGCCTGCAGCGGGTGCTCGACAACGATGCCGATTACGTCACGCCGCTCGACATGCTCGCGGAGCTGCGCGACGACAACAAGCAGCTCTGCGTCCACATGCGCACGCTCCACGAGCTGTGCGACGAGCACAACGACATCGCGACCGCGAGCCTGATCGAGAACTGGATCGACGAGACCGAGAAGCGCGTCTGGTTCCTGTTCGAGACGACGCGCCGCACCGAGGGCTGAAGCTCGGCACGGCGGGGCAATGGAGCGCGCCACTCCAGTGGCGCTCAGATTTCGTCGTTCAGCAAGACAAGAGCGCCACTGGAGTAGCGCGCTCCAATGTGACGCGACGCTACTGCCGCTCGGCCCAGCCGATCATCTTGCCGATGAAGGCGTCGCAGGCATCCATCTGCGACTTCGCCACGAACTCGTTGGGCTGGTGGGCCTGCGAGATGTCGCCGGGGCCACAGATCACCGTCGGGATGCCGTGGCTGCGGAAGATGCCCGCCTCGGTTCCGTAGGGCACCGCGTAGGTGCGGTTGCCGCCGGTCCATTGCAGCGCGAGCTTGGCGGCTTCCTCGTTCTCCTGCGGCATCAGGCCGGGCACGAAGGAGCGCCGCTTCAGCTTGATGTCGGCGTCCGGATGCTTGGCCTTCATCTTCGGCAGCAGCAGCTCGGCGACATAGGCCTCGGCGCGGCGTTGCACCTCCCAGGGATCGTCGCCGGGCAGGGTGCGGTAGCCCCAGTTGAGCGTGCATTCGCGGGCGAGGATGTTGCCCGCCGTACCGCCGGTCACGATGCCGACATTGATCGTCGTATGGCCGGGGATCGTGTCGATGTCGGTGCGCTTGCGGCCGGCCAGCTCGACCTGCAGCTCGTTCAGCCAGTGGATGAAGTCGCCGGCGAAGTGGATGGCGCTGACGCCGAGATGCGTCATGGAGGAGTGGGCCTCGACGCCCGTGAAGGTGGTGATGATGCCGCCGCCGGCGTTCTGCGCGTTGACGACGCCCATCATGGTGGGCTCGCCGACGATGACGGCCTGCGGGCGAGGGACGTTGCCGACCAGCTTCTCGGCCAGCGAGTGGGCGCCCAGGCAGCCGATCTCCTCGTCGTAGCTGAAGGCGAAGTGCATCGGCACCTTGAGCTTCGCCTTCTTGAGAGCGGGCACGTGGGCGAGGCAGGCGGCGATGAAGCCCTTCATGTCGCAGGTGCCGCGGCCGTAGAGATTCCCGTCGGCCTTCTCCGTCAGGGTCCACGGATCGGTGTCCCAGGGCTGGCCGTCGACCGGCACGACGTCGGTATGGCCGGACAGGACGATGCCGCCCTCGGCGTCGGGACCGACCGAGGCGAACAGGTTGGCCTTGGTACCATCCTCGTTGGGGACCAGGGTGCTGCGGATCCCGTGCTCATCCAGGTAGCCCTGGATGTACTTGATCAGGTCGAGGTTGGAGTTGCGCGAGGTCGTGTCGAACGCGACCAGGCGCTGGAGCATGTCGATGGAGGCGGAGGTCATGGACGGAGCGTCGCATGCTTCAGGCCAATGCGCCAAGAGCCTGTAAATACTTGCGAAATCTCACTGTCGTTTGACACCCCCGGGTGCCGCCGCTAGAACCGCCCGGCATCCGTCGTGGGTTATGGTCGCCGGGGTCTTAACGGGTCTGCGGAGGGGTGGCCGAGTGGCCGAAGGCGGCGGTTTGCTAAACCGTTATAGGGAGATAATCCCTATCGTGGGTTCGAATCCCATCCCCTCCGCCATTATCTGCCTGGGCGAACAGCCTCCGGCCCAAGTTTAGGACAGACCTCGTCGCGACGGGGGAGAAGCAAGAAGCGGAGGCTCCTATGTCCGATGGTGCGACGCTGCCGGTCCTCGACCACGAACTGGCCGATGACGAGCTAGAGTGGATGAAGTCCGTTTATGCGGATTTCAGCAAGGCCCGCGCCGCTGCCGGCCCCGACGTCAATCCAAAGGAAGCGTTGCGTGCCGTTCTGGCCCGCGAGGAATATCACTTGTCCGCCGCGCCGGATTTGACCGGACCCGGCCCGTGGCGTCTGGGTCAGAACCGGCACGGCCGCGGTGTCGCGGCGGTGTTCCTGCCGAAGGTCGAGCTTCACACGCACGTCGCCAGTCGTACCGATCAGTTCCCAATGTATGTGGTGGGCGAGGCGGAAGGTTTTTCCCTCGACGAGAATGGCAGGCCGGTGCTGACGCCGGTGGTGGGTGGCGACCATTTCCACAACGCGCCCGGCGCACCGCACGCCTTCGTGCCGAAAGTGGGCGTGCCGAAGCCCGACAACTGGGAAATCGCGTTCATCGCGATCACGCCGCGCAACCTGAAGGAAGACACGCGCCGCGTCTCGGACGAAGTGCGGGCGCTCTACAAACAGGTCGTTGGCCAGGACGCCCCTCTGGGCGTGTGACGCTTCGCGACGTACCGAATTTCAGATTTCTTACCGGAGACAAACATGACGACCGAGACCGGCCTGAAGATCCTCGACACGACCGTCGGCACCGGCGCGAGCCCCAAAACCGGCCAGACCTGTGTGATGCACTACACCGGATGGCTCTACGAAGGCGGGACCAAGGGCAAGAAGTTCGATTCGTCCCACGACCACGGCTCGCCCTTCGAGTTTCCCATCGGCATGCAGCACGTCATCGGCGGCTGGGACCAGGGCGTCGCGACCATGAAGGTCGGCGGCAAGCGGACGCTGATCATTCCGCCGGAACTGGGTTATGGCGCGCGCGGCGCCGGCGGCGTCATTCCGCCCAACGCCACGCTGATGTTCGACGTCGAGCTGCTGGCGATCAAGTAGGCATCGTCTTCGTGTCGGGCCGGTGTGCCCGGCTCACATCACCGTCATGCCGCCGTCCACGAACAGCAGGGCGCCGGTGACGTAGGAAGCGTCGTCGGAGGCCAGGAACAGGATCGCGGCGGCGACTTCCTCGGGCCGACCCGGGCGCTTCAGCATGGTGCTTCGGGCAGCGTCGGCGTTGTACTGCTCGACGGTCTGGCCTGCCGCTTCGATGCGGCGCTGATGGAACGGCGTGAAGATCGGGCCTGGGCCGACGGCATTCACCCGGATGCCCTCGGCGGAATGGTCGGCGGCGAGCGCCCGCGTGAGGCCAGCGATCGCGGCCTTGGTGGTGTCGTACTGCAGGTTGCCACCGCCCGCCATGACGGAGCGGACGGAGGCCACATTGACGATGGCGCCGCCCTTGTTGCGGCGCATGATCGGAACCGCCGCCTTGGCGCAGAAGGCGTAGCTCAGCAGGTTGACGTTCAGGATCTCGTTCCAGCTGGCCGCGCTCGCCTCGTCGATCTTCTCGTATTTGCGGATGCCGGCGTTGTTGACGAGGATGTCGATGCGCCCGAACTTTTGCGCGGCGCCCTCGACGAATGCGAGGCACGCGGCCTCGGTCCCGACATCCGCCTGCGTGAAGGCGACCCTGGCGCCCGAGGCTTCGAGTTCGGCCGCCACGCGCCGGCCGCGCTCGCCGTCCCGATCGCAGAAGGCCACGCTGGCGCCCTCGGCGACGAAACGCCGGACCGTCGCCTCGCCAATCCCCGATGCCCCGCCCGTCACCGCTGCGACCTTGCCGTCTAGTCTTGCCATGTGGGCCACCTCCCGTTGCATCGAGACTACGCCTTGGGAGCGGCTGCCTCCAACAGGTTCACCGGGACTGGCCGCGGCGGCCTATTGACCGGAGAACTGAGGTCTGTAGGGATTGATCGAACACAAAGTCCGATCGACCGAAACCGAGGAAACCTCAATGACCCAGAAGGCAGCGGCAGCGACCAAGAAGCCGGTCCGCCCCGATCTCGATGCCGAGCTGAACAACCTTGCCATGTCGAAGGAGGCGCAGCCCCTGTTCGACGCGGTGAAGGCCCATATCGCCGAGAACGTCGCGCCGATCACCGAGCAGTTCTTCAAGCTGGGCGAGGGCCGCAAGGACCGCTGGAGCTGGGCGCCGGGCCAGCTCGAGCTGCTTGAGGGCGCCAAGAACAAGGCCAAGGCCTCGGGCCTGTGGAATTTCTTCCTGCCGCATTCGGAGATCGGCCGCGGCCTCACCAATCTCGACTACGCCTACATCGCCGCCGAACTGGGCAAGTACGCGCTGGCCTCGGAGTCGCTGAACTGCTCGGCACCGGACACCGGCAACATGGAAGTGCTGGAGAAGGTCGGCACCCCGGAGCAGAAGGAAAAGTGGCTGAAGCCGCTGCTGAACGGCGAGATCCGTTCGGCCTACGCCATGACCGAGCCGGGCGTGGCCTCGTCGGATGCCAAGAACATCACCACGCGCGCCGAGCTGGTCGGCAACGAGTGGGTGATCAACGGCGAGAAGTATTACATCTCCGGGGCTGGCGACCCGCGCTGCAAGATCATGATCGTCATGGTCAAGACCAGCCCGGATGCCTCGCCGCAATTCCAGCAGTCGCAGATCCTGGTGCCGATGGGCACGCCGGGCCTCGAGATCATCGGTCCGATGACCGTGTTCGGCCACGACCACGCGCCGCGCGGCCACATGCACCTCAAGTTCAACAACTGCCGGGTGCCGGCGGAGAACATCCTGCTGGGCGAGGGGCGCGGCTTCGAGATCAGCCAGGTCCGCCTCGGACCGGGCCGCATCCATCACTGCATGCGCTCGATCGGTGCCGCCGAGAAGGCACTCGACCTGATGGTCAAGCGTGGCTCGACCCGCACCGCCTTCGGCAAGCAGCTCATCCAGCTCGGCAAGAACCTCGAGCTGGTCAGCCGCGCCCGCATCGAGATCGAGGCGATGCGCCTCATGGTGCTGAAGGCCGCCAAGGCGATGGACGTGCTGGGTCATCGCGAGGCCCGCGTGTGGATCAGCATGGTCAAGGCGATGGTGCCGGAGAGGGCCTGCGTGATCATCGACCAGGCGATGCAGATCCACGGCGCCACCGGCATCTCGCAGTGGTCGCCGCTGTCGGAGATGTATGTGAACCAGCGCCATCTGCGCTTCGCGGACGGTCCGGACGAGGTCCATCACATGGTGGTGGGCCGCGCCGAGATCAGCCGCCACTAGACACCGATCGGGCCTGGCCTTGACAGGCCGGGCCCGCCTCGGCGTAGGTTTGCGGGCGTGGCGTTGATGGAACTGGATGAGCGGATGAAGGCGACGAGGACAAAACTGTTGCAGGCAACCCTGGTCGCGCTGCCGCTGCTGCTGGGCGGCTGCGAGGCCGCGAGTTCGCTGCGCGGCGCCGGCCTGTCCGATCCGAAGCTGATGAAGAGCATCAACGACGCCTACGAGGCGCGCGACAACTGTCTCGCCGCGAACGTTCACCTGGCCGACGCCAACAGCGCCAGCGCGCAATCCCTGGCGGCAACGGCGGCGGCATCCTGCCAGACGCAGACCGACGTGCTGATTTCCCTCAGCAACCCCTCGGGCGACCCGCGTGTCGCGGCGGCGATCCAGAAGGACTCGAGCTTCCGCGCGATGCGCTTCGTGCTGAAGGCCCGCGGGCAGGGCTGACAAGGTAGCGCTCGCCTGTCGTCCTGAGCGAAGCGAAGGACCTAGCAGAGCGATCAGACGACTGCGTAGCGGACGTGAGATCCTTCGCTTCGCTCAGGATGACAAGAGTGACCTCTTGCATCCCAATATCCAATCACCCCCTCTAGACGCGGCGCCACATCGGCGCGCGTTGCCTCACCGGGTCGAGCAGGGACCAGTCGCCCTGTTCCACGACATGGCCCTTGGGGAAGGGCGCGCGAGGCTCCTGGCCGAGCGAGCGCATGACGCGGTCGTCCCGGTAGTAGCAGAGCAGCACCACGCGATTGAGCGAGAAGAGGGCCGCGCCGCCTTCCTGCTTGAAGCGCGCGGCGACTTCGGCGCGGCGGTCCGGCGCGAGTTCGGCGAAAGCGCCACCGCCAAGTTCGGCAAGCTGCTTCAGCGCCGCCCTCGCGTCGGCCGTGTCGCGCTCCAGGTTTTTCACGATCTCGGCGAAGATCAGATCGTCGTCCGCGCCCGGGACGCTGTAGGCGGTGCTGGCGGGGATCATGAGGCCGGCCAGCGCGCGCAGGTCGCGGAGTTCGGCGTCGGTCAGTGTGTGGTCCGTCAGGGTGTCGGGGGGCATGTCCGTGGCCTCAGTCGAAGAGCGTGGCGTTGGCGAGACGCTGCTTGATGTTGTCGGCGATGTAGAGCGCCAGCGCCTGGATGGTGGAGGTCGGGTTCACGCCGCCGGAGGTGACCCAGATGCTGCCGTCGACGATGAACAGGTTCTTCACGTCGTGGCTGCGGCCCCATTCGTTGACCACCGACCGCTCGGGATCGGTGCCCATGCGCGCGGTACCCATCAGATGCCAGCCGCCGTTCATGATCGGCGCCTCGACGCCGAAGCCGGTGGCGCCGGCTTCCGTCAGGATTTCCTTCGAGCGGGCGATGCCGTGTTCCATCATCTTCCGCGTGTTCTCGCCGATCGTGTAGTCGATCTTCGGAGCCGGAATGCCGTTGGAATCCTTGAGAACCGGATCGAGCGTGACCCGGTTGTGCTCCTCGGGCAGGTCCTCGGTGATGGTCGACATCGCCAGCCGCCGGTTCAGCAGCGAGCGATAGACCTTGTGGTGATCCTCGCCCCACGGCAGGCGGCCGGCCGCCGTGCTGGTG
>LSKJ01000086.1 GCA_001557035.1 Rhodospirillaceae bacterium CCH5-H10 | reverse complement strand
GCACGACGGTCGCGTCGCCCGCCGAGGCTGCCAGCACAGCCGATGTCGTGATCGTCGCCGTCGTGAATGCGCAGCAGGTCGAGACCGTCCTCTATGGCGAGGGTGGCGCCGTTGCCTCCTTGCGCAAGGGCGGCCTCGTCATGCAGTGCGCCACCTGCCCTGCCGCCTTCGTCCGCAAGCTCGACGAGCGTCTGGCGGCGAGCGGGCACGAGCTTCTCGATGCGCCAATGTCCGGCGGACGGGCGCGCGCCGAATCGGGTGAACTGACGTTCATGTCTTCGGGCAACGCGCGCGCCTACGCCGCCGCCGAGTCGATCCTCTCCGCCACCTCGGCCAAGGTGTTCCGGCTCGGCGACAAGGCCGGCATCGGCTCGCTGGTGAAGACGGTGAACCAGCTCCTGGCCGGCGTTCACATCGCCACGGCCGCCGAGGCAATGGCGCTCGCGGCCAAGGCGGGCGCCGATACGCGCGCGGTCTATGAAGTCATTTCGGCCAGCGCCGGCAATTCCTGGATGTTCGGCAATCGGGTGCCGCACATGCTCGACGACGACTATTCGCCGCTCTCGGCGGTCGAGATCTTCGTGAAGGATCTCGGCCTGGTGCTAGACACCGGCCACGAGCTGCGCCTGCCCTTGCCGCTGGCCGCCGCCGCCCACCAGCTCTTCATCGCCGCGGCCGGCGCCGGTCACGGAAAGCTGGATGACGCCGCCGTCGTCAAGGTTTACGAAGCGGCAGGTGACTTCAAAGTGTCGTCCCCTTTGAAGTAGACTGGGGACATGCGCCGCAATCGATTCACCAAGATCGTCGCCACACTCGGCCCCTCTTCCTCCAGCAACGAACGCCTGCGAACCCTGTTCGAGGCAGGCGCCGACGTCTTCCGCCTGAATTTCAGCCACGGCCAGCACGAGGACCATCGCAAGCGCGTTCAGCAACTGCGTGCGCTCGAGAAGGAATACAAGCACCCGATCGCGATCCTGATGGACCTGCAGGGCCCCAAGCTGCGCCTCGGCACCTTCGCCAAGGGCCCGATGGAGCTGAAGAAGGGCCAGAAGCTGCGCTTCGACATGGACCCGACGCCCGGCACCGCCAAGCGCGTGCCGCTGCTGCACCCGGAAATCTTCAAGGCCGCGAAGCCCGACGGCCTCCTGCTGATCGACGACGGCAAGGTCCGGCTGCGCATCGTCAGCCATGACGCCGAGACGATCGACACCGTGGTCGAGGTCGCCGGCACGATCAGCGATCGCAAGGGCGTCAACCTGCCCAACCTGGTCCTGCCGATGTCGCCGATGACACCGAAGGATCACAAGGACCTGGTGTTCGGCCTGTCGCTGGGCGTCGACTGGGTGGCGCTCTCCTTCGTCCAGCACGCCAACGACATCGCCGAGCTCAAGAAGCTGGTCGCCGGCCGCGCCGCCGTGATGGCCAAGCTCGAGAAGCCGCAGGCCATCGAGCATCTCGACGAGATCATCGAGCAGAGCGACGGCATCATGGTCGCGCGCGGCGATCTCGGCGTGGAGATGCCGCCGGAGGCCGTGCCGCCGCTGCAGAAGCGCATCCTGGCCGCCTGTCGCGCCGCCGGTCGTCCGACCATCGTGGCGACGCAGATGCTGGAGTCGATGATCCATTCGCCGACGCCGACGCGCGCCGAAGTGTCCGACGTGGCCACCGCCGTCTATGACGGCACCGACGCCGTCATGCTGTCCGCCGAATCCGCGTCGGGCGACTATCCGATCGAGGCGGTCACGATCATGGACCGCATCCTGAAGAGCGTCGAAGGCGACCCGCTCTACCGCCGCCTGATGGATGCCAGCCGCCGCGAGCCCGAGGCGACGACCGCCGATGCGATCAGCGCCGCCGCACGCCAGTGCGCCCATACGCTCTCCGCCGCCGCGATCGTCACCTACACCAACACCGGCTCGACGACGCTGCGCGCCGCCCGCGAACGGCCCGACGTGCGCATCCTGTGCCTGACGCCCAATCTCGACACGGCGCGGCGCATGACTCTCACCTGGGGCGTCCATCCGGTGCAGACCGAGGACGCGCACAATTTCGCCGACATGGTCCAGCGCGCCGTGCGCGTGGCGCGCCAGCAGGAGATCGCGCAGGAAGGCGAGCGCCTCGTCGTCACCGCAGGCGTCCCGTTCGGCACGCCGGGCGCCACCAACATCCTCCGAATCGCCTACGTCTAGGACGCTCCGACAAATATCCTGGCGAGGAAGCGAAAGGTCCCTCGCTGCGCTCGGGATGACAATCTTGCTTGTATTGGCGCAGATGGGCCGGTGACAAGAACGGTGTCATCCCGAACGAAGTGAGGGACCTTTACCTCGCGGTCCGAAGGCCTCGTCGTTGACGGGGCCCAAGCTCCAACACCGCACGTCGCACGCATCATTTCGACGTGAGGGATGATCGCCGAAGCGTCGCCGTATGCTCTCGTGAAGACACAACGAGAGGTTCCATGGCCCGCCGCAATTTCGCCACCGTCGATGCCGTTCTGATCGCGATCTGCGTCGTGATCTTCGCGGGCGGCGTCCTCGCGCAGACGGGTGCGTCCTTCACGTCGGCACAGCCTCCTGCCGCCAACGTCGCGGGAGGCAAGCCGTGAAGCGCCGCCGTCTATCGCTCGGCTGGATCGACTTCCTGGTCATCGCCGCTTCGATACTGACCTTCGCGGCGGTCGCCGGCGCCACGATCGGACACGGCTGACACAATCGATCTTGGTATCGCCGCAGTCCGGTCCCGGCTCCGACGGAAACTGGAACGATAAGCAACCATTCCAGCCCAGCCGATAACTCCCCTCAATGAGGCCATCATGAAAAACGGCCATAACAAGCCCCGGGCCATCGCCATTCCCTACGAGTATCGCCGGATGCGCTTTTCATGGGTCGATCTGCTGGTCGTCGTTGCCGCCGTGCTCACCCTCGCAGCCGTCGTCAACGCCGCGACGGGCCATGCCAAGGCAGCGCCTGTATCCAAGTCCTCCCTGATCGCGCCGGAAGTCAGTCAGCTACCGGACGATCCCGGGCTGCTGAGGGCCCGAATCCGCCTCGCCTCGGGACTCTAGATCAGGGCTTGGCGACCGCTCCTATCTGCCAGTGTCGCTTGTTGCGTCGCCTTTCGAGATGGCGGCCTCGTAGGCTTCCTCGAACCACTCGATGCGCCTCTCATGCGCACCCAGTATCGGGGAGCCGTCAAACTGATGGGCGATCATCTGCATCTGCTCGCAGGCTCGGTGATCTTCGTCGCCGATCTTCTTTGTGAAGTGACGCACGAGACGCGCGCGGATCACGTCCGAGAACGGGCGCGTCCAGCGGTCGAGTGCCCATTCCTTCGCCGGGAATCCGGTTTGGAAAAGCCATGAAACATACTTTGTCTGGCCCGGAGATATCGGCACGAACAGCTGAACGTGGCAAAACCAGTAGGGTCGTGCGTTGAAGATGGAAACCGCAAGATTGGGGAAGATATTGAAAAGGCGATAGCCGCTTGGAACATAGCGGTTGTCCCGGCATGCCGCCGACATCGAGCCGAGCGTGTCATCGTGGCCCGTGAAGTGCGCGCTATGCATACCAAAGCGAAAGTAGCCAATCTCGCTGTTGCTCGCGTAGCACTTCCTCTGATGGATCGCTACGTTGTGGTAGTCATCCAGCGTGATTTCTACCGATAGTTTCCAGTTGGCGGCAATTTTTCCATTCAATCGCTGTGGACGCGCGGGGATCTTGCACATCGCTTCGAGAATGGGAAAGCCTTCACCGAGATAGTCCTCGAGGCTTTCCGATCCATTCCCTCCTGGAAACCGACCGAAGATCAGGGAGCCGCAGGTGGCAATGTCCAGGGCGACCAGTTTCGCCGCCACGTTGCGCGGGTGTGTGCCGAACAGTTCCTGACAATTGGGGATTCCGACCGCATCCCCGTCCCGATTGTAGTGCCAATGGTGAAAGCCGCAGACGATCGGGCCGTTACCCCTGTCGGACAATCGCAAGGGAAAGAACCGGTGCGCGCAGCGATTCTCAAATCCCTTGATCGAGTCGCCGAATCTCTGCACGAAAACCGACCGACCGCCCAAGGTCGCGCGAAACCAGTCTCCATCCCTCTTCAGGTCTGGAGTAATCCCGACAAGCGTCCAGCAATGCCCCAGCATAGCCTGCTCTTCCCTGAACGCCCTGTCGTCGCTAATGGCGCGAGCCCAGTCGGGTGAGATATTCGCTCCGCGACCGGGCTTCGGCGCGTGGGCGGTGCCATGGCGATTGCTATTGACCAGCCAGTACTCGGTTTCCGCCACCCGGGCGGCGATGGGACCGCCGTCGCCCGCCTCTGCGGGAAGGACAAAGGAAAAGGCGAACTTGCCGTCGCCGATGCCCGCACCGGCCAGATCCGAACGAAAGGCATCGGCACGCACGACACCGACAAGGGCGCCGCCCGCATGGATCTCAACGAACAGCCGCTCGCGAGGACGACTGCTGTCATGGGCCCAGCCATGGACCACCCCATCGCGCAGTGTATCGAGCTGCCCGCGATATCGAGGTCGTCGCAAAAAGTCGAACCTTCGTACCAATGTGGTATGCCCCAACTCTCCGTCGGTCCGTCTGGCCCCCGGGCTCTAAGCCTTGGGACGCATGTCGATGACGCGCCGCGCCTTGCCCAGCGATCGCTCGATCGTCCCTGGCGTCACAATCTCGACCATCGCCGTCAGCCCGCACATGCCCTTGAGGCGCTGCACCAGCCCGGCGACGGACCGCGCCCCCTCCTCGCCCGCCTGAAGCTCACGCGATTCGACGCGCACCAGCAAGTCGTCGAGCGCACCGCTGCGCGTGAGTTCTATGACGTAGTGGCCACTTAGCGCCGGGTCGCGCAGGATCTGTTCCTCGACCTGGCTGGGGAAGAGATTGACGCCGCGCACGATCAGCATGTCGTCGCTGCGGCCGGTGATCTTCGCCATGCGCCGCATCGCCGTGACCGTACCGGGCATCAGCCGCGTGAGATCGCGCGTGCGGTAGCGAACGACCGGCATCGCCTCCTTCGACAGCGTCGTGAACACCAGTTCGCCCGGCTCGCCCTCGGCCACCGGCTGGCCAGTCACCGGATCGACGATCTCGGGATAGAAATGATCCTCCCAGATCGTCGGCCCGTCCTTGGTCTCGACGAACTCGCAGGCAACGCCGGGACCCATCACCTCGCTGAGGCCGTAGATGTCGACCGCGTCGATACCCAGTCGCCGCTCGATCTCCGCCCGCATCCCCTCCGTCCAGGGCTCGGCCCCGAAGATGCCGATGCGCATGGCGGTCTCGCGCGGATCGATGCCCTGGCGCTCGAACTCGTCGGCGATCGCCAGCATGTAGGACGGCGTCATGAGCACGACCCTCGCGTCGAACTCGCGGATGAGCTGGACCTGTCGCTCACCGAAGCCGCCCGACATCGGCACCACGGTGCAGCCCAGCCGCTCCGCGCCGTAGTGCGCGCCGAGTCCGCCGGTGAACAGCCCGTAGCCATAGGCATTGTGGATGATGTCGCCCGGCCGCGCGCCGCCGGCATACAGCGAGCGCGCCATCAGGTCGCCCCAGGTGGAGATGTCCTTCGCCGAGTAGCCGACCACCGTCGGACGTCCCGTCGTGCCGCTCGACGCATGGACGCGCACGCAGCGTTCGCGCGGGATTGCCAGCATGCCGTAGGGATAGGCGTCGCGCAGGTCGCCCTTCTCGGTGAAGGGGAAGTGCGCGAGATCGTCGAGGCTGCCGAATTGATCCGGGTGGACGCCCATCGCCTCGCACTTCGCGCGATACGGCGCCTGGTTCTCGTAGGCATGGCGCAGCGTGCTGCGCAGCCGGTCCAACTGCAGCGCCCGCAGCGCGTCGAGCGACAGGTCGAACTCGGGGAATGGCGTTCGGGTCATTTGCTATCGAAGCCCAGGCGGCGATAGGCATAGCCGAGACCGATTAGCGCCGCGCCCAGCCCCAGGAACGAGAACACGCGCAGCAGCCCCTGCAGCCCCGCCATGTCGATCAGGAAGACCTTGGCGACGACGACGCAGACCAGCGCCATGCCGGCATGCCGCAGCGCCGCGGCCTGACGCAGGAAGCCCAGCGCCAGCAGCGCCACGCCGAACAGCAGCCAGACGATCGAGTAGGCATAGAGTTCGAGCCCGCGCGCCTCGAAACCGCGCCGCTCGAACCCGGGATCGAAGAAGTGGCGCACCTCGAAGGAGACATAGGCGAAGGCCAGGATCGAGGCGACCGCCCCCACGACCATGTCGAGCCGCCGATCGGGCTCGACGCCGTCCACCCAGCGCCGCGCCAGCGCCGCCATGGCGGCCGGGACCGCATAGGCCAGAAGCAAACCGTTGAGGATCGGCAGGCGGCCGACATCCGCCGGCTCGACCACGGGATTGGCGACCAGCACCTGCAGGA
>LSKJ01000857.1 GCA_001557035.1 Rhodospirillaceae bacterium CCH5-H10 | reverse complement strand
ACGGTGTCGATCATCATTGGGGCTCGCTGTTCAAGGCCGCGCTTCTTTCCACCATTTTGGCGGTCGGCACCGAGCTGGGCTCGGATCAGAACGATAGCGATATCGTCCGTGCCCTGCGTCGGGGTGCGGGCGACACGCTGAATCAGGCTGGACAGCAAGTGGTGCGGCGCAACCTCAACATCCAGCCCACTTTGACCATCCGTCCGGGCCATCCGGTGCGGGTCATCGTGACGCGCGATCTCTTGCTTTCGCCGTACCGCGAATAGGAGGAGCGTAATGTCCAAACTCAAGCTCGGCGCCATCTTGGACGAGAAGCCCGTGAAGTTGACGGTCGACTTGCCGGCGGCCATCCACCGGGATCTCATTGTCTATGCGGAGGCGCTTGGCCGGGAAACGGAGCAGACGATCGATCCAGCGAAACTCGTCGCTCCCATGCTGGCTCGATTCATGTCTGCGGATCGAGCCTTTGCGAGAGCGCGCCGATCCGCAAAGGGCAAGACGGAGAGCGCCGGGTCTTAGTCCAGGAGCGTGGGGTGGTGCGTGTGCCGGAGCGTTTCCAAGAATCGGGTAAGGGCGGGGTTTCGGTTGTGTTCCTCCCAGCATGCTGTGAAGGTGATATGGCTCGGACCTGATGCATCGCGTATTTCGCGAAACCGGACTCCAGGATAGGCAACACTCGTCCAAGACTCGCAGTGAACGCTGACATGAAGTCCTGCTTCCACCATTCCTAGGACATTCTCATTACTGGCATCCCATGTCTCGATCTTGGGACCGCCGCCAGGCGCTGCGAGCTTCTTCAGGATCAGG